>NZ_JBVHIP010000033.1:0-87091 GCF_055560495.1 Kitasatospora sp. NPDC023176 | reverse complement strand
CGTGGCGGTTCGTACGGTGGCGGCTCGGGCTCCGGTTCGGGTTCGCGTGGCGGTTCGTACGGTGGCGGCTCGGGCTCCGGCTCGGGTTCGCGTGGTGGTTCGTACGGCGGTGGCTCGGGCTCCGGCTCCGGCTCGCGCGGCGGCTCGTACGGCGGCGGTTCGGGCTCCGGCTCGGGTTCGCGTGGCGGTTCGTACGGGCGGGACGGCGGACGCCGGGACGACCGGCGGGACGACCGCAGCTACCCGGACCGCCCGCTGCGGCCCGAGGAGCGCAGGTACGACCGCCCCGAGTACGGCGGCGGCCCGAACGCCACCCCGGCCCGCGGTGGCTTCGCCGGCCGTCGGCCCAGCCCGGCCCCGCGCCCGCGCCGGGAGGGCCAGGGCGCCCCGGGCGACCCGCGCCGCCAGCCGCAGCGCTCGCGCGAACTGCAGGCCAAGATCGAGGACGCCGTCCTGGCCCGGCACGACAAGCCGGCCGTCAAGCTGCCCAAGACCTTCGGCGAGCCCGAGGGCGAGCGCCTGCAGAAGGTGCTGGCCCGGGCCGGCATCGGCAGCCGGCGCGCCTGCGAGGAGCTGATCGAGCAGGGCCGGGTCGAGGTCAACGGCAAGCAGGTCACCGAGCAGGGCAAGCGGGTCGACCCGGAGAAGGACGAGATCAAGGTGGACGGCCTGACCGTCGCCACCCAGTCCTACCTGTTCTTCGCGCTCAACAAGCCGGCCGGCGTCGTCTCCACCATGGAGGACCCGGACGGGCGCCAGTGCCTGGGCGACTACGTGACCAACCGGGAGACCCGGCTGTTCCACGTCGGCCGGCTGGACACCGAGACCGAGGGCATCATCCTGCTCACCAACCACGGCGAGCTGGCCCACCGTCTCACCCACCCCAAGTACGGCGTGACCAAGACCTACCTGGCCGCCATCCAAGGCCCGATCCCGCGTGACCTGGGCAAGCGGCTGGCCCAGGGCGTGGAGCTGGAGGACGGCTACGCGCGCGCCGACAGCTTCAAGGTGATCTCCAACGTCGGCAAGAACTACCTGGTCGAGGTGACCCTGCACGAGGGTCGCAAGCACATCGTCCGGCGGATGCTGTCCGAGGTCGGCTTCCCGGTGGAGAAGCTGGTGCGCACCCACTTCGGTCCGATCGCGCTCGGCGACCAGAAGTCGGGCTGGCTGCGCCGGCTGACCAACCCGGAGGTCGGCCAGCTGATGCGCGAGGTCGGCCTGTAAGGGTCCGGCTTCTTCAGCGGTTGTTCGTCGGAGGGTCCCCCGCCCGTGGTGGCGGGGGACCCTCCGACGTGTGTGTGAGCCGGGACGCAACCGCTGGTCACGGCCTTGTCAGCGCCATGATCCGTGGCCGAGGATGGCCACCGGACCACTGCCCCGCCGTGTGGCGGGACTGCGCCAGCACCGGCGCCGGAGGGGTGGTCCGGGGCGAACAGGGGGAGACGGCGTCGTGTCCGATGCAGCACTGGGACGGTCCGCCGGACACGCGCTCGGCCCGTTGGGACTGGCCGAGCCGGACGGACAGGTGTACGCGGCGCTGGTCGCCAGTCCGCAGTCCACCGCGGAGGAGCTGGCCGGGAGCTGCGGCCTGACGCTCCAGCAGAGCGTGCGCGCGCTGGACCGGTTGGCGCAGCAGGGGATGGCCACCCGGGCGCCGGTGGACCGGGAGCGCTACCTGCCGGTCGCTCCGGACGTGGCGATAGGGACCCTGATCGGCCACCGGGAGTCCGAACTGCGCAGCGCCCGGGCCGAGATGCACCGGCTGATGGACGCCTTCCGGGAGGCCTCGCGCTACACCGACCCGGCGCACTCGGTGGAGGTGCTGACCGGTGGCGAGGCGATAGCCCAGCGGCTGGAGCACATCACCGGGAGCAGCCAGTACCAGGTCCGCGGCTTCGACCGCCCGCCGTACATCCAGGACCCGGTGGCGGCGATGCCGCAGCAGCGGCGGCGGCTGCGGGAGGGGCTGCGGTTCCGGACCATCTACGACCGGGAGGCGGTGGCCTGGCCCGGTCGGCTGGAGCGGAACATCCTGGTCGGCGTCGCGGACGGCGAGGAGGCCCGGGTGCGGCCGACGCTGCCGATGAAGATGATCATCTCGGACGACCGGATGGCGATCATCCCGATCAGCGTCGGCGACAGCGTGCTGGACGCGGCCTACGTGATCCACCCCTCGGCGCTGCTTCAGGCGCTGGACACCCTGTTCGAGGCGGAGTGGGAACGCGCCGTGCAGCTGCAGGCCGCGATCGGCACCGGGGACGCCTCGGCGGAGCCGGACGCCGACCACCGCAAGCTGCTCGGCCTGCTGGCCGCCGGGCTGACCGACGAGTCGATCGCCCGCTCGCTGGGCTGGAGCGCCCGGACCACCCAGCGGCGGCTGCAGGCCCTGATGCGCTCGCTGGGCGCCACCACCCGCTTCCAGGCCGGGATGGCGGCCCGGGAGCGGGGGTGGCTCTAGGGTCTCTGCCCATCGGATCCGGACGCCTGGCCGGACGCCGTTCAGCTCCAGGGGCTGAGGGAGGCCCAGCGGCCGTCCGGGCCGCGCTCGACCTTTTCCAGGCCGAGCACGGCGGAGCGGTTCAGCCGCCCGTAGATGTGCGGGAAGAGGACGCCCGGGGTGGCCCCCGGCGGCGGGGCGCCGTGCGCGGCCTCCCACTTCACCATCGGCTCCACCAGTGCCTCCTCGATCAGCAGCACCATCAGCGGGTCCGGGGTGTCGGTGAAGAAGGCGTTGGCCACCGCGAGCGCCGTCTGCTCGTCCGCCGAGCAGTGGATGAACCCGTCGGTGAGCAGTGAGGCGGTGGCGTACGGGCGGCCGGGGTCGGACAGCCAGTCGTCCAGGGGGGCGAGATGGAGGATCATGTTCCTTTTGTACCCGCTTTCCGGTCCTGAGCGGTCGTCACGGGCCCTCCGGCGTCACAGCCCGGCCACCTTGGCGGAGGCGGAGACCTCGTACACCAGGGTGAGGCTGCGGCGGGCGCCCGGGCCGAGCGGGACGTCCCAGCGGACGATGCCCTCGGCGTCGAGCGAGTCCGGCGCCGGGGAGCACTCCTCCTTGCGCAGCCGCACCTCGACCGCGGCCACCTCGGAGACCGGCACCCGTTCACGCACCGTGACCAGCCGCTCGTCCCGCTCCTCCGGGCCGGAGAAGCGGGACAGGTGCAGCCGGACGGTGCGGGTGGTGGTCTGGCGGCCGCTCAGCGCGGCGCTGCTCCGGCGTTCGTCCGTCTCGCGGACCACCCGGTAGTCGTCCGTGCTGCCGAAGGACAGCTCGGCGTCGGCGCCCGCGGCGGTGAAGCGCAGCTCGCCGCGACCGGTGAAGCCGCTGCCGCGCACCAGCTCGACCGGGCCGGCCAGCAGCGGGTGCCCGGCCGTGTTGCGGAACCGGACCACCTGGGTGACCAGCGGGGACAGCTCCGGGGCGCAGGCGTACTCGCTGCCCGCCGGGCCGGTGAAGGCACCCAGCGGGACCCGGTGCGCCCGGCCGTCGGAGCGGACGGTGGCCGGGGCGGGGGCGGGCAGCACCCGGACCTCGCCGCCGTCGTCCAGGCCGGGGACGGCGGCGCCCGGGCCGAGGGTGCCGACCTCCTCCTCGCGCAGCTCGACGTCGACCGTGCGGCGCTCCTCGTCGGTGCGCTCGCGCAGGGTCAGGACGTCCTCGGTGAGCGCGGGCGGGTCGGTGGCGAGGGCGGAGCGGGCGGTGGAGAAGGTCAGCCGGGCGCCGGTCCAGTCCTCGCCGGTGCGCTGCCAGACCACCGCCTCCGACTCCAGGCGCAGGCTGCCGGCGTCCAGGGTGGCGCGGTACGAGGGGCGCCACAGGGCGCAGGGCACGAGGTGGTGGACGGTCAGCCCGGCCGGGCCGGGGCGCTCGGCCTCGACGGTGAGCTCCAGGTGGGCGTGCAGCTCGGCGGGCTCCTCCTCGGCCGCGTCCAGGGCCAGCAGGGCCTGGGAGCGCTCCTGGTCCACGCGGCGCAGCCGGGAGCGGGTGGCGCGCAGTTCCTCGCCGTAGCGCTCACGCTCGGCGTCCACCCGGTCCAGCTCGCGGGCCCAGCGGGTGCGTTCGATCTCGCCGCCGCCGGCGCCCTCGCCGATCTCGCGCAGCAGGTCCGCGGAGAGCTGGGCGAGCAGGGCGAGCCGGGCCTCCAGCCGGGCGCGGGTCTGGTCCGCCAGCCGCGACTCGGCCTCCAGCGCGTGCAGCCGGTGGCGCAGCGCGGAGTCCGCCGGGCCGGGTGGCAGCGGGGCGCGCGGGGTCCAGGTGCGCACCAGCCGGGCCTCCAGCACCCGGGTGCCGGGGTCGGCGGCCTCGACGCGCAGGGTGCGGTCCACGGCCAGGGCGGTGAGCGGGCCCAGCCGCAGCCGCTGGACGCCCCCGGTGAGCTCGACCGTCACCGAGCGTTCGACCTGGGCGCGGTCCTCCAGGCAGGTGACGGCGGTGACGGGGAGGGGGACGGTCTCTTCGGTCATCTGTCAGTTCCTCCGGTTTCCGCCGACGATGGCCTTTCCGGCCGGGATCTTGATCTGGTAGCCGCCGTCCAGCTCGGTGCGGCCGCCCGGTGGCAGTTCGACCCGCCAGAGCCGGGTGCCGGCCGGGCACTCCGGGGTCGGGACGGCCGGGGCCTGCCAGTCGGCGCGCTCCTCGATCCGGATCTCGGCGTCGGAGGCGACGGGCACGCGCTCGCGGACCTCGACCGTGACGGCGCGGCCGAGCCGGTTGGCCAGCTGGACGTGCACCCGGTGGTCGAGCACGGTGCTGTTGCCCTTCAGCATGCCGGTGGCGGACTCGTGCAGCTCGGTCCGGCGCGCCACCTCGATGCTCTCGGTGACGCCGATGCCCAGGCTTCTGGTGCCGCCCGGGGCGAGGGTCGGCAGGGCGGCGGTGAGCAGGAACTCGTCGTCCACGGTGACCTCCACCGGGCCGGCCAGCACGGCGCGGTCGGTGCGGTTGACGAGCACCAGGGTCGCGTACACCTTCGCCTCGACGGCGGGGACGGTGACGTACTCGGGGCGGACGGAGAGCGGGACGCCGTCCACCGTGACGGTGTGCCAGGTGCCGTCGGACGGGATGTCGGCGCGGGCCGCGGCGTCGAAGCGGTGGTCGAAGGAGCCGGCCGACTCCCGGGGCGGGACGGCGTGGCGGGGGAGGGCGAGGCGGGCCAGGCGGCCGCCCTCGCGGCCGCCGGGCAGCAGCTGCGCCAGCTCGTCGCGCTCGACCCGGGCCGGGGTGGGGCGCAGGGTGCCGCGCCGGCCGGAGGGGTCGTCGGGGCCGGCCAGCTGGAGGTCGGGGTAGTCGAGCAGGACGGCTTCCGGCGCGAATCCGGTGGCCGGGGGCGGGGCCGCGCTGCGGCGGCGGGCGCGGCGGGACTCCTCGGGCGGGGCGCCGCCGAAGGCCTGGGGCATGGGGGCGCCGCCGGGGGCCTGGGGCATCGGGGCGCTGAGTGCGGGCGGGGTGCCGTAGCCGGCGAATCCGGGCGGCGGGGGTGCGGATTCCTGGACGCTGAGCGAGCCGCCGCCGGAGGGGCCGGCGGGGGCGGCCTCGTCCGGGAGGAACTCGGGGCCCGGGCCGGTGGGGCGGGCGCCGCCGGGGCGGGCCGCGAGGCGCTGGGCGGCCTTGGCGGCCAGGGTCGGGACCGGGACCGGGGGCGGGACCGGGACCGGGGCGACGGGGCCGCGGGTGAGGGGGCGGTGGGTGAGGGGGCGGTGGGTGGCGGGGCGGTCGGCGGCGGCCGCGTCGTAGCCGGTGAAGAGGTCGGACAGGCCGGCCGGGGGCTCGCGCCAGCCGGAGGGCGGCGGGGCGGGCTGGCTGCGGCCGATCCGCAGTGAGGCGAGTCTGGGCAGGTCGGTGCGGCGTTCCAGGTCGGCGGTGGAGAGGGCGAGCCGGACGCCCGTCCAGTCCTCGCCGGTGTACTGGGCGACGGCGGCGCGCAGGACCAGGTGGGCGGTGTCGTCGCCGGTGCGGTGGCTGAGGCGGTAGGTGGGCACCCAGCGGGCGGTGGGGACGCCGTACTCCAGTTCCAGCTCGACCGGTTCGGTGCCGGTGCTGGTGCCGGGGGTGCCGGGGGTGCCGGGCGTGGTGGTCAGGGTGAGCAGGACGGTGTCGGTGGCCTGGACCGGTTCGGTCCGCTCGGCGGTGGACGCGCGGTCCAGCCGGTCGGCGGCCAACTGGCGCTCGTGGTCGGCGAGTTCGATCTCCCGGGTGAGCCGCTCGGCGCGCTCCTGGAGGCCGGCCAGCCGCTCGTCGACGAAGTCGGCGAGCTCCAGCCAGGCCTCGGCCGGGGTGCGGCGCAGTGGTTCGTCGGGGCGGCGCTGCGGTGGGACGGCGCGCAGGGCGGTGGTCTCGGCGATCGCGGCCTGGACCAGCCGGTGGCGCTCGTTCAGCGCGCCCTGGCGTTCCATGGCCTCGTCCAACTCGCGTCGCAGTACTGGGAGTTCGCCGGGCTCGTGGAGTTCGGTGAGGGTTTCCAGTCGGGCCTCGACGACCGCCGTGCCGGCCGGGCCGGCGAGCACCCGGGCGCGCAGCGAATCGGCGTGCAGCGAGTCGGGCAGGCCGGTCAACCGCAGCCGTCCGTCGGGCGGGACCGGGACGGTGGCCCGGCGCCGGCACACCGCGCCCTCGGCGTACACCACGACGGAGTCCAGGGCGGACGGGTGGGCCGGTACGGCCGGCGGTTTCGACGGCCCGGTGTGACTGCTGTGCTGATCGTCCCGCTGGTCGTCCATGCGCAACCCCTTTGTTCGCGTCCGGTGTGCCGCGGCTCGCCCCGCCGTCCCCCTCGGGCGGCCAGTCTGCCCCGCGCGGGGCCGGGCGTCGCCGGATTTCCCGGGGCACGGCGTGTGCACTGTGTGGGACGGGGGGCGGGGCGCCGCGGTTGCCGGAGGTGGGGGCCGTCGGCGCGGTTGCCGGGGACGAGTTGTCGGCGGGGTTGCCGGCGGCGTTGCCGACGGGGTGACTGCCGGGGTTGCCGGGGGCGGGGTTACCGGAGTTGTCGGCGGGGTTCTCGGGGTCGGGGGTTTCGGGGGACCGTCGGGTGGGAGGATGGGCCCGGGTGTTCCCGGCCGACTCCGGTACCTGTCGCGACACCGGCACCTGTTGAGAACCGCCAGTGACAAACCGTCCAGTCGAGAACCGTGATCGAGGAGAGCCACCCGCCATGCGCACTGCCGTCGTCGTCGGCACCGGCCTGATCGGCACCTCCGCAGCCCTGGCCCTGGCCGCCCGCGGGCTGACCGTCCATCTGGAGGACGCGGACCCGGACGCGGCCCGCACCGCCGAGTCGCTCGGCGCCGGCACCACCGAACCGGCCGAGGGCCCGGTCGACCTGGCGATCATCGCCGTCCCGCCGGCGCTGGTCGGCAAGGTGCTGGCGGACTGCCAGCGCCGCAACCTGGCGCACTGGTACACCGACGTGGCCAGTGTGAAGTCCGGTCCGGGCAGCGAGATCGCCGCGCTCGGCCTGGACACCGTCCACTACATCGGCAGTCACCCGATGGCCGGCCGCGAGCGCTCCGGGCCGCTGGCCGCCCGTGCCGACCTGTTCGAGGGCCGCCCCTGGGTGCTCACCCCGACCGCCGACACCGACACCGACACGCTCAACGCCGCGCTGGAGCTGGTCGCACTGTGCGGCGCGATGCCGATCGTGATGGACGCGGACGCGCACGACCGGGCCGTGGCCCTGGTCTCGCACGCCCCGCAGCTGGTCTCCTCGCTGGTCGCGGCCCGGCTGGAGCACGCCGACGAGACGGCCATAAGGCTGTCCGGCCAGGGCGTACGCGACGTGACCCGGATCGCCGCCTCCAACCCCGGGATGTGGGTCGACATCCTGTCCGCCAACGCGGGCGCCGTCGCCGACGTGCTGGAGGACGTCGCCGGCGACCTCGGTGAGACCGTCAGCGCGCTGCGCGCCCTGGCGGCGGAGGAGGAGGGCATCCGCCGCTCCGGTGCCGAGGGCATCGAAGCGGTGATGCGGCGCGGCAACACCGGGCAGGCCCGCATCCCCGGCAAGCACGGCGCCCCGCCCACCCGGTACGAGACCGTCTCGGTGGTGCTCGGCGACCAGCCGGGCGAGCTGGGCCGGCTGTTCGGGGAGGTCGGCGAGGCCGGGGTGAACATCGAGGACGTCCTGATCGAGCACTCGGACGGGCAGCAGGTCGGCTTCGTCCAGCTGTCGGTGGCGCCGACGGCCGTCAAGCGGCTCACGGTGGCGCTGCGCGCGAGTGGGTGGAGCGTTCGGGACTGACCCACCCGTCGGGTGCGGTGGTCGGGCGGCGGGCCGGGTGGTGAGGGGGCGGGCGTGATCATCGAGTTGCCGCTGGGGGAGACCCGGTACGGGTTCGCCGGGGAACCGGTGGACCTCGGGAACGAGCGGTTCCTGCGGGCGGTGGTGGGCGGGGAGTTCCTGGTCCGCCACCGCAGCGTGTCGGCGATGGTCGAGCGGCCCCGGCCGCAGCCCGCCCGGCCGGAGTTCGTCGAGGCGTTCGCGGAGCCGGCGTTCGCGGAGCCCGAGCCGACCTGCAGCCTGCTGCTGCGCGCCGCCCACGCGGCCTTCGCGGAGCACCTGCCGCTCAGCCTGTCGCCGGACGTGCTCTGGTACGCGGTGGTGCACGAGGTCGCGGTGCACGTACGGATGTACCCGCCGCGCTACCGGGCGCTGTTCGGCGCGGCGGACCGGTCGCGGACGCTCGTCGTGCGGGACGACTCGCTGGCGGGGCCGGACGCCACCGGCCGGGACGCCGACTGGGCGCGGTCGGTGCGGCTGGTCCGGGAGCCGCTGGCGGCGGTACTGGGGGAGGAACTGGTCGAGCTGTTCCAGCCGTCCTTCTCCACCACCACGCCGGACGACGTCTCCTCGGCGCTGGTGGCGCTGATGGACGTGGTCAGCCCGTACTACGCCTTCC
Source organism: Kitasatospora sp. NPDC023176 (assembly GCF_055560495.1). Lineage (NCBI taxonomy): Bacteria > Bacillati > Actinomycetota > Actinomycetes > Kitasatosporales > Streptomycetaceae > Kitasatospora > Kitasatospora sp. NPDC023176. The sequence goes on along the minus strand of NZ_JBVHIP010000033.1, from coordinate 78,196 downwards.
GCTGGGAGACCCGCTGCGGCATCCCGCGGATCCGGCTGGAGGGCACCGCTGAGGACTGGGCGCTGCTGGCGGCCCGGGTGGGCGCGCTGGCGGAGCGCTTCGACTGGCTGGCGCCGTGGTTCGCCGGGCTGCGCCCGGTGGTTGCGGAGATCGCGGCCACGGCGGCCGGCGGGCCGGTGGACGAGGGCTTCTGGCGCTCGCTGTACAAGTGGGAGTCGGTGTCCGGCGGGCCGCTGGTGACGGGCTGGCTCACCGCCTTCTTCGCCCACACCCAGTCCCCGGACGGGCCCAGGCTGCGGCAGACCTTCGACTGGCGGGCGGCGGCACGCTCGCCGTACCACCGGGACGCCTTCGCGGTGAACGACTTCCCCTCGCACCTGTCCACGGTGCCGTTCCTGTGGGATCGTCTGGGCGTCGAGCAGTCGATGATCTTCGTCGGCGGGGTGCTCGGGATCGAGCGGGACGGGGAGTACCTGCGGCCCCGGCTTGGGCACGCGGTGCTGGAGGTGCGGTGATCATCGAGGTTGCGCTCGGGGACGGGCGGGAGCCTGGGGATGTCGCGGAGCTGGAGGTCGTCGGGAACGACGGCTTCCTGGCGGCCGTGGTCGGTGGGTCGTTCAGCGTCCACCACCGCAGTACGGGGACGCTGCTGGCGGCGCCGAAGGAGTACGAGCCGGAGCTCGCCGAGCCGGAGCCGACCTGGAGCCTGCTGCTGCGCGCCGCGCACATCGCCTTCGCGGAGCACCTGCCGCTCAGCCTGTCGCCGGACGTGCTCTGGTACGCGGTGGTGCACGAGGTCGCGGTGCACGTCCGGCTGAACGCGGAGAAGTACGAGGGGCTGTTCAGCGCCACCCCCGGCGAGAAGCGGACCATCCAGGTCAGGGACGACAGCCTGCTGGACGCCGACCCGGACTGGGCGCGGTCGATCCGGCTGGTCCGGGAGCCGCTGGCGAAGGAGATCGGGCCGGAGCTGGTGGAGCTGTTCCAGCCCTCCTTCTCGACCACCACGCCGGACGACGTCTCCTCGGTGCTGGTCGCGCTGATGGACGTGGTCAGCCCGTACTACGAGTTCCGCTGGATCTCGATGTGCGGCATCCCGCGGATCCGGCTGGAGGGCACGGCCGAGGACTGGGCGCTGCTGGCGCGGCGGGCCGGGGAGCTGGCGGAGTGGTTCGAGCCGCTCGGGCCGTGGTTCGCCGGGCTGCGCCCGGTGCTGGCGGAGATCGCGGCCACGGCGGCCGGCGGGCCGGTGGACGAGGGCTTCTGGCGCTCGCTGTACAAGTGGGAGTCGGAGTCCGGCGGGGACTTCGTCTCCGGCTGGATCACCGCCTTCTTCGCCCACACCCTGACCGAGGCGGGGCCGGAGCCGCGCACGAGCTTTCAGTGGCGGGACGGGCGGGTGCGGTTCACCGAGAACGCCTTCCCCTCGCATGTCTCCAAGGTGCCGTTCGTGTGGGAGCGCCTGGGCGTCGAACGGTCGATGGCCTTCGTCGGCGGGGTGCTCGGGATCGAACGGGACGGCGTGTACGTACGGCCCCGGCTCGGGAACGCGGTGCTGGAGGTGCGGCGGGAGCCGGTGGACCCGGCGGCCGCGCAGGCGGCGCTGGCGGCGGCCCAGCTGCCGGAGGGGTGGACCATCGAGCGGGTGCGGGAGGTCAGCGGGTCGCAGTGGGCCAGGCTGGTGAGGACGGACGGCATCTCCGTCAAGGACGTGCGGGGCGAGCCCCTGGGCGGGGCGGTCGCCTTCATCCGCTTCTCGTTCTTCTGCCTGGTCCGGTGCGCGGACGACGACGATTGGCACCTCGGGCTTCAGACGTCGGACGGTGTGGTGCACCTGGAGGGCTCGTGCGGGCCGGACCTGGCGGGCGCGCTGGCGTCGGCGTCCTCGTGGTGACCGGGTGCTTGTGGTGACCGGGTGCTTGTGGTGACCGGGCGGTTGTGGTGACCGGGCCGCTTGTGGTGACGGGGCCGCTTGTGGTGATCGGGCCGCTTGTGGTGACCCGCCCGGGACGGGGTTCGGCGGCGGTCCATTAACCTTGAGGGAGACAATCCCCGGCCGTCCGCCCGCGCAGGCGTCGGCTTCCATGCCTCAGCATGCTCAGAGAGAGGTTCGCCCCCGTGGACACTGCCGACCGAGCGCACGCCCCGGTCGTCGTCGCCATCGACGGACCCTCCGGCTCCGGCAAGTCGACCGTCTCTCGGGCGGTCGCCGCCCGGCTGGGCCTGAGCTTCCTGGACACCGGCGCCATGTACCGGGCGATGACCTGGTGGATGCTGGCCAACGACGTGGACGTCGACGACCCGGAGGCGGTGGCCGTCGCGTGCGGCAAGCCCGTCATCGTGTCCGGTACGGACGCGGACGGGCCGACGATCACCGTCGACGGCCAGGACGTCTCCGGTCCGATCCGGGGCCCCGAGGTGACGGCGCAGGTCAGTGCCGTCTCCGCGGTGCCGGCGGTGCGGGCCCGGCTGGTGGAGCTGCAGCGCGGCTGCGCCGAGGTCGCGGAGCGCGGCATCGTCGCCGAGGGCCGGGACATGGGGACCGTGGTGTTCCCGCAGGCCACCGTCAAGGTGTTCCTGACCGCCTCCGAGGCGGCCCGCGCCGGGCGCCGGGCGGCCGAGCTGCGGGCCAAGGGCGTCGATGAGGCGACCATCACCGCGATGGCCGCCGACCTCGCCCGCCGCGACGCCGCCGACTCCTCGCGGGAGACGGCGCCGCTGGCCCAGGCCGCGGACGCGGTGCTGGTGGACACCAGCGAGCTCACCCTGGAGCAGGTGATCGGCCGGATCACCGCGCTGGTGGAGGAGCGGGCCGGACTGTCACCGGTCTGATCGGCCGATCGGTCTGACCATCTGATCTATTGAACGAACCGCGGGCCGTCGAGGCGCCGCGGAAGAAACCATCGCGCTGCCCCGACGGGGCAGGTACGCACGGCACGCCCCTGGGAAGGGCCGGGCCGGGAAACGGAACAGACGAACATGACCGCAGAGCACGCCGCCACCGGACCCGGTGACCTGGACGCCGCCGACTACGCCGAGTACATGGCCCTCGCCGCCGAAGAGGGCTTCGACCTCGACGGCTTCGACGGCATGGACGGCGCCGAGCACGTCCGGCTGCCGGTGCTGGCCGTCGTCGGCCGCCCGAATGTCGGCAAGTCGACCCTGGTGAACCGCATCATCGGCCGCCGTGAGGCCGTCGTCGAGGACAAGCCGGGCGTCACGCGCGACCGGGTCACCTACGAGGCCACCTGGAACGGCCGCCGTTTCAAGGTGGTCGACACCGGCGGCTGGGAGATCGACGTCCTCGGCTTGGACGCCATGGTGGCCGCCCAGGCCGAGCTGGGCATCGAGCAGGCCGACGCGGTGCTGTTCGTGGTGGACGCCAAGGTCGGCGCCACCGACACCGACGAAGCGCTGATCAAGCTCATCCGCCGGGCGGGCAAGCCGACCGTCCTGTGCGCCAACAAGGTCGACGGCCCGTCCACCGAGGCCGAGGCCGCCTACCTGTGGTCGCTGGGCCTGGGCGAGCCGTTCCCCGTCTCCGCCCTGCACGGCCGCGGCTCCGGCGACCTGCTGGACGCCGTCATGGACGCGCTGCCCGAGGCCCCGCCGCAGACCTTCGGCGACGCCGGCCCCGGCGGCCCGCGCCGGATCGCGCTGATCGGCCGGCCCAACGTCGGCAAGTCCAGCCTGCTGAACAAGGTCGCCGGGGAGGAGCGGGTGGTCGTCAACGAGCTGGCCGGCACCACCCGCGACCCGGTCGACGAGATGATCGAACTCGGCGGCAAGACCTGGAAGTTCGTGGACACCGCCGGTATCCGCCGCCGGGTCCACCTGACCGCCGGCGCCGACTTCTACGCCTCGCTGCGTACCTCCGCCGCGCTGGAGAAGGCCGAGGTCGCGGTCGTCCTGGTCGACGCCAGCGAGACCCTCGCCGAGCAGGACACCCGGATCATCTCGATGGCCGTCGAGGCCGGGCGCGCCGTCGTCATCGCCTACAACAAGTGGGACCAGCTCGACGAGGAGCGCCGCTTCTACCTGGAGCGCGAGATCGAGCGCGACCTCGTCCAGGTGCAGTGGGCCCCGCGCGTCAACGTCTCGGCCAAGACCGGCCGGCACATGGAGAAGCTCGTCCCGGCGATCGAGACCGCGCTGGCGGGCTGGGAGACCCGCGTCACCACCGCGCGCCTGAACGCCTTCCTCGGCGAGCTGGTCGCCGCCCACCCGCACCCGATCCGCGGCGGCAAGCAGCCGCGCGTCCTGTTCGGCACCCAGGCGGGCATCCGCCCGCCGCGCTTCGTGCTGTTCGCCTCGGGCTTCCTGGAGGCGGGCTACCGGCGCTTCATCGAGCGCCGGCTGCGCGAGGAGTTCGGCTTCGTGGGGACGCCGATCTCGATCTCGGTGCGGGTTCGGGAGAAGCGCAAGAAGAAGTAGGCAGAACGCACTTGAGGGCTCCGTCACCGGTGGTGGTGGGGCCCTCGGGCGTTTCTCGCGGGGGCGGGGTGTGATGGCGGCGGTCGGTGGTGGTCGCCCCTCGCGGGGTGTGACGGCGGCGGTCAGTGGTGGTCGCCGACGCGGCCCGGGGGGAGCGAGAGCATCTGGCGGTGGCGGCCGCCGGTGGGGGACGGGGCGGTGGCCAGGCCGGTGGCCGTGCCCAGCACCGGGGACGGCGGCGGCGGCGGCGGGGCGGGCACCGTGTGCGGGACCGCGCCGAGGTAGCCGGCGGCGACCCAGCCCTGGCCGTTGGTGAACTGGGGGGAGGGGGGGACGGCCTGGCCGTGGCCGTCGCTGGTGGCGGCGGTGGCAGCGACGGGCTCGGGGTGGGCGTGGCCGTGGCCGTGGGGTGGGGCGTACGGGCGGGACTGGCCGTGATTCTGACCGTGACTCTGACCGTGACTCTGGGCGTGATTCTGGCCGTGGGAGTGCTGCGACTGCGTCGGCATGAACTGGGGGAGGCCGGACGGCTGGCCCGCGTGGGTGTGGAAGGTCTGGTGCTGCGGGGGCGGGTACGGGCGCTGCTCGCCGAGCAGTGGGTAGCCGTCGCGGATCGCGAAGCCGGTGAACCTCAGGTCCTCCTCGCCCGAGCGGTCGCCGGGCAGGGCGCGGAACAGCCGTCGGTACTCGGAGTACAGCTCGTCGTAGATCGGGGTCGTCGAGTGCGGGTGCTCCGCGTCGTACGACGGGCGCATGCTCGGGATCGAGCGGGGGGCGGTGGCCGACCGTCCGGCGGGTGCGGAGACGTCGTAGCTGTACACGTAGGGGCCAACGAGTGAGAGGCGGCGGGGATGCGGGGGCGTTCGGCGTACGGAACGGGGGTGGGGGCGCGGCGGGGGTGCGGTCGTCGGGGCGCGGTGGGTGCGGGTGGGCGGGGTGGCGCGGGGCCGGGGATGGCGGGCGTCGGACGGGTGGCCGCTGCCGGGTCGTGCAGCGGCCACCCGTCCGACGCGCCGGAGCGGAGGATCAGGTGCCGGCCAGCGGGAGGGAGGCGGCGACCACCTGGCCCAGCGCCACCGCCCGCTCCAGCGCCTGGCGCAGCAGGTCCTCGCGGGGCTGACGGCCGACCATGCCGGCCGGGACGGCGTACATGGTGACCTCGGAGAGCTGGCTGGCCGCCATCCGCCAGGCGTCGGTGACCTGGAGCGGCTGGTGCGCCTGCCACCAGCCGGTGCTGCCGCCGGCCGCGGCGGGCTGCAGGATCGCGTGCAGCTTGCCCATGGCGACCAGGACCGACCAGCCGGGCAGCTGATCCGGGGTCTCGTCGAGGTCGGTGACCGACTGGAAGCCCGCGTCCTGGAGCAGGTCGAGGAACTCGTCCTCACCGGAGGTGCTGCCCGGGCGGCCGACCGGGCCGGTGGGCTCGACCACGAGGGAGGCGTGGCCGACCTTGCCGTGCAGGACGAGGCCGCAGGTGATGCCGAGGATGGCGGCCTGGCCGGGGGCGGTCGGCTGGGCCGGGGACCCGACGGGGGTGGTGGGGGCGGCGAGGTCCGGGGCCGCGGGCTGGGACTGGTTGATGCTGCGGACGGCGCCGACCAGTTGTTCCTCGGCCACCGGTACCACCTGGGAGGGGATGCAGCGGGCGTGGGCGAAGGCCAGGACGGCGGTCTCGTCGCCGACGAACAGCACCGTGCTGGTGGGCTCCACGTGGGTGTCGCCGGGGGTGCGGCAGGAGGTGCATTCGTAGCCGTCGGGGGCGCGGTCGCCGCCGAGCAGGCGGTCGGCCTCGTCGTCGCCGATCTCGGACCGGACCTCGTCGCTGACGTCGAGCATGCGCGGCACAGGGTCTCCTCGGATGGGTGCGGATGGGGTCATGGGGGCGGACTCGGGGAGGTCGCCATGCCCAACGGGCCCCTGTGTCAGGCGTCACGGGTGCCCGGCGAGGGTGACGGGAATTGCCCCGGATCCGACCGCGCCGCGTGTTCTCGTGGTCGCAATCTGTCGATGTCGGTGACGGGACTGCCGGAATGAAGCGGTGAGGTGAGTCACGCTGCTTCGACGTTTGATCTAGGAATCAATGGCTAAAGCGGACAATTCGGGCATGAATATGCGGCCCTTACCGCCGGTAACCCTTCGCTGAGCTGGGCAGACCGGTGGAGTTTTGGTTTCCCCGCCGACCGGCTCGTAGCTTCTTGGACGGCGCAACGAGCGCCACCCGGGCTCACCCCCGACGCACCGCCCCCCGGGCCCCGGCCGGGCGCGGCAGGTGCCCGCCGACGCGATCGCTCGAACGGATCGTCCCGGCGAGCGGCTGGGTGGCCAGGGCGGCAGCGGCACGTCCGACACGTGCACGGCCGTCCGACGGACGCGGCAAGCGAACGCGGCCCTCCCCAGGGTCTGGTTCCGCATGCCCGCCCGGGGCTGTCGAGAGGAACCTCATGACCTTCCGTAACGAGAACGCCGCTGCCACCACCACCGCCGCCACCAAGCGCAACCGCGTTCGGATGGCCGTCGTGGCGGGCGCCGCTGTCGCGGCCCTGCCGGTGGCCGGCCTCGTCACGGCCACCTCGGCCTCCGCCGCCCCCGTCTCCACCTGGGACTCCGTCGCCCAGTGCGAGAGCGGCGGCAACTGGGCCATCAGCACTGGCAACGGCTTCTACGGCGGCCTGCAGTTCACCTCCAGCACCTGGGCTGCCTACGGCGGCACCGCCTACGCCGCGCAGGCCAACCAGGCCACCAAGGCGCAGCAGATCGCCGTCGCCGAGAAGGTCCTCGCCTCGCAGGGCCCCGGCGCCTGGCCGGTCTGCTCCGTCAAGGCGGGCCTGACCAAGGGCGGAGCCCCGGCCGCCGTCGACACCTCGGCCGGCTCCACCGCCGCCAAGCCGGCGCAGACCCCCGCGCCGAAGACCGCCACCCCGAAGGCCGCCGCTGCCCCGAAGGCCGCCGCTGCCCCGAAGGCTGACGCCGCGCCGAAGACCGCTGCGCCGAAGGCTGACGCCGCGCCGAAGACCGACGCCTCGTCGAAGAAGGACGCCGCCAAGTCCTGGAACGGCTCCAACGACGCCAAGCCGGCCAAGGGCGACTACACCGTCAAGTCCGGTGACACCCTGAGCTCCATCGCCGCTGCGCAGGGCCTGGACTGGCACGACCTGTACAAGAACAACGCCAAGGTCATCGGTGGCAACCCGGACCTGATCCTCCCGGGTCAGACCCTGAGCATCTGAGCATCTGGGTGTCTCGGCGTCTGGGCAACTGAGTATCTGGGCAACTGGGCGTCTGGGCTCTGCTGAGCTGACCGCCCGTCTGGTCACCGATGCTCGTTCGTCACGGCCGTTCCTCCGCCACGCGGGGGAGCGGCCGTCGACGTTTCCGGCGTGTCGGGGCGGGGTGGTGTCCGGGGTCTCTAGGGTCGGCTGCCGTGCCGCATTCATGTGATGAACGGACAAGCCGGACCGTGATCCGGCTGGGCGCCGTCGTGGCAGTGGTGATGGCTGTGGTCTCGGGCGGCGTACGGGCCGGCGCGGCGGTGCGGGTCGCGGACCTCGTCTGGGACGAGCTCGCCGACTGTGAGAGCGGCGGCGACTGGCGGGCCGACACCGGGAACGGCTACTACGGCGGCCTGCAGATCCGACCGACCACCTGGGCGGAGACCGGCGGGCTGCGCCTCGCCGACCGGCCCGACCATGCGAGCCGGCGGGAGCAGACCACGGTCGGGGAGGAGATCCTGCGGCAGCAGGGGTGGGAGGCCTGGCCGTCCTGCGCGCGGGAGCTGGGGATGATCGCGCCCGGGCCCGTGGCGGGGGCGCGGGTGCTTCCCGGGGCTTGAAGGCCTGCTGTTCGGGCTGGCGGTGGGCGTGGGCGCGGTGCGGGAGGATGGTGGGGTGATCCAGGGTGAGCTGTTCGACGACCTGCCCGGGGAGCGCCCGACCGGGCAGGCCGCCCGGCTGCGGTCCGAGCCCGCCCCGGGGGCCGTGCTGCTCCCCGACTGGCTGGACCGGGCCGCACAGCTGCGGCTGGTCGCCGCCTGCCGGGAGTGGGCCCGCCCGCCGGCCGGACTGCACAGCGTGCGGATGCCCACCGGCGGCGTGATGTCGGTGCGGATGGTGAGCCTGGGCTGGCACTGGTACCCCTACGGGTACGCGCGGACCGCCGAGGACGGCACGCCCGTCAAGCCGTTCCCGCCCCTGCTCGGGGAACTCGCCCGGCGGGCGGTGGCGGAGGCGTACGGAGAGCGGGTCGCGGAGATCGCGGGCGCGGCGGCGTACGAGCCGGACACCGCGATCGTCAACCACTACCCGCACGGCGCCAAGATGGGCCTGCACCAGGACCGGGACGAGCGGGTGGACGCGCCGGTGGTCTCGCTCTCCCTGGGCGACACCTGCGTCTTCCGGCTCGGGAACACCGAGACCAGGAACCGGCCGTGGACCGATCTGGAGCTGCGCAGCGGGGACCTGCTGGTGTTCGGCGGGCCGGCCCGGTTCGCGTACCACGGGGTGGTGCGGACACTGCCGGGGGACGTCGGGGTGGGGGACGACGGGGCGGGGGACGTGGAGGCGGGGGACGACGGGGCGGGGCAGGCGGATCCGGGGTCGGGGCTGGGGTTGGTCGGGCGGCTCAACATCACGGTGCGGCAGTCGGGGCTGGGGGCGTAGTGGCGGGGCGCCCCGTCCCGCGTTCCCGATTCGTTTACTCGTTCGAGTGAACCGGCCGCTCGGGGCCGGTGAGCGGGAATGTCCTGGGTCGCCGGAGAATTGTCGCCGGAGCAGTCGAGTGAGCTGAGGAGCTCGATCGGCATCGACCGGAACCACGAGAGGGAGCGCGCGCATGGGTACCCCCGTCGACGACCTCGTCGATCTGCTCGACCTGGAGCAGATCGAACTGAACATCTTCCGCGGGCGCAGCCCCGAGGAGGCACTGCAGCGCACCTTCGGCGGCCAGGTCGCCGGACAGGCGCTGGTCGCGGCAGGGCGCACGATCGATGACGCGCGCCCCGTCCATTCGCTGCACGCGTACTTCCTACGCCCCGGGGTGCCCGGCGTCCCGATCGTCTACCAGGTCGACCGGCTCCGCGACGGCCGCTCCTTCAGTACCCGCCGGGTGCTCGCCATCCAGGGCGGCCGGTCGATCTTCTCGCTCACCGCCGACTTCCACAGACCGGAGGAAGGCAGTATCGAGCACCAGTACCCGATGCCGGACGTCCCGGCGCCCGAGGAACTGCCCAGCGCCCTGGACGAAGTCGGCTCCCGGCTCGGCGAGCTGCCCCCGTTCATCAGCCGCCGCCAGCCCTTCGACATCCGCTACGTCGAGCGGCTGCGCTGGAACAAGGAGGATCTGGTCGGCGTCGAGGCGCGCAGCGGCGTGTGGCTGCGCACCAACGGCCCGCTGCCGGACGACCCACTGATACACGTCTGCGCCCTCACCTACGCCAGCGACATGACGCTGCTGGACGCCGTCCGCGCCCCCGTCGAGCCGCTCTGGGGTACCCGGCACTTCGACATGGCCTCGCTCGACCACGCGATGTGGTTCCACCGGCCGTTCCGGACCGACGACTGGCTGCTCTACCAGCAGGAGTCCCCGATCGCCCACGGCGCGCGCGGCCTGGCCCGCGGGCAGCTCTACGACCGGAACGGGCAGCTGGTGGTGTCGGTGGTGCAGGAGGGCTTGTTCCGGCCGCTGAAGGGCTGATCGCGGATCTCTGCCCCCTGTTGCCGCCGCATTGCGGTCCTTTGCGTTCCCTTGCGGTCTCCTTACGGGTGTGACGGCTTGCCGGGGACGGGGAATGATCCGTACCGGCATGCGGTGTTGTGCAGGATGACCGATACGGACGGCCCGAACAGCGGGCCGTCCGCGGACCGGACCGGGAGGGTTGACCGATGACGGCGACGGCCGCGGAGGACTGGAAGCACTGGAGTGACGGGCGGGCGGCGTCGGTGAGCGCACCGCACGGCCAGCTCGCACTCACCGGCACGCACTGGCTGGAACCCGAGCCGGCCGAGGTGCCGGGCCTGCCCGGGCGCTGGTGGGCCGACGCCGAGGGCGTCCGGGTCCGGGCCACGGCCGCCGACGGCATCACTGTCGAGGGCGCCGACGGGCCGGTCGACGGGGAGGTGCTGCTGCGCCCGGACACCGACCCGGCCGCCGACACCGCCACCCTGGGCGACCTGCTGCTCGTCCCGATCGAGCGGGAGGGCGAACTCGCCCTGCGGGTCTTCGATCCGTCCTCGCCCCGCCGGACCGGCTTCGCCGGCATCTCCGCCTATCCCTACAAGCCCGAGTGGGCCGTGTCCGCCGTCTACACCCCCTTCGAGGACGAGGGGCAGTCGGTGGTCGTCCCGAACGCCGACGGCAAGGACCGGCCGCTGGCCGTCACCGGCCGGATCGAGTTCACGGTCGCCGGTGAGCACCGCACCCTGACCGTCAGCCGCTCCGGCCCGCGCCTCACCGGCGTCATCGCCGATGCCACCAGCGGTGTCGACACCTACCGCTTCCGCTTCATCACCCTGCCGGCGCCCGACGCGCAGGGCCGGACCGTCCTGGACCTCAACCGGGCCTACCTGCCGCCCTGCGCCTTCGCGGACCACTTCATCTGCCCGTTCCCGCCACCGGGCAACCGGCTGGACTTCGCGGTGGAGGCGGGCGAGAGGCAGGTGCTCAGCCGGTAGGGCCCGGGGCCGGGGCTTGGGACTTGGGGGCCGGGGAGGGTCGGTCGGTCGGGCGGGGGTGCGGGCGGGACGGGCCCCGGTGTCGGGCGCGGCGGGGGTCGGGACAACCATGGACCGTTGTGACGACCAACCAACCCCCTGATACCCCGACCGACGCCGCCTCCGCTCCCCTCGCCCCGCTGCCCGCCCCGCTGTCCGCCCCGCCGCCCGTCCCACCGTCCGCCCCCTGGTACCGGCGGGCCTTCGCCGACCTCAGCCCCCTGCGCGACCACCCCGACTACCGGCGGGTCTGGACCGGGCAGGCGGTGTCCTCCATAGGCCAGCAGATGACCTCCGTGGCCGTCTCCGTCCAGGTCTACGACCTGACCGGCTCCGCCTTCGCGACCGGCCTGGTGGGCCTGTTCTCGCTCGTCCCGCTGGTCGCCTTCGGCCTGTACGGCGGTGCGATCGCCGACACCGTCGACCGGCGCAAGCTCGGCCTGACCGGCTCGGCGGGCCTGGCCGCCGTCTCCGCCCTGCTCGCCGCGCAGGCCCTCGCCGGGCTCGGCCTGGTGGCCGTCCTCTACGCCGCCGTCGCCGTCCAGGCCAGCTTCTTCGCGCTCAGCTCGCCCGCCCGATCCGCGATGGTCCCCCGGCTGGTCCCCGCCCACCAGCTCCCGGCGGCGAACGCCCTGAGCACCGTCAGCATGAACCTCGGCCTCACCATCGGCCCGATGCTCGGCGGCGTCCTGATCGGCGCCTTCGGCGCCCAGGCCGCCTACCTCGTCGACACCGTCGCCTTCACCGGCACCCTCTACGCCATGTGGCGCCTGCCCGCGATGCGGCCACAGGGCCCGCGCAAGGGCCGCGCCTCCGTCCTCGACGGCCTGCGCTTCCTGCGCGAGCAGCCCAACCTGCGCACCAGCTTCCTCGCCGACCTGGCCGCGATGATCTTCGGCATGCCGCGCGCCCTCTTCCCGGCGATCGCCGCCACCTTCTACGCCGGCGACGCCCGCACCGTCGGCCTCCTCGTCTCCGCCCCGGCCGTCGGCGCCCTGATCGGCGCGCTCTTCTCCGGCTGGGTCAGCCGGATCCACCGCCAGGGCGCCGCGATCCTCGCCGCCGTCTCCGCCTGGGGCCTCGCCATCGCCGCCTTCGGCGCCCTCCACAACCTCTGGCTCGGCCTCCTCCTGCTCGCCGTGGCCGGCTGCGCGGACACCGTCAGCATGATCTTCCGCAGCACGATGATGCAGGTCGCGGCTCCCGACGAGATGCGCGGCCGCCTCCAGGGCATCTTCATCGTCGTCGTCGCCGGCGGCCCCCGCCTCGGTGACTTCGAATCCGGCACCGTCGCCGCCCTCAGCAACCCCGCCACCTCCGTCATCACCGGCGGCCTCGCCTGCGTCGCCTGCGTCCTCCTCCTCGCCGCCCGCCGCCCGGCCTTCCTCACCTACGACGCCCGCCACCCGACCCCCTGACCCACCGCCCCACCCCACCCCCGAAACCTGGCAGCGAGCACCCCCCGACGTGCTGTATTGTTTTCCACGTCGCCGGGAACCGGCGACAAGGTCGAGAAGCCAACCGGCAAGGCCCCCCAGGCCCCACCGCAAGGCACCGAGACCACGGGACGTGGCGCAGCTTGGTAGCGCACTTGACTGGGGGTCAAGGGGTCGCAGGTTCAAATCCTGTCGTCCCGACCGGCGTTTTCGCAGGTCGTAGGCCGCTTTCACCGAAAGGTGGAGGCGGCCTTTTTGATGTTCCGTCGGCTGGTGGTCGCAGTGTGGTCCCGGGGGGTTGGCCGGGGTGCTGGTTGGCGACGTTGTGTCGTTTTCCGTGTCTGGTGGGTGGTCAGGCGTGGTGAGCGGGGGATTCGGGTGGCGTGGTGGCCGTGCAGGGCGTTGTGGTCGGCCTGTTCGAGGGTGTGGTTGATGGCGTCGACGGCTTCGCGGACGGCCTGGATGGTCAGGTAGTGGTAGACGTCCACGGTGGTGGAGAAGGTGGAGTGTCGCAGCGTCTTGGAGACGATGGGCAGCGGCACGTGTTCGTCCAGGGCCAGGGCGCAGGCGAGGTGGCGCAGGTCGTGGACGCCGATGACGGGGACGCCGGCTTCGTGGCAGAGGCGGTGGAATCGGCGCAGGACGTAGGAGGGGTGGAGCGGGCGGCCGTGGCGGTGGAAGACCAGGCCGTGTCCGGGGGCGGGGTTGGGGCCGCGGAAGGTGTCGGGGGCGAGGCGGTTGGCGATCGCCGCGGTGGCGCGGTCGGAGAGGGCGACCCAGTTGCGGCTGGAGCGGGTCTTGGGTTCGGTGAAGACGAGTTCGGTGTTGTCGATGGCCGATAGCGTCCAGCGGATGTACATGAAGCGTTTGTCGAGGTAGGCGTCGTCCTCGTGGAGGGCCAGGGCTTCGCCTTTGCGGATGCCGGAGCCGATGAGGAGTTCGGCGAGGTCGGCGATGAGGGGGTCGGCGCCGTGGGCGTAGCGCAGGAACGTGGCCGCGTGGTCGACGGTCCATTCGATGCGGTCGGCGCGGCGGGGCCGGCGGATGACCAGGGGTCGGCCGACGTTGCGGCGCAGGCGGCCGGCCCGGACCGCGTCGCCGAGTGCGCTGGAGAGTGTGCAGAGCATGCGGTGGACGGTGACCCGGCCGCGGCCGTGGGCGAGCTGGTGGTCGGCGAAGGCGCGGATGTGGGGTCGGCGGAAGTCGTCGAGGCGGATGGTGCGGAAGGCGGGGATGAGGTCGTCGTACACGTACCTGCGGTAGTGGGAGGCGGTGGTGGGCTTCAGCTCGGCCTGTTTGGCGTGGAACCAGTCGTCGAGGTAGTCGGCGACGCTCTGGTCGGGGTCGCGGGGGATGCCGGTGCGTTCGCCTTCGAGGTAGCGGTGCAGGGCCTTCTTCGCGGCTTTCTTCTTGAGGTAGCCGCCGCGGCGGATGGTGTGACGTCTGCCGTCGAGGGCGGTGTGGCTGTCGACGGCGAAGGTCCAGGTGCCGTGGTGGGGGTCGGCTGCGAGGAGGGGGCAGCGGGCGCCGAGCTGGTTGCGGTGCTGGTCGCGGCAGCCGCACCTGCGGTAGACGCGGCCGCGCTTGGCTGAGGAGCGCATGGCGATCACTTCACTGAGGGAGTGGTGGAACTGCTGGCCATGCCAGTCTTGCTCCGGACAGGGGCTTCGCGGCAGATTCGGGACCACCGTGCGACCACCAGGCCGGTTCGATACCGTCTGACCTGGGACGATCCCTTGACTTGCGCTCAAGACGCCGGGGGCTCCAGTGACCGGCTCGCAGCCTTGTGGATCACGCCCGGCAGCCCGATTCTCGCGCGCGTCATCACTACCGGTGACGCATTGACCGCTCTCGGGTGCGAGGCGGGCGGGGTGTGGCACTGGCGACGCTTCGGGGCCAGGGTCGGCTGCGAGTGATATCCGGGGCCGTGGCGGCCCCGTTTCGAGCTTATCGAATTCCGCCGGATATCGGTGGGAGTATGTGCTCCTATTCCTGCGGCGAGGGCGTCTCGGCCGCTCCGAAATGCGCCGGAATTGCATCCCTTCGTCAGGGCTGCGGAATTCTTGGAGCTGATTGAGAGTCAGGCCCGTGAGCCACGGTGATTACTCTGCGTAGTATTGGGTCGATCTGGGGGCGGGTGTCGGCTGGCCGAGGAGTTGCCGCGTGATGGCCGTCAGGTTGAGTCCCGTTGCTCTGAGTTGCCAGGCGGCCTGGATGGCCGACGCTCTTCCCGTCACACTGTGTGATTGCTGATGGGGGTGTGCCGGGCCGTCGGAATGGCCTCGTAGCTGCTCGTCGCAGAGCGGCCAGGCCGGCCCCGGGGCGGGTAGGTGGTCCGGGGCGGCGCTGTCGGCCAGCGGGTGGATGCGGTGTTAGAAGAGCCGGTCCCGGTTGGCTGTGGCGATGGCGCGGACGAGGGCGGCGAACTGTGCGCGGCTGTGGTGCTGGTGTCGCTCGGCGGTCTCGTCCTCCGATTCCTCCTCGTCGTCGCCCAGGTCCTCGTCCTCGGCGTATTCGGCGTGGAGGAGCCAGCAGCCGTTGATGCCGGTGAGGAGGTCTTCGAGGAGGTCGCGGGCGGGCCGGTGCGGGTCCAGCGGGGTGAGACGGATGCCGGTGAGCACGTCGTCCGCCTCCTCGGAATCGTCGTCGGCGTACTCGGTGATCACCTCCTCGGCCTCCTCCAACTGCTCGCGCAGAGCGGCAGGGTCGGGTAGCACGCCGTCCGCGACCCGCATGGCGTGGCGCACGAGCCCGGTGACGGCGTCGTAGGGGGAGAGGCCGTTGTCGAGGAGTTCCAGCACGAGGGTGGGTGTCGCGTGGGGGAGTGCCTCGATGTTGTCCGCTTCCCGGATCACCTCGGTGGGTGTGTAGCCGGAGGCTTCCGAGACGACTTGGGCCGCGGCGTAGAGCCAGTGGGCGGCTGCCACGGCCGCTGCGGTCGGGTCGATGTCGGAGTAGAGCGCGGCCGGGCCGAACGGGTCCTCCTGGAGCAGTTGGTCGGCGGCGGCGACCTGGACGGGGGAGGCGCCTTCGCGGCTGAGCAGCACGGCCTGCTGGGCCCGTCCGGTGAGGTGGCCGAGCTCGGCGCCTTCGATGGCGGCCAGTTCCACCGTGGTTTCGGCGCGGATCGCCTCGGTCAACTCGGGGTTGTCCAGGGTGATGAGGGCGCGGCCGACGCGGTGCGCGTTCTCCAGTACCGGGCTGTACTCGACGATCATCGAGCCGCCATGCGGGAGGTTGGGGTCGGCCACGGCCTGGGCGACATCCTCGAATGCCTTGCGTTCCTGTTCCCGGCGCCAGCCCTCGCTGTTGGTCTCGAGGGAGTCGGCGGCGCTGGCCGGGTGGGTGTAGGTGCGCCAGGCTGCGGTGGACAGTTGGGTGAGGGCTGCAGTCAGGCGGGACAGGGCGGCGAGGTCCGTGCCGGCCGGGACGGTGGCGATTCGTGAGGCGAGGTCGCCTTGGCCGGTTCCCCAGGTGGCGATGAGTTCGTGTCGATCAGGGTCGACGCAGTAGCGGGTCATGACGGACCACCTCCAGCTCGCCTCCGTCATATCACGTGTCACGGAGGTGCAATGACGCATCGTCAGTCTGTGCCTCGATCGAGGTCGACTGGAAATCATCGAGGTGCGGTCCGCTGCTTCTCGCCGGGAGCGTGCTCTGCGTCGCGTTCGGGTCGGCCTTCGCCGACTTCCGGCGTGAGCGGCTGCCGATTCGGCCACACGGATGGCGAAATACCGCTTTGAGGTGCCGGATGATCACGATGTGTGATGTGATCGCCTCTTGCCAGGCGGGCGGGCCCATGACGATGGTCGATGCCCGCTGCTCGGTTCCTGGTGCGATGAGTCCGGCCTGGCCTGTTTCGTCGAGGGTTGGGCGCTACCAGCAGCGTCACTCGTGTCGGTAACGAGGGGATTTTTCATGTCGGTGTCCGTCGTGGACCTGCTCGCCAGCTTCCCGGCCCCGGGGAGGACATCGTTGTCCGAGTGAACTGGCTGACGGGAGCGCGTTGGCGTCCATAGTCTGATGCGACGAACCCGTCAGCGATCAGGCGGTAGTGCGGACGGGTGCGACTTCAGGAAGCGACCGAGTTCGTCGTTGCCCGACTGGTGAACCGCGCCCATGCGCAACGGGGACCTCCTTCTTGGTCAGGCCGGCCGTCCGCTCTGCTTGGCATCCCTTGGTGCTCTCCGAGCTTTTCCGCCTGCGTACACCCTCACAATCCCATGGGGAACTTCGTGGACCAGATGAACGTCGTCGCTGGAATCTCAGGACCTGTTGACGGCCTGCGCGCCATCCTCGAAGCAAAGTATCGCGTTTCAAATCTGCAGTCTTTCTGGTTGCAGGGGCCCGGAGAAGCAAGCATGCCGGTCCCTGACCGGGATTTCACCGTTCACGATCTGGCGCCGCAGCCCATCACCGCCACGTGGGTGTCGGTGCCGCCTTCGGGGCAGCCGTTGTTCTGCCTGTACCTGGAGATGCCCGAGTTTGCCGGCCCCGGGGGCTACTGGGCGGAGTTCTACTATCGGAGTGGTGGGTCGGCTCCGAGTTTTTCGGTCCGCCGGTTGAAGGAGCCGCCGGGGAGTTTCACGGGGCCGGTGTTCGGGATCATCGGGCAGCGTCAGACCGCGTACCCCTATGTGAGGTCTCCGATCAGTCGGGCGACTTCTCGGGAGGGCATGGTCGACCTGTTGACCCGCAGGTACGAACTCAGCCCCGCCCACGAGTCCTTCTGGTTGCAGGGGCCCGGAGAAGCAAGCATGCCGGTCCCTGACCGGGATTTCACCGTTCACGATCTGGCGCCGCAGCCCATCACCGCCACGTGGGCAGCGGAAGGGCGGAACGTGGCAGGCAAAGCTCTCTTCAGTCTGTTCTTCACCAGCCCCGGGTTCCCGGGCACCGGGAAATGGGCGCAGATCTTCTACGATCCCACGGGTCCAGCCTTGACGGCACTGGCTGCGGACGCGCCGGCTGAGAAGGCTCCCGCATTCGCTCTGAAGCCGGGCAGGCAGAGCGCGATTGCCGCGCCGCCACCGGCTGGCTCCTGAGCATGTCCGCGGATTTCACTCGAGTTTCCCGGAGGGCGCTGTGGCGATTTCTGTGTCCGAGCTGCTGGCTTTGTTCGACAGCTCGAGCGGGTCTGGGGTTTTCGAGCTGCCGGGTTCGGCGCTCGGAATCCCGGAGGTGTCCGACCTGTTCGATGTGTACCTGGGGGGTGGGCTGAGCCTGTCCGTGCCGGTCTTCGACCGTGAGGCCCTGGAGGCGGCGGGAGTCTGTGACATCCCGGAGTTGGGTGTGAAGCTGGCGACGCGTGTGCACTTCGTCGCCGACGCGGGCCGGATGTCCGTGGTGGGCTGCCGGGTGGCGGTGGAGGCTCCGTCCTGGGTGATCGAGACGCAGTATCTGCAGACCGACCTGACCAGGCTTCACCCTCTGGGGTTCGACCCGTTGTCGGTCGTCTTCGCTGCGCTGCCGGACGCCCTGGGCGGTGCCCGCCCAGAGGTGTACCTGACGGTGGCGTTTCCTGCTGGCAGCCCCGCCAGGCGCGAGACCGTGCGGGTGCTGGGCGCGCAGTCGGCCGTCGTCGGACTGTCCGGGGATTTCCCGGACGCGCCGGCCTTCGATCAGCTGGCGGATCTGGCGGCTCTTCCGTTCCTGGATGCGTCGGTGATGGATCTCGTGCGCCTGCCGGAGGAGATCAGCGGCCGGCTGGGCAGCTTGTCGCTGACGTCGGTGAGCGCGGCGTTCGACCGGTACCTGGGACGCCTGGAGGAGGTGAGCGTCGCCCTACGGCTGCAGGGGGACGCCAGGTGGCCACTCATCCCGGGTCTGGTGGAGCTGGACCGGGTCGATCCGTTGCGGTTGGACGCGGTGCGGGAGCGTGCCGGGGCGTGGCAGGTGGACGTCACGCTGGGGGTGCGATGCACGGTGCGCGGGTCCTATGTTCTGGACGGTGAGTTGGCGCTGCCGGCGGGTCGGCTGTCGGCGGTGTTGTGGAACCCTGCGGGCGGCAGTGACCTGATCGGGGACGGGGCCCTGACGGGTACCGGTATCGACCCCGCCGGCGTCCAGTTGAGGTTCATCCACGTCTCGGCCGATGTGGCGTCCAGGTCCTACACCCTGGCGCTGGCCCTGGATGCGCGCTGGCACCTGGCTGCGGATGTCGTCTTGACCGGACTGGAGCTGCGTTCGGCCGGCACCGGCACATCGGTCCCCGGTGTGACATTGGCGGGCACGCTCGACGTGGGCGGGACTCCTGCTGTGCTGGAGGGGCGGCGCAGGCCCGATGGGGTGTGGGAGGTGGAAGGCTCTGCGTTCCAGGTGGACTTCGCCGGGTTTGCAGGCTGGTTCGAGCAGACGTTCGGCGTGCCTGTGCCACAAGCCGTGGCTGGTCTGGCAGTGGACCGCGTGACGCTGTCGCTGGCCTCGGACCTGTCAGGGCGTGTCTGGTGTGCTGGTTCGCTCCCACTGGGCGACGGGCTGGAAGGCGCGGCCTTCGCGTTGGACGCGCGGGTCGGCGTCAAGCCGCCTTCGGGGAAACGGCCGGTGGATTTCTCGGCCTCTTTGACGGTCGGGGTGGAGGTCGACGGTGAGCCCCGGGTCATGGACTTCACGGGGGACTTCGGCGCCGACGCCGCGGGCTCGCGGCTCACCCTCGAGTGGGCGAGTGAGCAGGGGATCCCCGTTCAGGACCTGATGGCCGCCCTCGGCGTTGATCTGCCCGATCTGCCCAAGGCGTTGCGACCCGAACTGCAGGCCCTGTCAGTGCGCTACGACTCCGCTACCGGTGAGGTCCTGCTGACGGCCGCGACCGAACGCACAGGCTGGGTCTATGCCAGCCGTCCTGGCACCGGAGCCGGCAGCCGCCGCAGCACCGCAGCCGCGGTGCGGGCCCGGCTCGGCGCGCGTGCCTCGGATCTGCCGCTGGTCGGCGAGGCGATGCCGCCCGGCGCGGACCTGGTGCTCGACGCTATCGCCGTCACCTCGACGCCCACCGGCTGGACCGCCGACCAGGCCGCCTTGCTCAACTCCGCACTGGATCAGGCCGATTCCGCAGCGGAGCGCAGGCTGCCGCGCTTCGCCGCCGATCGGGCGGCCGGGCCCGGTACCGCCGTCCAGATCGAGCTGAGCATCGGTGGAGTGTCGCAGGTCCCGCTGGTCCTGCCGATCACCACAGGTGCGGGCGGCGCGCTCGTGGCTGTTCCCCTCGGCCCGCTCGCCGTGCGCGCGGCGGACGAGGGCTGGTCGCGCGAGCTGGACCTGGTGTTCGGCCCGGTGCGGTTCTCCGGGATCGGGATCGGCTTCGCGGACGGGCAGATCTTCGTCGCCCTCGACGCCGTCCTGTCAGTGGGCCCGGTGCGGCTGATCCTGATGGGCCTCGGACTGGGCATCGACGGGGAGTTGGACGTCGCGCCCCGCCTGCGCGGTGCGGGCGTGCAGCTGGAGAAACCGCCGCTGAGGATCAGCGGCATGGTGGAGCGCCGCACCGGCTCGGAGGCCGCCCCGGGGCTCAAGGAGCAGTTCGTCGGGCTTGCCGCGATCGAGACCGGGTTCTTCGCCCTGAATGCCGCCGGGTCGTATGCCAAGGCCGTGGACGGCTGGTCGTCACTGTTCCTGTTCGGCGAGATCTCCGGCGGTGAGCAGGGACTGTTCGGCCCGCCGCCGTTCCGGGTGATCGCCATCTCGCTGGGCTTCGGCGTCAACAGCACCGTGCGCACCCCGACGATCGACCAGGTCGGCGAGTTCCCGCTGGTGAACCGGCTGGACGGCGTCGGCAGCGGCGACACGCCCGCACAGGTGCTGGAGAAGCTCGCCGGCCCGGGCGGCTGGATCACCCCGCGCGAGGGCCAGTACTGGGGCGCGGGCGGGATCGAGTTCAGCTCGTTCGAGTTCCTGCGCTCGCGCGCGCTGCTGCTGGTGGAGGGCGGCGAGTCCTGGAAGGTGCTGCTGATCGGCCGTACCACCATCGACCTGCCGCGAAGCAAGGCCGCCAAGAAGCCGATCGCGCGGATCGTCATCGACCTGGCCATCGGCTACCACCACGACCAGGGCCTGTTCTCGATGGACGCGGTGATCGCGCCCGGCTCGTACGTCATCGACCCGGCGGCCGAGCTCACCGGTGGCCTGTCGCTCTACATCTGGGGCCAGGACCGCACCGCCCTCGGCGGCGGCAAGGGCTTCGTGTTCACCCTCGGCGGCTACCACAAGAACTTCAAGAAGCCCGACTACTACCCCGACCCGCCCCGCGTGGGCTGGCGGTGGGCACGCGGCCCGGTGGCGATCCGCAGGCAGGTGTACGCGGCGCTGACCGACGGCGCCTTCATGGCCGGCGGCGAGCTGTCCGCGAACTACGACAAGGGCCACGGCATCCAGCTGCAGGCATGGTTCACCGCCTGGCTGGACGCGCTGGTGCAGTGGAAGCCCTTCTACTTCGACCTGTCGATGGGCCTCAACATCGGGGTCGCGGCCACCGTCAAGGTGCTCTTCATCCGGGTCCGGGTCTCGCTGGAAGTCGGGGTGGAGCTGGACCTGTGGGGGCCGCCGATCGGCGGGCGGGCCAAGATCAAGGTCTGGTTCATCAGCTTCACCGTCGAGTTCGGCACCGGCCGCGACGGCGTACCGGCGATCGACTGGGCGGAGTTCAGCGTCCAGCTGCCCGCCCCGCTCTCCATCGCCCCGCTGCGGGGGCTGCTGGTCGACGTCGACCCCGAGGAGAGCGCGATCCGCTCCGCCACGGGGGAGCCGCTGCTGGTCTCGATGGACGGGTTCGCCGTCCGCACCGAGGCCGCCGTCCCCGCCAGCCGCATCGTCTTCAACGGCCAGACCTTCGAGGGCACGGCCACGGATACCATCGACATCCGGCCGATGGGGCCCAAGGGTCAGGGCGTGGCCTCCGAACACCACGTCACCCTGCATTGGAACGATTCCCCCGACTACTACACCCCCACCGGATGGGGTGTCGCCGTCTACCGGCAGGACATGCCCAAGGCGATGTGGGGCAAGCCGCTGGGCAAGCCCAGCGATGTGCTGGATGGCAGCGACGGGCTGCTCAGCGGCTGCCTGGCCGGCCTGACCTTCGAGATCCCGAAGCCCGAACTGGCCCCGGCGGTCGGCTGGGTCGACGCCGAGGCCCTGGACGTCGACGGGCTGCCGGACGCGCCGATCCCGCAGCTGGGCTCGACGGCACAAGGCCCGCCGTCCACCCCGGACGACGGCAGCATCGCCACCATCGTCGACCCGGCCACCGGCATCGCCGCGCCGCCCACCGCGGCCCGCCGCGCCTCGGTGCACGCCGCCCTGGCCGGCCTCGGCCTGGCCCCGGGCACCGACGACGCGCTGACCCGCTACGCGGACCTCGCGCAGACCACGTTCACCCACGCGCCCATGACCACCACAGCCGAGAGGTGAACCGACGTTGAGCGGCACCGAAGACCTCCGCGTCGCCTTCCACGACTACCGCCGCCCGCTGGCCACCGCCGGCGTCTACACCCTCACGGCGGATCACCACCTAACCAAGGACGGCGTGCGCGTCGACACGCCCGCCATCCCCACCGCCACGCAGCAGTTCGAGATCCGCGCGGTCCGCTTCGTCCTCGATCCCTCGTCCGTGCACGCCCACTACCCGGCCGACGGAGCCAGCGGCGACTTCAGCCGCACCCTGCCGCACATCACCCTGAACCGCTCGATCCTGCCCTGGGAGCGGCTGCTGCGCGCCCGCGCGGTACCCGAGCAGGCCCCGTGGCTGGCCCTGATGGTCGTCCGCGCGGGCGAACTGCCCGACGACCCGGAGGGTCTGGGGCAGACCACCACCCGCACCGTCGCCGAGCTGCGCCGCCCCGGACCGGGCATCCTCGGGCCGGACCTCAGCGACACCGGCATCACCCCGGACATCGAGGCCAGCCGCTGCCAGAGCATCGACGTCCCAGCCGAGTTGTTCACCACCCTGGTGCCGCGAGAGGAGGAACTGCACTACCTCGCCCACGTCCGCGACGTCTCCACCCGACCGCAAATGCTGGACAACGAAGAGATCCTGACCGAGGGCCAGTACGCCGTGCTGGCCGCCAACCGCTTCCCCAGCCAGGCTGGCACCTACACCGCGCACCTTGTCTCCCTGGAGGGCTTCAAAGGCAGGCTCGACCCCGGACAACTCCCCACCGGCACCCGAGCGGTGCGGCTGTGCGTGCTGCACTCGTGGACGTTCACCAGTGACCCGGCCGGCACCCGCGACGCCGCGGCGCTGCTCAGCAACCTCGTGGCACCCGCCCGCGCGGACCGGGAGAACCTGGCGCTGCGCTTGCGCCCCGAGGGGAGCGTGGCGGCCCGCTCCACGGCGGACGCCGAGCAGTACGCGCGCCGCCGCCTGCACCTGGGCTACACCCCGCTGCCCTACCGGCTGCTGTCGGGGGAGACCACCTACGGCTGGTACCGCGGCCCCCTCACCCCTGTGATCGCGCCAGCGACCCGTGACTTCGCCCGCGACGAGCCGAAGACCACCGCCGACCACGCGCTGATCTACGAGCCGGAGCACGGCCTGTTCGACGTCTCCTACGCCGCCGCCTGGACGCTGGGCCGCACCCTGGCACTGAGCGACCCCGACTACAGCGAGGAGATGACCCGGGCGCGGCGCGAACTGGCCAACACCGCCGCGACGGTGATGGCCCTGGCCGCCGATCCGGTGCTCGCCGCCGCCGACCCCGGCGACCTGGACGGGCGCGCCCTGCGGAACCTCGCCGCCCCCACCTTCGCCGCCGGCCTACTGGAGGCGCTCGCCAGCCCGCTCGTCCCGGCCGGCCAGGTCTCGGCCCGCCGGGGCCGCCGCACCCAGCTCACCCAGGCCGCCGCCCGCGCCGCGCTCACCGCCGAGCCCCGGATGGCGGCCCTGCAGGCCACCGCCGCACGGCACGCCCGCACCCTGCCGGCCTGGCTGGACGAACTGGCGCTGCTGCGCCGGGTGCCGTTCAACTACCTGGTGCCGCACCCCGCGATGCTCCCCCCGGAGTCGATCCGGCTGTTCCGCATCGACGAGAACTGGATCGAAGCACTGCTCGCCGGCGCCCGCGACGTCGGCGTCCACACCTCCCTGGACGCAGCTGTCGACCCGGCGCTCACCGCCGCCGTCGACCGCCGCCGCACCCGCTCCGCCGAACCGCGCCGCGCCGGGCTGCTCATCCGCTCCGAACTCGTCAAAGCCTGGCCGGTCTTCGACATCCTCACCACCGCCGCCGGAGCGGACAACACCGAGCTGCGCCGCGACCACCTCGCTCCCGACACCCTGCTGCTACTCCTGGACGCCCTGCCCGACGAGATCGTCATCCGCGAACCCGGCCAGGGCATCCACTTCGGCATCGACAGCACCAGCGACGAGGACGGCGAGGACGGCGACGACGGCGACGACAACAGCGTCATCCACCTGCGCGACCACCGGCCCGGCGACGACCTCGGCTACCCGCTGCGCCGCGACTACCCCGAGGGCGGCGGCCTGCTCACCCAGCACCTGCGCCCGCGCGCCGGAGACGATGCCCCGGACGTCCTGGCCCTGCGCGGCGAACGCGGCCTGGTGCCCGCCCTCGCCCAGGTCCTCGACCCCGCCCTCGGCGACCTCGCACCCGGCGAGTTCGCCCTGCAACTCGTCAACGCCCCCGTCGAGCAACGCCTGACCCTCGACCCGACGCCCGGCCAGGAGAGCGCCCGATGACCGACACCGACCTGATCGTCCCCGTCGAGGTCCACGCGCTACTGGCCACCCGCGACGTGGCCAACTTCGACGACTTCCGGCGCTGGAGTCCGCGCTACCCGTGGACCTTCTCCAAGGACTTCCGCAGCAACGCCGAACCGCCCATCCAGCACTCCGAGGGCAACCCCGAAGAGGGCATCCACGTGCAGTGGCAGCTGCCCGAGGCCCTGGCCACCGGCGTGATCGACCCAGCCACCGGCGTCAGCACCTTCCCGCTGGTGCCAAACAGGTGGCTGGTGGTGCGCTACGCCGAGGTGCGCGGCGTCATGAAGGCCGCCGGTTTCCTCGTCCACAGCGACTACCTGGAGAAGGCCGACGGCGGGCCCGTCGAGTCGGCGTTCACCCCCTTCGTCGACCCGAACCCCGACCGGCCGCCCCGCGCCGACTACATCGGCCGCGTCCACCCGTTGACCGCCGGCCGCTGGAGCGAGCCGGCCGACCGGCCGCTGTTCCTGACCGCCATCGGCAGCGGCCTGCCCGCCTTCGCGGCCTTCGCCCCGTACCACGAGAACGTCTTCCTCTTCCACGACACCCTCGCCGACCTCAAGGCCAGCGAGAGCTACCCGCCGCCCTGCACCGTCAGCTACTGCGTGACCGGCTGGTACAGCAAGGACAGCGCCGACATCCTCAAAACCGCACGCGACATCAAGGGACTGCTGCCCCCCGACGCCGACCCCGACAACGTGGCCGACGTGCTGCGCGCCCTGGGCTGGGCCGCCCCCGACGGCATGCCCGCCACGGTCACCCGCACCCGCTACGTCGGCACCGCCCTCGGCATCCCGTGGAACCGCGAGGGCGGACACCCGGACTCGGACCGCCCCAAGACCCGCGACGTCAAGGTCGCGATCGGGCACAGCACGGCCGACGCCGTCGCCGCACTCGTCGACCACCAGGCCGCCGGCACCCAGCTCGCCGACCAGGTCCGCGCCCTGTTCCACGGCAACCCCGATGGTCTCGACGGCCCCGACTGGCAGAACTCGCTGGACGAGCTCACCCGCCGCTCCTGGTTCAGCGGCCACGACGGCGGCGCCACCTGGCACGTCGTCAACCGGCCCAGCGACACGGCCGACACCCAGGCCCCGCCCCCCGGACAGCCGGACTGGATCACCACCCTCAATCGCGACCAGGACGACTACGACCAGGCCCGCCACCAACTCGCCGCCGCGCAATGGCGGCTGTGGTCACTGTGGTGGCTGCGCAACCTGCCCGAGAAGCGCCGACCCCTCGACTACGCCTTCGACGAGCGGGCCTGGGACCAGAAGATCGACGAGGCCCGCGCGCGCGTGACGGCGCTCGACACCGAGGTCAAGCGGTTGAGCGGCCTGGTCCCGCACGGCCTGACCCCCGAAGAGACGCAGACCGCGATCGACCGCCACGCCCAGACCCAACGGCTGCCCGAAGAGCTGGAGCTCAAGCGCACGCCCCGGCAGAGCTACCACCGCCCCGCCGACCCCGTCCTCGCCCTGACCGGCACGGGAACCACCCAGCCGCTCGGCCGCGACGAGGACGACCCGCTGCCCTGCCGACTGCCGTCGCGCCTCCTCGCCAAGGTGAAGATCAACGGAACCCTGGTGCCCGTCCCCGCCAACCCGCTGCTGCCCGCCAACACGCCCGAAGTACCGGGCATCATCAAGGCGGTGGTCGCCGAGTTCGCCCTGCTCGACCAAGCCGTGCGCACCCCGGCCACCGGCGGCACCGACACCGCGCTGCACGCCGTCGTCGCCGACCCGGCAGCCCACACCGAAGGTCCCTGGCCCGAATACACCCACGTCTGGCGCCAGCCCTGGCTCCCCCTCTACCTCCAGTGGCAGATCAAGCACTGCGCCACCCCCTACAAGAGCCAGAATGCCACCCCCAACTGGGAGTTCGGCCTCGGACAGGACGGCGACCCCGAGCCGGACCGCTACCGCTACCGTTGGAAGGGCAGCGGCGCGGCGCCCGGCGACGGGGACGGCGGACGGCGCTGGAACGCCTTCGGCGCGCGCGCCTTCGTCACCCCCGCCACCCGGTACGTGCTGCGCGAGCAGACCCGCCGGCTCGCCGAACACGCCCCGCCGCAGCTGGCCGGCCAACTGCACGCCATGCGGGCGGAACTGGACGGCATCGACGTGCTCTCCCAGGCCCTCGACGGCTTCCACGACTGGCTCATCCAGCTGGACGGGGCCGCCCAGGCCGTCACCGACCAAGCCGTCCTGTCCCAGGCCGGGGAGAGCAACCACGTCCCCGACGGCGCTGAGGGCCACGGCGATCAACGTTTCCAACCCGTGCGAGCGGGCCAGTTCTACTTCATCGAGCTGGTCGTCATCGACCGCTTCGGCCGGGTGTGCTCCCTGGTGCAGCCGACCCAGAGCCAGCCCATCCAGTTCCAACCGGTCCGCGCGGACAGCGTCCTGCCGGACAAAGACCTGTTCCCGAACCCGCCCGGCCCGCAGCGCTTCGTGCAACTGCCGCCCCGCCTCATCCAACCGGCCCGGGTCCGGCTGGACACCGTGCCGCTGCGCGGCGACCAGCCACCCGCCGAGGTCGCCGAGGCCGGTGACGCCGCACAACTCCCCGGCGCCGAGGCACCGGTGGCCGGCTGGCTGCTGGTCAACCACCTCGACCAGACCCTGCTGGCCTACGGCCCCGACGGAGAGCCGCTGGGCGAACTGCGTGTCGTGCGCGACGTCCACAACACCCGCACCACGGCCTGGAACGCGCTCCCGCACGCCCCCTACCGCCACCCGCGCGACGCCGACTTCGCCGCCGCCTACCCGCACCTCGCCGCCTTCGCCCGCAGCCTGCTCGGCCACGCACCGGAAGCCTTCGAGGCGCTGGCCAGGACGATCGACACCGCGCTCGACCACATCCTCGAACCCGCGCCCGACGAGGACCGCTCCCCGGCCCGCCTGATCGGCCGCCCCATCGCCCTCATCCGCACCCAGCTCAGCCTGGACCTGATGGGAGAACCGCTGACCGACCCCAGTTGGAAGCAGGCCCTCAACCCGCCGGCGGCGAACTACCCCGACTACCGCTGGACCGTGCGCCTCGGCGACCCAGACCGACTCTCCGACGGCCTCATCGGCTACTTCGCCGCCGACGACCACGACCAGCCGACCCGCTACCACCGCTTCCATGCCGTCGACCCGAACGGCCCGGCCAACCCCTACGTGACGCCAATCGGAGCCGGCGCCCACCTCACCCTGCCCGCCCGTCCCGCCGACCGCCCCGCCACCCACCACCTCACCCTGCTCGCCTGCCCCCACACCGCCGTCCACGCCACCACCGACATCCTCCCCGTGGCCGAAGTCTCCGTGGACGCCGACACCACGCACCGGGCCCTCGCCCGCATCCGCGCCTCCTTCCGCCTCAACCCGCTGCTCGCCCCCGACCGGTTCGGCCCACCGGCGGCCACGGCCTCCCTCAAGGCCCAACCCGGCCACCCAGCCTCCGCGATGACGGACGGCGACCCGACCACCAGCTACGAGAGCGGCGATGTGCCGGCGGCAGGCGACTGGGTCCGCCTCGACCTGCACACCGAACGCCGGGTGGAAGCCATCGACCTCCTGCTCGGCCGCCCGGACGGCAGCGGCAAGCCCGTGGCCACCGAGCTGGAAGCCTGCGGTGATGACGGCGAGGAGTGGACGGTGCTGCGCGGCTCCGCCCAGGTGGACGAGATCCACTATGAGCCCGAGACGCCGCTCACCGTCCGCTTCCTGCGCCTGCGGCACATCGCTGCCGCCGCCGGGCCCTGCGCCGTCCGCGAGTTCAGCGTGCAGGGCGAGCCGCCGGACAAGTCCCTCGTCATGCCCCGCCCCGCGGCCTGGCACGGCGACTGGACCTGGGCCGAACCGCTCCCCGTGGACGGCACCGGCAGCGGCCAGCCGCTGCCGGAGTGGGACGAGCACCTCATCTACAACGCCGACCACTTCTCCCACCCCGACGCGCCGCCGCCCGTCGCCCGCTCGGGCTACCTCCAACTCCAGCCGGCCCCAGCTTCTTCGTCGGCCCCGTCGCCGGCCCAGGAAGGAACCGCGTCGTGACCAGCCCGGACTCAGCCCTGCTGCTGCCCTACCACCTGGAACACACCCCGGCAGCGGCCCAACAGCCGGGCGAGGTGGCCCTCAACCGCGTCCGCCTCACCATCGGCGACGACCCGGCGGGCCGCACCAGCTGGCCGGTGCAGTGCACCCGGATCGCCGTCAGCCTGCCTCTCGCCGACTCCGCCACCGTGCGGAGCGGGGAGCCCGTCGTCTACCGCACCCGGCTCGACCTCGAACACGGCCCCGGCCGCGGGCGGCAATGGCTGGTCGAAACCACCACCACCGACCCGGCCACCACCCTGATCACCCTCACCCCCGCCGAGCCAGCCCACTTCGACGGCAGCTGGACCCTCACCCTCACCCTCGACATCAGCACCCCGCCCGGCACCCAGAGCCGCATCACCGAGGACACCGCTCCCGGCGACAGCAGCCCGCAGCGCCGCACCGGCAACGCCACCACAGCCACCCAGGAGGCATAGAACCGTGACCACCCCCAAGCCCCCCATGCTCCTCCCACCAGTCCTGAAGCCCTCGGACCCGATCCACGTCTCCACCTTCGCCAAGCCGGAGTACGCCGACCTGACGTTCACCTACGGCAACGTCAAGCCCAGCGGTAGCTGGCCCGTGCACTGCAAGTCGTTCACGGTCAGCATCCCCACCGGCCGTCAGGCCACCGCCCTGACCAGCGAACCGAGCCTGATCCACTACGAGCTGACCGTTCCCACAGGGAGGCGGGCTTGGACTGTCGAGGCCGACACCCGCGACCCCAACAAGGTCGTCTTCACCTGCTCGCCGCCGCCGGACGAGCCCGCCGCGTTCGACGGAACCTGGAGCGTCGATCTGAAACTGTGGGGAATCGAGGTCAACGGCGGCGTCGGCAAGGTCGACATCACCTGGGAGGAGTCCACCTCGACCACTGGGGAGGACGGCCCGTACCAGGAACGCGCCGGGACAGGCACGATCAGCAAGAGCGACGACTCCTTCTACCTACACAGCTTCCGCCCGGCCACCGTGGCCATCAAGCGCGGCACCAAGCCCACCCTCCACTGGAACGGCACTGCGCAGGCGAAATACACCATGTACTACCGGAAACCGGACGGCACCCAGGGATCAGCCACGGCCAGCGGCGACAGCTGGACCTCCCCGGTGGACCTGGTCGACGACTCAAGCTTCATCCTCCAAGCCGAGATGGGCAACGAAGTCCGCTACCTCACCACCTATATCAAGGTCAACGACCCTGATATCGCCGTCACCAGTGTGGCCGCCCCGACCGCAACCGGCAGCATCAGTGTTAAGAACAACATCGTCTCGACCGGCGACCTCACTCTCGGCCCAAACAAGACGCTCGACGCCGATCACATCAACGCCCGCACCGCCAACGGCGCCATTAAGGTCGGCAACGACCTTACCCTCGACACGAGCAAAACCCTCAAAGTCGATAACGTGAACGCCACGACTGCAACTGGTAGCATCAGTGTCAAGAACAATCTCGTCCTCGACACTGGAAAAATCCTCAAAGTCGACAAAGTCGATGCCACGACAACAACCGGAAAACTCGCCATCGGCAACAATATCGTCACCACTGGCGACCTCAGCCTCGGCGTAGGTAAGACGCTCGACGCCGATCACATCAACGCCAGGACCGCCGATGGTGCCATCAACGTCGATGCTGGCCTCACCGTCAACGGGGGAATCTCTGCCACCACCATCACCGCAAGCGGCCTGATCACGGCCAATAAAAATCTCTGGGTCAAGGATAATGGCCCTGACACAGGTGTCCTGAGTGCGCCGTATATGGCCTCAGTGGGATATGGGCAACCTGGTGGCGACAAGCCAATCCAGTTCTTCAGCCCATTGGGCGGAAACAACGGTGGGGCGCTTTCCGTGTCGAACGATCTCGTGACTCGCGGCAACGTCACTGCCGAAACCGTGGCTGGCAAAGACGTGTACTTTTGGATCAAGAGTCGTCTGGCGCTTGGTGGTCCCGCAGATATCTTCCATGGTGCACAAAAGATCACTGCCGCCTTTACGGCACCCAGTGCAGGTCTGGTCTTCGGGTTCGGAAACGGAAGTGAAGTCCACGTCTATGGAGGGTTTGGGACTCCGACCAACATGTCGAAGGACACGAAGGATTCCATCATTGTTCCGGTGAAGCGAGGTGCTTCTGTATCGCTAAGCCGATACAACTCGGGGGAGTGGTACTATCTCCGATTCGGTGGATGATGCTGTACGGGGGCTTGTCTTAGTTGGAACGGCATATGCGTCATTCTTCTCCTTTCTATGCTCTGTACTCGACATGTCTTATCGAGAGTCGATCGCCTGGCCGTAATGGGGGCGGCATGCAGGGGCGTGAGCACCGTCGGCGAGCCTGCGGACAGGTAGGCAACCAGTGGGGCCGTGGCTCTGCAGGTGACCCCTGCATGTGGGGCCGCTGCGGGTGAAGGACAGACGGTCGGGGGCGATGCCCTCGTGCAGGGCCGCCTGGTGCATCAACTGCCGGATCGCGTAGCGGACGAGCAGGAGGCCGTAGACCTCCTGCTCGACTCCCCATGGGTACTTGGAGCGCAGGACGAGCTTGGGGCCGCGCTGGTGGGTCTTGATCTCGTCGAGGGTGTTCTACGTACTGTGACTGAAGGGCCTTCGCCCTGATGGGTGGACACGCTGATACTGGATTTGCTTGATCCGGAGGAAGCGAGAACACCGCCGATGGCGATGAAGGACTACTCGGACGAGTTCAAGGCGGACGCCGTGGCCTTGTACGAGTCCACGCCCGGGGCGACCTACAAGGACATCGCCGCTGACCTGGGCATCAACAGGGCGACGCTGCGCGAGTGGGTGCTGCGGGACCGCGACCGCCGTGGCATCGCGCCTACCGACGCCCGGCGGGGCGGGACGGCACCGGCCCGAGCAGTACAGTCGCCTGCGTCCGCCGATCCGGACGAGCGGATCCGCCGGCTGGAGGCCCGGGTGGCCGAGCTTGAGGCGAGTGAGCGGAAGCTTGCCACCGAGCGGGACATCCTGCGCAAGGCGGCCAAGTATTTCGCCGGCGAGACGAACTGGTGAGCCGTTTCCAGTTCGTCGATGACCACCGGGACACCTACGAGGTGAAGCGGCTGTGCCAGGTCCTGGACGTCAACCGGTCCAGCTACTACAAGTGGCTGGCCGGGGCCGACGCCAGAGGAGTTCGTCGATGCCAGGATCGGGTCCTGGCCGAAGAGATTCGCCGGATCCATGCCGGTTCCGGTGGCGCCTACGGCTCTCCGAGGGTGACCGCGGAACTGCGCGACACGGGTGCGCGGGTCAACCACAAGCGGGTCGCCCGGGTCATGCGGGCGCACTCCATCGTCGGCGTCCGTCTGCGCAGAGGGGTCCGCACCACTGTTCCGGACCCGGCCGCAACGACGGCCCGTGACTTGTTCCAGCGGGACTTCAACGCCCCGGAGCCCGGACGCAAGTACATGGGCGACATCACGTATCTGCGGCTGGCCGGCGGGGAGTTCCTCTACCTGGCGACGGTGCTGGACTGCTTCAGCCGTAAGGTCGTGGGCTGGTCCATCGCCGACCACATGCGCACCGACCTGGCCGCCGACGCGCTGCGAATGGCGGCCGCGACCCGCGGTGGCCTGGACGGGGCGGTGTTCCACAGCGACCACGGGGCCCAATACGGGTCCAGGGCCTTCGCCGAGCTGTGCTCGGATCTGGGAGCCACCCAGTCGATGGGCGCCCTCGGCAGCAGCGCGGACAACGCGGCCTGCGAGAGCTTCCACGCCTCCCTGAAACGCGAGACGCTCCAGGGCGCCCGCGACTTCGGCGACCCCGCCGGTTGCAGGAGGACCGTTTTCGCCTGGCTGACCCGCTACAACACCCGCCGCCGACACTCCGCCAACGGCCACCTCAGCCCCAACGAATACGAACACCGACACCACGCAGCTAAGCTCACACTCGCCGCGTGACAATCAGCCGCGTGTCCACCTTCACGGGCGAAGGCCCGAATGGCGGGTCAGGCGGGTCGGCCGTCGGCGGCATTAGGCCGAGGTGGGAGGGCTGACGGGGTCGGGGGCGCGCTGCGGGCGTCGACCGGCCCGGGGTCGGACGGGACTCCGGGGGATCCACGGGTGGGTGGGTGCGGTACGCGGTCAGATGAGTCGTTGCAGTGGGCGGCTGCGGCATCGCGGACGAGGTGGGCGAAGTGACTGCGGCTGCGGTCGTGTGGGGGGCCGACGTGCTCGTCGTCGAGGTCGTGCGGGTTTTGCGCGCTGGACGGCCGGTGGAGCGCGGTGAACGTGTTGGCCGTCGGGCGCGGGCGCGCGGCGGGTGTGGTCAGGGCGCGGTGACCGTGCGCCGGGTGGCGCGCAGGTCCAGTGCGTACTGGATGGCCAGGCATCCCAGCGTCCAGCCGGCGAGCACGAGGAAGGAACTGGTCAGGTGGGCGGAATGGAAGTAGCCCGCGCCGCGCAGGGCCCGCACGGCGGCGGCGGGGGGCATGATCTGGGACAGCGGGGACAGCCATGACGGCAGGTAGGCCGGGGGCAGGATCCCGCCGGAGGTGGCGTTGCCGAAAATGAGCAGGACCACGGATGCCACCGGCATGCCGACCGGGCCGAACAGCCGAAGCAGGACGCCGGCTGCCGCGGCGGTGGCCATCGCCAGCAGGCCCACCACCGCCGCCACTGACATTCCCCTCGTAGCGTGGAGTCGTGACCAGAGGGGAAGTTGAGGGTCATGGCGGGGAAGAGGCGCTCGTACAACGCGGAGTTCCGCGCGGGTGCGGTGCGGATCGTGACAGAGACCGGGAAGTCGGCCGCGGAGGTCGCGCGGGACCTTGGCGTGCAGCCGAGCACATTGCAGAAACTGGGTCCACCGCGCGCGGGCCCGGGCGGACGCGGATGCGGCGGGAGGCCTGAGCGAGTCCGAACGCGACGAACTGCGCCGGCTGCGGGAGGAGAACACCCGCCAGCGCAAGGAGATCGCCGAGCTCGGGATGGAGCGCGATGTCCTCAAGCGATCAGTGGTCCTGTGGGTGAAGGAGGCGACGAAGTGACGGTTGCGGGCTTCATCGCCGACCAGAGGACCGAGCACGGCGTCCCGCACACGACCGCCTGCCGGGCCCTGGGTGTGTCCGAGTCCTGGTTCTACAAGTGGCGCCGCCGCCCGGCCGAGCCGACGATGCGCGAGGTTCGGCGGGCTGAACTGTCCGAACGGATACAGCACTTCTTCGTCGCATCCGGCAACACTTACGGCTCGCCCAGGATCACCCTGGACCTGTGGGCCGAGGGCTGGCAGGTCTCGGAGAACACGGTCGCCAAGATCATGGCCGAGATGGGCCTGCAGGGCCGCAAGCCCCCGCGTCGGCGCCGCTCTCTGACCCGCCAAGGCAAGCGGAAAGCGGCCCGTGGCCTGGTCAATCGCCACTTCGACGCGGTGGCGCCGAACGTGCTGTGGGTCGGCGACATGACCGAGATCGACACGAGCGAGGGCAAGCTCTACCTGGCTACCGTGATCGACCTGTTCTCCCGCCGCCTGCTCGGCTACGCGATGGGCGCTCACCACGACGCCGCCCTGGTCAGCGCCTCGCTGAAGATGGCCGCGGCCACCCGGGGCGGCCAGGTGGACGGTGTGATCTTCCACAGCGACAGGGGCAGCGAATACAGCAGCCAGGCCTACAACGAGCTGTGCGACCGCCTCGGCGTCGTCCAGTCCATGGGGCGCGTCGGATCGGCCCTGGACAACGCCGCCGCCGAGAGCTTCCACTCGACGATCAAGGTCGAGTACATCCACCGGCACCGCTTCGCGACCCGGGCCGAGGCCCGGATCAAGGTCGCTACGTGGATCACCGACTTCTACAACACCCGCCGCAGGCACAGCGCAGCCGGCGGCCTACCGCCCGTGGAGTTCGAACGGATCATCAGCAAGGCCCGAGCCGAGGCCCGTCAGGAAGCTCAGGCCGCATAGCGAAAGACTCCACGATTACAGGGGATTGACATCCAGGTCTTCCCCAACGACGACGCGCTCCTACGGCTGGTCACCGCCGTGCTCTTCGAGATGCACGACGAATGGATCGCCTTCCCCCGTCGCTACCTGCCCGAGGCCAGCATGGAGAAGATCTACCCCAACGAGCCCAGCCGGAGCGAACTCCCGCCTACTTCATGACCGTTGGCCTACGACCACTACACCACTTCATGGGACGCGACCTACGGCTGGGGTGGTAGGAGGGGGAGGACGGGGTGGCACCGGGGTGCGATGGGGTGCTGGGGGTCGAGGGCGTTTCTGGTGATGCGCAGGGAGATGTCGTCGTAGGGGGCGTTGGTGTGGTCGGTGTTGTCGTCCGGGCAGATGTCCTGGGTGGTGATGTTGGTGACGTTGGGGGCGGGCGGTAGTTGTGCCTCGGCGGTGGTGATGAGGGCGTCGGTGAGGGAGATGATGGTGGTGTACTGCACGGCTGGACGGGTGTAGCCGCCGCGGGCGGTCTCGCGAAGGAAGTCGGATCCGGCGGTGAAGTCGACGGCGGCGGGGACGGCGGCACCGAGGACGGGGGAGCCGCCGGGCAGTGCGGCGATCAGGGGTGCCAGTCCGTAGGCGTGGACTCCCTGGCTGGCGGGTTCGAGGCCGACCATGCGGTGGACCTTGGTGTCGCCACCGAGGCGGTTGATGTAGTAGAGGGGGAGCAGGCCGCCCTGGGAGTGTCCGACGAGGTCCACCCGGGCGGCGGCGGTGGCGGCGAGGACGGTGTCGACGAACGCGGCCAGTTGCCGGGCGGATTCGCGCATGGGGCCGGTCTGCTGGATGGGACTGCCGGGTGTGCCGCCGTAGTTGAAGGCGTAGACGCAGTACCCGTCGGCGGCGAGTTGGGGTGCGAGCCGGGACCAGTTCGCGTAGCTGTTCTCGACGGTGCCGTTGACGAGCACGACGGGCCGGGGATGGGCCGGCGTCGGCGTGCAGGCGGGGTTGTTGACGCCGGGCGGGAGCGTGTCGGGATGCTGCAGCGAGTAGGTGAACGCGCTGAGCCAGCCGTTCTGGACCGGCCCGTAAAGGGGGTGGCCGGCCTGAGCGGCGCCCGGGCCGGGACAGGCCAAGCCCAGGGCCAGGGCGCCGGCCGACACCACGGCCATGCGCGATGTCCTGACCGGCCTGCTCGCCAACCGCCGGATCAGGCCGCGTAGGAGCGCTGACTGAATCACCGTTCCTACCTGCAGGCTTCGGGGTAGGGGAGGGGCTGTTTCCCGGTGGCGAGGGGTGTCGCCGCGGTGGCGACCGTGTCGAGGGTGTGGAATAGCGCACGTGCCGCGGCACCGGTCGCGGTCATCCGGGTGGCCGCGGTGAGCTGGTTGGCGGTCATCGGATCGTGGCCTGCCTGGACGACGGACTGTACGCCGCCGGGGCCGAAGGCTTGCACGGCGCCTTCCAGGTCGAACACTGGGATCGTGGTGGCGCCGGGCCCCGCGAGCATCCTGACGTCGTCGACCACGGTGGTCAGGTTGTCGTACGGCGGGACCCCTGTGCTGCCGATGGGGACCTGTCCAGCGGTGCCGAAGCGGTTCTGCATGTCGCTGAAGTAGGACGCCACGTAGCCGGATCCCAGGTCGATACCGAAGGCGCGGTAGGCCTGCAGGTAGTACTGGTCGTATCCGGTCGGCGGGAACGCGGTGATGCCGAGCGCGGCCTGCAGCGCGATGCTGCCGTTATCGAGGTCGTCCAGGGCGTAGGGCACGGGCGAGCCCGCGATCCGGAGGTTCACCGTGTTCACCGCGGACGGTGTGCGCGGGGCCTCCCGTACCCGCTCCGACAGTCCGGCCGTTCCGGCGGAGGCCCTGCCCCCGCGCACCGCGCCCAGCGCGGTGGCCACGCCTCCCAGGCCCACCGCCCGCAGCACGCCGCGCCGTCCCACCGGTGCAGCCCCTGAACCGATCTGTTCCTCCGCCATCTGACACCCCCTGCCTCGACCGGTACGGACCCTCCGGCTATATGACAGACAATCAGATTTGGCCGGTGCGGACATTCTGTACCCATGCGAACCGGAAGAGGGGGGCGCCCGAGGAAACCACCCTTTCTGCTGTTCCCGGCGCGTCCGGCCAGGCGGCCGCCCGGGCGCGTGACCTTCACCTCGTCGACCGCGAGCGCCTCGCGCGCTGGGGCGCCGGACAGCACCTCTACGACGTCCTGGAGATCGACCGCGGCCCGGGTCGGCGGATCTGATCGCCGGCTGTCACCCACCGGGTGGCCCGATACCAGCAGCGGTGCCGTCGCGTGCCTCATCCTGCGAACCGGCCGATGGTGTCGGTGCCGGGCAATAGGCTTCCGGGACCGCCATCGACAGGGGGCTTCGTGTACGACAACTCGCTGACCGTCGACATCCCGCTCGGCCCGTTCGAGGGGGCACTGGTCACCGTTCACTCGGCCAAGGGCAGGAACGCCAAGCTGCACACCACGACGGACTGCTCCCTGCTCCGGACCGCGGCGGTCACGGAAGCCAGGCTCCCGCTGGATGTTGCGACGGTCGAGCGGTTGTGCGCCCAGTGCTGGTCCTGGGGGCCGTGGACGAGGTCGGGGAGCGGGTTGGGCGTCTTCCTGCGGGCGCTCGGCGGGGTCGGGCTGCTGTTCCAACTGCAGTGCTACGCCGGGCGGGACGAGGATGTCCACTGGGACAGCGAGGAGGTCCAGGCCGCGGCTGATCTTCTTCGCTCGGCGGTCGCGGATCAGGAAGACGACGAGGACGACGAAGCCCCCGACGAGGATGGTCGACGCGACGCCGAGTGGTTGCGGAACCATATCTTCGATCGGTGGCGCGCCGCCGCGCAGAGCCTGCACCAGGCCGAGAGCACCGCGGCGATGTTCCCCTGGCTCGCGGACTGGGTGAAGCCGAAGCTGGCGGCCAAGAAGCACCACCTGGAGGAACTCCGCGGCCAGGCAGCGGCGTTCGTCGACCCGACAGGGCTCCTCACCGGCGCGGCCGCAGCCGGCATGAGCGAACCCGACCTCCCGGTGAACGATCCCGCGTTCGGCGCGCTCGGCAAGAGTGGCGACATCGCCAAGGCCCTCACAGCGCTCTGGCGCGGCTGGCAGGCCGAAGCCTCCCCTGGCAGGGACGGTTCCGCTCGGCCTACCTATGCCGTGGCGAACCTCATGCACGGAATCCGGAGCAACCGCAAGGGGTACGACCAGGCCCGCGAGGCCGCCGAACTGCTCGTCGCCTCCTGGGTGGAGCACACCCGCACCGCCGTCGCCGCGGCGGACCCCGCGTCCGCACAGCCGGTGAAGGTGACGCTGCCGGAGATCAAGGAGAAGACCCCGCACAGGCCCGAGCACGGTTTCCTCCACGACGTCGACTCGTGGACGCTCGGCGTCCTGGTCACCTATCTCACCGACGCCGACTGGGGCCGCCGCACCCTCACTCTCCACGTCCCCGCCCTCGTCGCGGAACGCCTCCTCGCCAGGTCCTGGCCGCTCGCCTGCGAACTCCACACCGACGGCACCGAGCCCGCGAACGGCGACGCGCACCACCCCGTGAGCAGCCTCCAGCCCGGGGTGTTCGACGACACCCCGGTCCTGGAACGTCTACCGGTCACGGCGGAGCACCTGCGTGCCCTGCGGACCTTCGCGCCCGACGCCGATCAGCTATTCATCGTCTTCTCGACGAGCGGCGGCGCCGAAGTCCTGCCGCTGGCCGTGATCGAGAAGCGGCTGGCCGACGGATGGCAGGGCGTGATCGTCGCCGGCGCCTCCGACCTGCCGGCAAGCCTGATCCATCCCTGGGCCGAGCGCATCGGCGCCCGGCCCGAGACGGGCACCTCTCTCTGGCCCCAACCCGTACCGGACGCGGACGACCCGCGATTCGGCGCTGAACTCGGTCTGGAGTACGGCGAACCGCGGGCCGCCTGGCTCGCCTTCGACGATCGTGACCGAGAACGC
This sequence comes from Kitasatospora sp. NPDC023176, assembly GCF_055560495.1. Lineage (NCBI taxonomy): Bacteria > Bacillati > Actinomycetota > Actinomycetes > Kitasatosporales > Streptomycetaceae > Kitasatospora > Kitasatospora sp. NPDC023176. The sequence goes on along the minus strand of NZ_JBVHIP010000033.1, from coordinate 39,963 downwards.
AACCTGCGGCTCCTCGCCATCCTCCGCGGCGTTCACGACCTGCGCACCGTCGACGGTGGCTACGACCGTGACGGCCACCGCCGGACAGTACCCAGCGCGGTGTGGCACGGCCTGCTCGCCGAAGAAACCCTCGACCTCGAACCGTTCGAGTCCGCGACCGGCGACTGGCGACGAAGGGGAAGCGGCATCCCGCTCGGCGTTCTCACGGACGTCCAGATCTACACCACGAACGCCAATCCGCGGATCCAGGGCAAGGGCCACTCGCCCCTGTGCAGGCACTCCAACGAGCGCGGCGTCGCGGAGGACGACGACCTCCTGACCCCAGCGGACCTGCTCGGCCGCGAGGACCTCGACTACCACTGGTGCAGCAAGTGCGGCGGGTACGCCGTCCGCAGGCTCACCGACACCCAGCTCTCCTACTACCGTGCGGCACACCGCCTGCACAACCTCGCCCGGGACCTCGACCAGCATGGGCCCGGCCACGACCACACCGACCCCAAGACCACCGCCGAACAGCTGGCCGCACTCGCCGACTGGCACCCGATCGGCGAAAGCCACTGGTCCGGGCGCGGATCCCGGAAATGGCGCAGAATCGTCAATGATCTCCAGAACAAGGCCCAGGCGCTGCAGCGTCGTGACACGCTCTGACCGCCGCGCCGTCGGCAGCAACTGCGGCGAGGTGCTCGGCCTGGGATCACTTCGGGGCCACCCGCGATGAGTGCTCATGGGCGCCAACGGGCCGCGGCTTCAGATGGGCATCAGTGATGCAACGGCTCTCGGTCGTGGGTGCGTTCCTTGGCCTCCCGGGTGCTTGTCGTACATCGCCCATATGCTCGCTGCGAGGTACAGCGGAGATCATCTAGGAGCAGCCGTGAAACCTGGAGACATCACCATCCCTCAGCGTCTGGGGCATCTCAGTCGTGACCCTCGCGGGTATCCAGTGATCGCGACGGTGGACCGCGGCAGTGACGGCGTCGACTTCGGCTCGATCGACGAGCATCGGAAACTGGTCCTCGCGACGTTCGACTGGTGTGCGGTCTGCGGCTTGCCGTTCCGCGACGAAGCACGGTGGCAGTTCGTCATGCATATGCCGGAAGGAGGGAGCGTCGACGCCATCTGGAGCGGCGAGGCCCCCGTGCACGAGATCTGCGGTGTCTACGCAGCACAGGTCTGTCCGTTCCTGTCGTCTCCAGGCGCGCGCCTGGGTGACGACGGTCGCCGAGGCCAGCGTCGACCGGCCGGCGTGCTCGCGGCCGGCTACGCGAGCACAGATGCGGTGGAGATCAAGACCTCCGGACTGCAGGACGACATGTACGTCGTGCACTTCTCCCACACCTCCGCCATCGACAAGTTCACCTACTCCGACCGCAGCGAACTACACGATCACTACCAGGAGTTGCTGGCAGCGGAGACGCACATCGAGGTCTCTCCCAGCGAGAAGACCCTGGTGGATCGTTTCAATGCCACCAGCACGCCAGCAGGCGAAGATGATCCCGGCGCGACGGTCACCGGCGCGGCCGTCATGGCGGGCGCGGGATACGCCCGCAACGTCTTCCGCCTGAGCGGGATGAAGACCTTCCAGGGGTCGTCGTACGCCACCATCGCGGCAGCGTTCCTCGCCGACGATGGGCTGCATAATGCAGCGGAGACGTTCCCCGATGAATCCGGCCGAGCGGCGGCCCAATGGCTACTCGAGCAAGGTGACCACCTTCCTGCGGCGCTTGCTCGCTGGCGGGCGCGCGGCATAGCGCAGACGACTGGCCGTACGGCTCCCAAAGCCAAGCCCACGGGACCGGGGCGTTCGGTCCCGAAGAACACCGCATGTCCCTGTGGCTCTGGCCGGAAGGCTGGCCGCTGCCACCCAGCGGGATTGAGGAGCTGAGTACGCCGGGAGCGACAGCGAGTCGGCTGCGGCACGTGCCCGATCCGTGCCCGGCTCCGTCCTGGCAGAGGGCGCCTTGCTATCACCCGGAGGGGCCTGTGCCGTTCGTAGGCGTGTAACTTCTCCGATCCTGAACGCGAGAAGCAGCCTGGTGGCCGCCGTCCTGACAGCGACGGTCATCGGCAGCGCATCGGCCTGTGCAGCCGACGACCAATCGAGCGCCACGGCTACATCCACGGCAGCAGCGCGCACCGTGTCCTTGCCGGGCCCGACCCCGGGCACGCCGGCGTTCCTGGCTCAGCAACTGGTCGGAAAGCCCAGCAGTCGGGAGGCATCGGTTCCCGTGGGGCGCGCCGCCCGGGACGTCCTGACACGGGAGGGCGGGGTGACGTACCCGAAGGAACAGTGCGAAGGGCAGTGGAAGTTGCTCACCGTGGAGCAGAAGATCGCTGTGCATCGCGGTGGTTTCATGGACGGTTGCATGAGATCCGGCGTAGCCCGCCCGCAGTCCTCTCCGACGAGCAGACCGGGCGTGGCCGCACCGACGCCCTCCGGGACGGGCCGAGGGCCCGGCCGAGGCCGCACCTACCTTCTGCCGTTACGACGAGTTCCGTGATCGATCAGCGTTCGGACGCCCACCGCTTCACCCGCTCGATGACACCGTCCGGGTCGGAAGCCGTCGAGTGAACGGTGAACTCGGCGTACCTGGGGTCGTTGATCGGCAGAGCGGGCAACGGATGCTCGCGAAGTCGCGCGACGAGGTACCCGGCGGCCAGGAGGTCACGGGACTTCTCCTCGTCGACATCGGCCTTGTCCGCGTGCCAGTAGGACCCGTCGTACTCCACGGCGAGCTTCCGGCCGCCGCTGAGTTCGACCGTGATGTCGACGTGCCAGACGCCGCGCCGGACGAACCCGTCGTGGCGCACGGCCTGACCGGACGATGCCCTGCCGAATGCTCGTTCCGCGGCCGCGTGGTGATCGAGCTCGATCTGGGACTTTCCGTGTTCCCTGCACTCGGGACACCCGCTGCCGGCGGCGCGGGAGGCCAAGGACGCCTGCCACACGTGCGCCGCGTCGGCGGCGCACACCCACGTCGGGACGAAGGCTGTCTGTCCGCTCGGCCGGACGTGCCAGGCCGAGAGCGGGTTCACGGGCGACCACTCGGCGGCGAGTTCGGGGAAGTGGAACGCGAGCGAGTCGAGGATCGTGCGGCATTCGGGGCAGCGCAGGCGCTGTCCCTTGTCCCGCTGTTCCGGCGTGTCCTGCCACTCGTGGCCGCACCCGGGATCCTGCCACCACACCGTCCTGCGCGACCTGGGGGAGAGCTTGGCCAGGCTGATGTGACCGTTGCGGGTCGGGTGCCACTGGGAAGCGATCTCAGGGCTGATCCTGACCGGCGCGGGACCGGCGGCTTCGGCTTCCAGCCGGGCGGTGCGTGTCTCCTGGCTCCGGCAGGAGGGGCAGCCCGAGCGCAGGTACGTGTACGGGGATATGCGCGGGTGGTGTCCCCGCGGACAGCGGAACCGTCGCAGCGGCCCGAGCTCGGCAACGGTGACGGTGCGGGGGTCCTCGTCGTCGGCCCACGCCGCGAGCAGTTCGGGCACCTCGGAGACGGGCGTCACCTGGTAGCGCTCGTACTCCGCCTGCCACGCGGCGTGGCGCTTCGGCTCGCAGGTCGGGCACTGCGCCCGGTGGATCATGTCGTGGACCCGGGCGGTGAACCGCAGGCCGCAGTCGGGGCAGCGCCAGGCCGCCTCCCTGCGGGCCGTGACGGTGACGCTCTCCCACTGCGCGAGGTCGTTCGTCTCGTGGTCCCACCAGTCGAGGACCGGCAGCCTGGAGTCCTTGAGCAGCGCCCGTTGCTTCTGTCCGGGCGGGTTGGGCGTCTGTCGTGCGCGGCTCGGGTTGGTCTGGCACCGGCAGCCGAACGCGATGTCCCCCATCCGTTCGGCGGCGAGGCGGCCGCAGTACCGGCACCGGACGTGATGAGGGTCGTCGCCGTAGGACGGGTCGGTCAGTGCTGCTAGGTAGTCGTAGCCGTGTTTCTCCGCGTGCTCCCTCGCCTCAGCCGCGGGGACCGGCGTCAGATCCGCGAACGCGCCGTGGCGCCGTCGTTCGTCCTGCGCCCACTGGCGCCAGTAGCACGCCCGGCAGGTCGCCTCGTCCTCCGCGTTCTTGGAGAGGGTGTACTCGAAGCGGTAGTGAGCCTCGCAGCCACACGTCAGGCACCGGGTCAGACGCCACGCCGTCGGCTTGGCGAACGGCTCCAACGGCTCCAGTCCGCCGACGCGGAGGATGCCTGTGATGTGATCGTCGCACCAGGCATCGCGCGAACGCGTCCGGTACGCGGTCGGCTGCGAACAACCAGGATCCGAACACAGCTGAACCGGGTTCCCGGGTGATATAGGGCTCACCTGCAGGATTCTTTCATGGTCACGTGCTGTTCCACGGGGCGGGGCCTGTGCAGTACGTCTACGATCCTTGGTTTCTCCCGACCGTGGCGGGTGCCGCGATCGGCCGAGATCACCGACTGCCCACACTGACCCGATGCCCCGCTTCATGATCAAAAAGTGCTCCGTGCCGAGGGCCACAGCGCTGTCCGTCGCGGGCGCGCTCCTCGGCATGGCCACGGCCTGCGGCACCGGTCTGTCACCCGACGCTGCGCCGGACCCGTCCTCCGCGGCGGCCTCGTCATCCGCACTGCCGTTGTCCGTCCCACCGCTGTCGCCCGTGCCGATGGCGGCTTCCACTCCGCCGGCGGTCGGCTCCGGGCCGGGACTCCCGGGCCGGAGATCCGAGCGGGTGCCCGAGAAACGCCTCCCTGCTGCGGCCGGAGTACCGTGGGTGGGGTCGGGGCGGTCGCGCCGCGCGCGCTGCTCGCAGGCATTCCGCCGAAGGACTCGACCGGGGGCCCGGTGCCTCCAGGAGGGGTGCCGCCCGTGGCCGTTCGTGTTACGGCCGCCCACTGCGCCGTCGTGTCTTACGGCACGAGGTGTCGTGTACATGGCCGATGACTCCCAGCAAAGCCCGGTCGGAGCCGTCGGGAGGGTTACGGTTCCGATCCCGACGGACGGGCCGGGCGAGGTGCTGGTCGGGTTGCGCGGCGGGTCGGAGGTGTTCGCGGCTTGGTCCGCCGGGCCGGTCGCGGTGAACACCCGGGTGGTTGTGATCGACACGATCTCCGCCCGGTCGGTGCTCGTCGAGCCGTTGCCGCCCTGAGTCCGGCGGCCCTGCGGTCCTCGTCGAGCTGTTGCAGGTCAGGTGGTTCGTCATGTTGTTCTGGCACGTGCCCGCGCCCAACGAGGCCATGCTCATCTCCGGTTCCAAGCGGCAGTCGCAGGACACCCAGTTCCGGATCGTCACGGGCCACGGGAGCTTCGTCGTTCCCGTCAAGCAGAAGGCCCGCATGCTGTCCCTGGCCCTGCAGGAGGCGGAGATCGCCGAGGACTGCGTCACCCAGCAGGGCATCCGGCTCACCGTCCGCGCGGTCTGTGTCTTCAAGGTCGGCGACGACGCCGTGTCGATCGCCAACGCGGCCCGGCGCTTCCTGTCCGAGCAGAACCAGATGCAGGAACTGGTCGGACGGATATTCGCAGGCCACCTGCGCTCCATCATCGGTGGGCTGACCGTGGAGCAGATCATCAGGGAACGCAGCCGGGTCGCCCAGGAAGTCATGGCGGGCAGTCACGGCGAGATGGAGAAGCTCGGCATCGTGGTGGACGCCCTGCAGATCCAGGAGATCGAGGACGCCACCGGCTACATCAACAACCTTGCCGCGCCGCACGCGGCGGCGGTGGCCAGTCAGGCCCGGATCGCCCAGGCCAAGGCCGACCAGGAGGCGAGCGAACGGGAGCAGCAGGCCGCCGCGCTCAAGGCCGAGTACGAGCGGGACACCGCGATCAAGCGGGCCGGCTTCCTCGCGGAGACCGAGCAGTCCAGGGCGCGCGCCGCCCAGGCCGGGCCGCTCGCCGAGGCACGGGCCACCCAGGAGGTCACCGAGGAACAGACCGCCCTCGCGCAGCGCAATGCGGCGCTCACGGCGCAGCGGCTGGAGGCGGAGGTGCGGCGCCCCGCCGACGCCGAGGCCTACCGGAAGCGGACGCTGGCCGAGGCGGACCGCGACCGGGTGAAGTTCGAGGCCGACGCCGGCGCCTACGCCGAACGGACCCTGGCCCAGGCTCAGGCGGACGCCAACGCCGCCCGCGCGGCGTCACTGCGGGACGGCAACCAGGAACTGATCGCGGCCAACCGGATCGTGGAGGCCCTCCCCGCACTCGCCGACGCGGCGGCTCGGGGCATGGCGGGCGCCGATCTGACCGTCCTGAACGGCACCGACGGGGTGAACCAGATCGCGGCCGGCATCGCCAGCCAGGGGCTGGCCATCCTACGGTCCCTCCAGCACTCCGCGGCGACCACAGCGACTTCGACGGCTTCGACGACCGGCGCACCGGTCGCAGACCCGAACGTCAACGGCGGCCCCACGCCCCGCCTCCCCGACCGGAGCTGACCCGGACACTCCGCCGGGAGAGTCGTCGAGGACAGCTCGCAGTGAGCCGGCCAGGCTGGGCACGGTCAGCGCGGCCGCCCCGATGTCCGCCCCGATGACGGTCTGTTCGTCGACGCGGTGAGGAGGTCCACGATGAGGCGCCCGAGTATGCGTGTGGATATGGGCCGGGCGACGCCGGGCGTCCGGCTTTCGCGCGGCGGGCAGAATGGGGGCGCCACCGCTCGGTGGCGCCCCCGTCCGCCTGCGGTCGGGACACGGACCGAAGCACTGCCCACCCCGCAGTCGGCCATCGGTGACAAGGTGTCACGTACTGTTCAAGTTTGTCGCCGGTGCGGCCCGAGACGGGACCGGGGGTGCCTGTTCGACCGGTTGGGTGCGCGCTCCTGGACGGCGGACCGGCGCGATGATCCAGGGGCGCGCGGCGGTGTCTCCGCGCCATGCGCGGTGCGGCGCGCTCGGCCGAGAACGTGTGAGTCCTGGGTCAGAGTTTGAACATGGCGGCGTAGGGCTGGGTGATGCGTTCCCGCCGCGACCCGAAGTCGACGAGTACCGCGATGTCGCTGTCGCCTTCCACGCCGATGGCCCGGCCGAGGCCGTACTGGTCGTGAGTGACGCGGTCGCCGACGGCGAAGTGCTTGCGCGGTGCTTCGATCCGGGCCTTGAAGGGGCTGGTGGGCAGGACGCGGCGGACTGCTGCAGATTTCGTCATTCCCTGCAGTATGCGCCGGAAATTGCGGGAGCGGGTCCTTCCGGCGCATTCCATTTCGGGGTTCGACAGGAGTGACGCGTGCGCTGTCCAGCGGGCCCCCGGATGGCGCAGGCGGGCGCGGCGCGGCGCCTCGCTGTTCGCGGTCAGGGCAGGCGCTCCGCGCCCGCGTCGGCCGCCCTCCCCGCCCTGGCGTCGGCGGCGCAGGCAGGGCGGGAGGCATGCTCAACGGGACTGCTCTCCATGTGTGTTGATGGTCCTGGCGCCTCGCGATCGGTGGCCCCCGGGAAGGACCTCGCGGAACCGGGAGTGAAATATCCGCCCGCGGCGGGCTGGGGCCTGCTAGAGTCGTTTTAGTTGCAGTAGTGGTTCCCATGAACTTTGTGTGCGCCTGCCGATGTATCGCAGGCGCCTTTTTGTTTCCCGGCTCTTCCCCGGGTGGGTGCTCATCGCGGCGACTCGAAACGCGCGCTGTGCGGGTTTCGGACAGCCCCTTGAAGGAGATTTCTTTATGGCTAATGGCACTGTGAAGTGGTTCAACGCGGAAAAGGGCTTCGGCTTCATCGAGCAGGAGGGTGGCGGTCCTGACGTGTTCGCCCACTACTCGAACATCAACGCCAACGGCTTCCGCGAGCTGCTCGAGGGCCAGAAGGTCGAGTTCGACGTCACGCAGGGCCAGAAGGGCCCGCAGGCCGAGAACATTCGTCCGCTGTAGTTCCTGCCACGGCACCCGCCTGGTAGCGAGGAGCCCGCACCGCGTACACGATGCCCGGTGCGGGCCCCTCGGCATTGCTCCACCACGCGTTCCCCGGCCGTTCAGGCCCCCTGGCTCCGCCACCGGCGGCCATCCCCACGCGAGACGCCCAGCGCCGCGTCCGGATCGGTGCCCTGCCGTGACATCCCACGGTTCGTGGATCTTCGCTCCCGCTCTCCGCGGTGAGCGTCGACCTGAGGTGACGTGCCGCACGGTTTCACCGTCCACGCCCCGCTCCCCGTCTTTTCGGCCCGTTCCCTGACGATCTCCTGCCGGCGCCACGCGCTGCGGAGTCGCCTCGCGACGTGCCGTCCCAGGAAGGTTTCGTATGAACCGCTCCGGTCGCTCCCCGTACCAGAACACCAACTCCCGCTCCTCGGCCTCCGCCCGCTCCTACGGATCCCGCTCCGGCGGCAGTTCCTTCTACGGCGACCGGCCTGCCGGCGGCCGGAGCTCCGCCGGCCGCAGTGCCCGTCAGGGCTCCTCCGCACAGGGCGAGTTCGCGATGCCGGTGAGCACCACCCCGCCGCTGCCGGCCGTCGAGTCCTTCGACGCACTGGACATGCCGAAAGCGCTGCTCGCCACTCTGACCCGCCAGGGCGTCACCTCCCCGTTCCCGATCCAGGCCGCGACACTGCCGAACTCGCTGGCCGGCCGTGATGTGCTGGGCCGGGGGCGGACGGGCTCGGGCAAGACCATCGCGTTCGGCCTCGCCGTGCTGGCCCGCGTCGCCGGCCGGAAGGCCGAGCCGCGCCGTCCGCTGGCGCTGGTGCTGGTTCCCACCCGCGAGCTGGCCCAGCAGGTCACCGATGCCCTCACCCCCTTCGCCCACGCGGTGCGCCTGCGGATGGCGGCCGTGGTCGGCGGGATGTCGATCGGCCGCCAGGCCCAGGCGCTGAACCGCGGCGCGGAGGTCGTGGTGGCCACCCCCGGACGCCTGAAGGACCTGATCCAGCGCGGTGACTGCCGGCTGGACGGGGTCGGCATCACGGTGCTGGACGAGGCCGACCAGATGGCCGACATGGGCTTCCTGCCCCAGGTCACCGAGCTGCTCGACCAGGTCGCCGAAGGCGGCCAGACGATGCTGTTCTCCGCCACCCTGGACCGCAACGTCGACCGTCTGGTCCGCCGGTTCCTCAAGGACCCGGTCACCCACTCGGTGGACCCGTCCGCGGGAGCGGTCAGCACGATGGAGCACCACGTGCTGCACGTGCAGAACTTCGACAAGGCCGCCACGATCGCGCACATCGCCTCCCGCGAGGGCAGGGTGATCATGTTCATCGACACCAAGCACGGCGCGGACCGCCTGGTGCTCGACCTGCTCGCCAGCGGGGTGAAGGCGGCGGCGCTGCACGGCGGCAAGTCCCAGCCGCAGCGCACCCGCACCCTGGAGCAGTTCCGCACCGGCCAGGTGACCGCGTTGATCGCGACCAACGTCGCCGCCCGTGGCATCCACGTCGACGGGCTCGACCTGGTCGTCAACCTGGACCCGCCGGCCGACCACAAGGACTACCTGCACCGCGGCGGTCGCACCGCCCGAGCCGGCGAGTCCGGAACCGTCGTCACCCTGGTCCTGCCCAACCAGCGCCGCGAGATGGCCCGCATGATGGCCACGGCCGCCATCACCCCCGTCACCACCAGGGTCGGCGCCGGCGACGAGGAGCTCGCCCGCATCACCGGCGCCCGTGTCCCCACCGGCATCCCCACCGTGATCGCCGCCCCCGTCGTCGAACGCCCCCGCCGCAGCGCCTCCGCGAGCCGCGGGCGCCGCGGCCGACCCACCCGCGCGGGAGCCGACGCCCGCGCAACCGCCACAGGCCGCGACAACCAGGGCTCCTCCGGCCGCCGCCGGGCACCCCGCCGCGTCGCCCTCGCCGCCTAGCGCGTACGTGGGGGCCCGTACTGCCGCCGCAGTCCGGGCCCCCACCACCCACCAAGCGCAGAGCAGCCTCGGCCCGCTCCGGCGCACCCGCCGGCCGTCCCACCGCCAGTGCCCTGACCACCGCCGGTCCCGGCGGTGGATACGCGAAGGAGTCTGCCCATGACGATCACCCTCGAACGCCCCGCGACCACCGCCACGGTCGGCGACCTCATGAAATGCCCGGAGCTGCAGATCAGCGACGACGTCATGGTCGACATGGCGATGGACATCCTGCAGAGCTCCGGTGCCGACCACCTCCTGGTCCGCGACGACGACGGCCGCTGCGCGGGGCTGCTGACCCGCCTGCACCTGGCGCCGTTCCAGACCCGCTCCCGGTCCACCGAGCGCACCCCGGTGCGCGACATCATCCTCGACCGGGCCCCGTTCGCCACCGCCGACATGCCCGCCGGCACTGCGGCCGCCGCCATGCGTTCCCGCGGCCTGGCCGTGTGGCCGGTGGTGGACCCCGACGGCCACGCCATCGGCCTGCTCAGCTTCTAGGCCCGGCGCGTCGGCGCCGACGCGCCGGCCCATCGCGGTATCCGCCCGCAGCGCGCTTCGCCCCTACCAGCGGATGCGCCGGGCCGGTGCGGACCCACGCGAACCTGGAATCCCCCTGTGCGGAAGCAGTCTGCGTGGTCCGCGCCATGAAGCAGGGTGTCGGGCGGCCGTGCCGGTGGAGAACGGTCGGCTGGCGAACCGGAACCGAGGGGCTCGTGTCCCGGGCGGCCTGCGGTGAGCACCTGCTGCTCACCGCAGGCCGGTTTCGTCGGCCTGGATGGCGGTGCCCTGGTCGACGAGGTCGCGGGCGCGCATCGCGATCCGAAGCTGGTAACGGGAGTAGCGGCGGTGACCGCCGTCGGAGCGCAGGGGGGTGATGAGGCCCTGCTCGCCGAGCGAGCGCAGGAAGCCGGGGGTGGTGCCGGTCATCTCGGCGGCGCGGCCCATGGTGTAGGCGGGGTAGTCGTCATCGTCGAACGAGCTGACGGCGTCGGGGGCGTGGGGTCGGATGGTTGCCGTGGTCACTGCACCTCTTCTTGTTGTGTCCGGGGACGTGCTGAGGGGCCCCGGGGCCGTTTCGGCTCCCGGGGCCCCGAAGGGTTTTACACCATCTGTCAGCCTGTGGCCGACTTCCTCGTGTCCGCCTCGCCCCCGGGGGAGGGGGCGTGCGGGGATCGAGTATGCGTGACCGGAAACCACCGTCCTTGCCTTGGGGCCCTCGGAATCCGCCCGGGTGATGCCTCACGGGCCGGGCGATCCTGATGGCGCTCCGAGCCTCCCCGGTCGCGGGCGGCCTGTCCGACCCCTACGGTCGTGTTCTGGCGCAGGCTCGTCGGGAGTGGGAGGCCAGGATGCGGTACTACCGGTGGATACTCGAGACCCAGGACGACGACGGCCGTTGGGCCCAGCAGGACGGCGCTCCCATGCCGAACCCCCTGGAGTACGACGGGCCGCCCCAGCAGGCGGCGAATCACCTGCGGGACGTGTTCGTCCGCACGGTCTCCAGCCCCGCTCCCGGCCCCCGGGCGATCAGGGTCCGAGCCTGGGAGGGGAGGCACTCGGTCGGCGAGCCTCAGGCCGAAACCGAGTGGTCGCGCGAGTAGCGGGATCAGTCGCGGCCAGAGGGACGGGCGCGGCGCGCCGCATCACCGGTGCCTGCGCCGGACGTCCCTCCGTGCGGTACGGCTCCGATCATCGACTGCGAGGCTGCCGAGGAGCAAGGCATGATCTGGGCGCGCGGCGGTGCATGCCCGGGCGATGTCCGCGCTCTGCCTGGCATGATCCGTGATGCCGACGGGTGCGGGAGCCGACGGCGGGAAGTCGGAGTCGGGCCCGGCGGCGAACGGAATGATTTCGTCCTCTGCCGATCGTTGTCACCCGTCGGCCCGTAGGTCTGCGGTCGGCACACCTGCGGCTGTCAGGAGGTCGGTGCCGGTGCGTGTGTTGGCCGGGTCGGACGCCGCTGTCATCAGCCGCTCGGCGGCGGAGGCCTCGGCCTCGGGGGGAATCACCAGGAGCTCCAGGCGCAGAGGGACGAAGGAGCACACCACCACCTCGTCCGCGTCCTACTCCTGTTCGAACCACCCGACGTGGATGACGTGGCCTGCGACCTGGACGCGTCGGGGGATGACCGGCCAGTGCGTCGGATTCACGGTGACACGGGTGACCTTCCCCCACGTGGGGTCCAGTGCCGCCGCCAGCGGGGGAAGTTCACGCAGGAGGTCGTGCGAGCGGGGCCACCAGGCGCCGTCCAGCCGGCCCCGGGTGGCGCCCTCGGGTGTGAGTGAGAGGCGGACCGGCGGTTCTGGCTCCGGTGGCTGGGCGGCGGTGGGATCGGAGGTCGCGGTCATGTCGAACACCCGCCTCAGGCTCGTTGTGGATGGCCTGGCGCTGCCGCCACGGCACCGCAGTAATCCGCAGGCCGTGGACGGTGAATTCCTCCACCGTATTACCCGGCCACAATCCTGGCCTCCGGGGCGAGCAGGGGCCGGTCGATGGGCCCGCCGTCGGTCGACCTTCGACTCCCGTGAAGGCCGGACCGGTGCGCCGACGGGAGCTGCCGGCAACGTCCGAACAACGCAGGTACGCACGGGCGCAGGGTGCGCGCGCTGTGCTGTCGGGCGGGGCTGCGGCCGGTCCCACCGAGGGGCCGCCTACCGGGCTGGTACGGCGAGGTGATCGGCGGTGCCGCCGCGCCACTCGACCAGGAAGAGGCTCGCGTCATCGGTTGTGGTCCCACCTCTCTCCCGCATCAGGGTGTGGGAGAGGTCCCGCACCATCTCCCGCACCCCGCCATTGGCGGGCCCGACGCGCTCGATGACGGCGATCAGGCGTTCCTCGCCGAACTGCTCCCCGCCGGTCTCGTGTTCCTCGACGAGGCCGTCGGTGTAGAACAGCACCCGGTCGCCGCGCCGGAGCCGCCGCTCGCTGATCTGTGGTGTGTCACCGCCGAAGCCGACCGGCAGGGTTCCGGGGCTGTCCAGGGCCTGGATGACCCGGTGGTCGCGGATCAGCAACGGTGCCGGGTGGCCGGCGTTGACCCATTGAAGGTGACCCGTTCCGATGTCGAGTCGCATCATCTGCGCTGTGACGAAGTGGTCGGGGCCGAATTGCTGGTCGATGGCGGCGTCCATGAACGCGTACAGTTCGGCGAGCCCGACACCGGCGCGCCTGGCATGCCGGTAGGCGCCCACGGCGACGGTCGCCAGGACGGCAGCGTTCAAGCCGTGGCCCATCGCATCGATCATGGCCAGGTGCAGGACGTCGTCGTTGAGGGCGTAGTCCAGGCTGTCGCCGGCGATGTTGTAGGCGGGCTCCAGGATCCCGGCGACTGCGACCTGCGGGGTATTCATCGCCAGCGGGGGCAGCAGCGACCACTGGATCTCCGCAGCCACGCTCATCGGCTCGCGGCGTCGCGCCTGGAAGAACTGGTCCGTGTAGCCGTTCTTGGTGACCAGCATGTCGGTGACCAGCCTGGCGAGACGGCGTAGCAACCGGCGGTCATCGTCATCGACGCTGTCGAGGGTGACGGCGAGCACCCCGACCTCGTCACCGCCGTCCAACAGCGGCAGGAACATTCGTATGCCGTCAACCTGCGGGTGCTCGGCAGGGGTGGCACGGAGGAAGACCTCGCCGGCCCGGGAAGCGTCGATGGGCACCGGATCCCCAACGGCAAGTCCCCTGCCGGGGAGCGGCACGAGCATGAGTTGGCCGTAGTCCTGGAGAAGGATCGAGACGTCCCGGCCACCGATCGCACGCACCTCTTCGGCCACCAGCGGAGCGATGAGCCGGGGCGGCATCTCGTGAGCCCGGTCCAGCAGACGCCCCAGCAGCCGCTCACCGAATCCTTCCGACCGGTCCACCGCAGCCCTGCGGTTCTTCCGCGCGAATTCCGCCATGGGCACCTCGGTTTCCCCGCAGCAGTCCTCTTCCTCGGCCGGCTTCCTCGCCTTGCCTCCACGTAGATCGGCGCACGTCGCACCGGAATTTCCCTTGTCCCAGCATGGCACTGGACCTCACCCCGCGACATCCCAGCCAGGAATGATCTTGTCGTCGTGGGGTACGGCGAAGGAGTCCCTCGGATGACTTTTCGGTCGAACGTCACGCATGGGAATCTTCAAAATAATAATTCATGTGCATGGCGGGCTCGAATTCTCGCGGTAAGGAGTATTCTGGAAAGTACCGGGAGAAGTTACCGGTAGGACGATCGCGAGGAGGCGAATATGCGGATCACTGAGGCAGGATTCCTGGCTCTGCGACTCGTGGTCGAAAAAATGTCCGCCTTTTCGGCGGGAAAGATCACAGGGTGAATTTTGGTCAGGGGGGCGTAGATTCGGATCCTGTTGCCCCGGTCGGCGCTACGTTCATGCAGGCCGGAAGGTCGTTCCCCGCAGCAATGCGGGGAACGACCTTTTTCTGGGGCGGGGCCGTGTGCCGTGGTAGGGGTCGGTGGCGAGCTGAGGGCAGCGGGCGCCGAGCTGCTCGCGGTGCTGGTCACGGCGGCCGACGCCGGCGGTAGACGCGGCCGCGCTCGGCTGAGGAACGCGTGGAGACCACTTCACGGGGAGTGGTGGAACTGCTGGCCCTCTGGCCCCGGGCAGCGGCATCGCGGCGGGAGGCGGGACCGCCGTGCGACCACCCACAGTGGTTCGATGGCGTCTGACCTGGGACGACCCCGTGACCTGCGCTCGAGTCACCTTCAAGGAGGGATCCCTCCTGCGTGAAGCCCGGCTGCCGGTCCCGCCGACGATGACCCTCCCGGGCCGGGCAGCTCACGACCTTCTCGACATGCTCCGCCCGGACTCAGGCGAGCACGGGGTCTCTGCCGTCGGCGCAAGGCTCGGGCTTCCCTGACCGCAGGCACGGCCGGAGACGCCCCACCCCGTCCGAGCCGCAGGACCGAAACCGTCCGACGCGTGGCTACGCCGTCCACGACCCGTGACCCGCCTCCTTCGAGGCGACCACGGGTACAGCCGGGGCGAAGCCCGTGACGGCCAGCCGGGAGAGGTCGCAGGCGAGCGGTGCGCGGGCGTCACGCGAATCGGCTGGGCCGTGGCAGGCGGTGCTCAGCCTTCCGTGTCGCCCTCCGGCCGCTGCGGTGGGGCGAGGAGTTCGTGGAGGGCGGGGGCGATGACGCTCGCGATGTGTTCGGGGGAGGCTTCCTCCAGGGGCGGGAAGCGAAGGACGTGGCGGCCGATGCCGATGCCGAGGATGATCGAGCCGAGCAGGGCCGCCTTCAACTGGGCTTCCTCGCCCGGGATCGCGGCCACCATGGGGTCACGGTCCGGGTCGGCGAGGAAGGCGGCCCGCAGCGTGGACCACGCCTGTTCGTGGGAGAGCATCGCGCGGACGACGTGGAGTGCGCTGCCGCCGGTGTCCTCCAGGGCGTGAAGGAAGTCGAGCAGCATCCGCTCCCCGAGCCCCTCTCCCGGGTCCCCGTCCGTGCCGCCCTCCTCCTGCCACTGGGCGCCGCGCAGTTGGAACTGCTCGATGACCGCACGGGTGAACAGCGACTCCTTGGACGTGAACCAGCGCATCACCAGCGATGCGTCGACGCCCGCCCGAGCGGCGATGGCGCGCACCGTGGTCGCGTCGTAGCCGTCCCGGCGGAAGAGTTCCCGTGCGGCGGACAGCACCGCCTGTTCTCCGCGCCTGCGGCGCTCTGCTCTGGAGGCGGCGAGCGGTGCGCCGCCCGGCTCAGCTGATGTCGACATGGCTGGATCCTACCCGACTTGATCAACGCTGTTGACCGAATCGGAGTCGGGGGCTAATTTGAGTCAACGTCGATGACCCAATCGGCAACCGACGTGTGAGCAGGGGAACATGACGATGGACCTGGTACGGGCACGAGTCGATGCCCGGTGGTGGATCTGGGGGCTGCCGCTCTCCTTCGTGGTGCACGACGGGGAGGAGGCCGTCGCGATCGCGCTCGACGGCGGCCTGGACCAAGGCGGTACACGCTTCACGGTCGCGCAGTCGCTCACCGCGATCCTGGCGGAGCTCGCCGTGGTCTGGGCCCTCACCCTGTTCGCCGACCGCGCCTTGCGGGCCGGAGGCACCGGGCGTAGCGGCCCCGGTGGCTGGGCGCTCGACGCCTACGCCGTCCTGCTGGGCGGCTGGACCCTGCACGGACTCCACCACGTCTACCTCGGGCTCAGTGGCAGCGGCTACCCACTCGGGGTGATCACCGCCCTGCCCGCAGTGGTGCTGTACGGCGCACTGACCTACGCGGCACTGCTGCGCGCCGGGGTGTTGGACAGGCGGCGGACGGTGCTCAGCCTGATCGCCGGGGCGCCCGCCGCCGTCCTGCTCGTCGCCGCCGCGCTCACCTTCGGTCGCCTCGCCTCCTGAGCGCGGGCGGCCGTCGCGGGAGCCCCGCGACGGCCGCTGCGCCCCCGCCTCGGCCCGCCTGGCGCGACCCGGGACCCGCCGGCCTGCTCGGCAGCACCGAGTTTTCGGGGGCCTCCGGGACGCGTGGCCGACAAACCGGTCCGCGCGACCTCCTCGACGCCATCCTGCACGTCGACCCTACCGGCATTGCGGCGCCGACCGCCTGCATCCTCGGCCCTGGGGAGAGGCCTGGTTCCGTGGCGCGCCGTCACTGTGGCGGTCACCGCCGCAAACGTGCAGGACGGAGCCGCAGGCCGACGGCCGCTGACCAGGACGGCCGCCGCGAGCGACCGTCACGCCGGTGGCGCGGTCCGCATGGTGTCAACCAAGGGACCATCCCGATCTCCACCTCCCGGCCGACCGAACCGCACCTTCCCCGTCCATAGGGTCGATGGTGTACCCCGACGAAGCCCCGACAGGAGCCCATCCGTGCCTTCCGTACCCGCCACCGTTGCGAACAGGGTCGCCGTGCTCACCTCCCTCGCGCTCGCCGGTGTCCTCGTCATCTCCGCCTGTGACGCGCCCGGCGGTGGGGGTGCCGCCCCGGCGCCGACCGTCACGGCCCCCACCGGGGGCGCCGTCACCCCGGCCGACCCGGTCGGCGGTACGGACCTGCTCGGCGGCGGGCACGACTGGTCGCACTTCGCCGGCGCCACCGCCGGGCCGGACGGACTCCGGATCCGCCCGCTCGGCCGGATGATCGTCCGGCAGGACGGCTCCGGCGGCCAGCCCAACCCCCCGGTCAACCTGCGCGGCCCGCACCTGGAGACCAGCGGCGACTTCGAGCTGACCGCCGACCTGCGCGGCACCTCGCACGCCGGCGCCTACCTCCAGCTCTACGGCGAGGTGCCGGTGGTCTACGACGAGTGGCGCCAGGAGCGGCGCAGTGTGCGGCTCGGAGTGGTGGACGGGCGGCTGGAGGTGGCCGTCTTCGACGGGACCAAGGCGGACCCGGTGCTGGTGCGGGCCTTCGGCTCGGGCCTGCCGGACGACATCGTGCTGACCATGAGCCGTCAGGGCGACACCGTGCGGTTCGCGGTCGGTGACGGGACGCTCGGTGAGCTGCCGATCGCCGGGGCGTTCGGTTCGACGCAGGTCTGGTTCGGGGCGGACGCCGCCGTCGGCGGCCAGGGATGGCGGCTCGCCGCCCTGCGCGTGCGGCCGTTGGAGGGCGGGGCCGTCGCCGTGGTGGACGGCGCTCCGTCGGTCGAGCAGCGGCCTGAGGCGCACTCGCTGCGCGCGCTGGGCGCGGACCGGCCCCGCCCGCTGGGCGTCGGCGCTGCCGCCGCGAGCGCGCCGCTGGCCGCCGACCGGGCCTACCGGTCGCTGCTGGCCGGGCAGTTCTCCGTGCTGACGCCCGAGAACGACATGAAGCCGCAGTTCGTCCACCCGCAGAAGGACGTCTACGACTTCACCGAGGGCGACACCCTGGTCGACTTCGCCGCCGCCAACGGCATGCAGGTGCACGCCCACACCCTGGTCTTCGGCGAGGCGCTGCCGCGCTGGATGCGGGAGACGCCGGCCGACGGGCGGGAGAAAGTGATGCTCGATCACATCGCCGAGGTGGCAGGGCACTTCAAGGGAAGGGTCGCCGAGTGGGACGTGGTCAACGAGCCGATGTCCGTCGAGGAGGGGGACTACGGTCCGGGCCGGGACGGGCTGCGCCGGCACATCTGGCAGCAGGCGATGGGCGAGCGGTACATCGACAAGGCGTTCCGGGCCGCCCGCGCGGCCGACCCGGATGCCAGGCTGTACCTCAACGAGTTCGGCCTGGAGGAGGACGGCGCCCGCTGGGACGCCTTCCTCGCGCTGGTGAAGCGGCTCAAGCAGCGCGGTGTGCCGGTGGACGGGGTCGGCTTCCAGGCGCACATCCACGCGTCCGGCGACCACGTGAAACCGGAGACGCTGGCCGACCACTTCAAGGACCTCACCGAACTCGGGCTCACGGTGCGGATCTCCGAGATCGACGTGCACGGCGAGGACCGGCAGGCGCAGGCCGGCCAGTTCGGTCTGGTGGCCAGGGTCTGTGCGCAGACGCCGGGTTGCACCTCGTTCGGTACCTGGGGCGTGGGCGACCGCTACGGTTCCACCGCCGCGCACGACAGTTACCCGCTCGCCCCGGGGGACGAGCTGATGTGGGACACCGAACTGGGGCCGAAGCCGGCTGTGGCCGCGGTTCGGGACGCCCTCGGCGCGGACAGGTGAGCGCCGGCAGGTCACCCGGGCATGATCCAATGCCCTCATGCAGCAGCCCGCCGACCGGCCGAAACCCGATCCCGCCACGGGGGTGGCCGGCCCGTACGCCCGGCTGCCCCGGCCGGTCGTGGACCTCGCACCTCCGGTGCTGATCCTCCTGCTGCTCGTCCCGCTGGCCGCCGCCGACCCGGACGTCGGGCCGACCGGCTCGACGGCCGTCAACGCGGCCCTGATGGCGGGTGGCGCGATCGCACTGGCCGCCCGGAGGTGGGCGCCGCTCGCGGTCGCCGCGGTCACCCTGCTCAGCGGTCAACTGCCGCTCGCCGTCGCCCTGTACGGACTGGCCGCCCGGCGCGGCCCCACCCGTGCTCTCGCGGTGCTCGGCCTCCTCGCCGGACTGCGGTTGACGATCCCGCTCGACCTCGGCGACCTCGCCGCGCCCGCCACCCTCGCCACCGTGGTCGAGGACCCGTTGGTGTTCGGTGCGGTGCCGCTGGCCCTGGGCCTGGCCGCCCACCAGCGGGCCCGCACCGTCACCGCGCTCGCCGAGCGCAACCGTCTGCTGGAGGAGGCCCGCCGGCACGGCGAGGAGCGGGCCGCCGCCGCCGAACGCGCCCGGCTGGCCCGCGAGATGCACGACGTCGTCTCGAACCGGGTCTCACTGATCACCCTGCACGCCGGCGCCTGCCGGCACGCGGCCGCCGACGACCCGGTGACCGTCAGGGAGACCCTGGAACTCATCCGAGGCCTCGGGCTCCAGGCGCTCACCGAACTGCGCGGACTGCTCGGGGTCCTCACCCCGGCCTCGGAGGAGGCTCCGTCGCTGAGCGGCCTGCCCGCCCTGGTCGAGGAGTCCCGGCAGGCCGGCCTCGCCGTGACGCTCACCGTGGCGGGCCTGGGGGAGGGCGGGACAGAGCCCGGCCCGGCCGTCCAGTACGCGGCGTACCGGATCGTCCAGGAGGCGCTGACCAACGTCCACAAGCACGCCCCGGCCGCCACCGCCGCCGTCACCGTCGAGGTCCGCCCGGACGGGCTGTGGGTGACCGTGGTCAACACCCGGGGCACGTCCGCCGAAGGCCCCGGACTGCCCTCCGGCGGGCACGGTCTGGACGGCATGCGCGCCCGGACCGACGATCTCGGCGGCACCCTGGAAGCCGGGCCCACCGCCGGCGGCGGCTTCGCCGTCCGGGCCGGGCTGCCGCTCGCCGCGCTCGCGGGGGCCGCCGCGTGATCAGCGTCGTCCTGGCCGACGACGAGAGCATGGTCCGCGCCGGACTGAAGCTGCTCCTGCGGGCGGAGAGCGACATCGCGGTGGTCGCCGAGGCCGTCGACGGGGAGCAGGCGCTGACCGCACTCGCCGAACACCGCCCCGACGTGCTGCTGCTCGACCTGCACATGCCCCGGCTCGACGGTCCGGGCGTGCTGCGGGCCCTGCGGGCCCGGCCCGAGGCGGTCGGCGGGACCCGCGTCCTGGTGCTGACCACCTTCGACGGCGACGAGTACCTCTTCCCCGCCCTGCACGCGGGCGCCGCCGGCTACCTGCTCAAGTCCTCACCGCCCGACGAACTGCTGCGCGGCATCCGGGCCTGCGCGGCCGGCGAGACGGTGCTCTCCTCCCGGGTCGCCGGGCGGGTGGTGGCCCGCATGGTCCAGCAGGACAGCGCGCTGGCCGGGCACACCCCGGCCTCCGCCGAGGCCGCGCTGGCCGGCCTCACCGAGCAGGAGCGGGCGGTGCTCGACCTGTTGACCGAGGGCCTGTCCAACGCGGTGATCGCCGAGCGCCTCGGCCTGTCCGTCTCGACGGTCAAGACCTACGCGAGCCGGGTCAACGCCAAACTCGGCGTGACCAGTCGGTTGCAGGCGGTCCTGCTGCTGCAACGCCTGCGCTCCGGCTGACCGGTGGGAGGCCGGTGTCCTGCGCCGGAGATCCGCCGCCCGGTCCGCGGTCGGCGTCAGGGGCACGTGGTCGTGACCGTGATGGTTCCGTTCCGAACCACCTCTGACCAGGGTGGATGAGGTCATCGGCAAGGGCGGGCAGGGACGGCGGGCTGCGCCGCCGCTCGGGGATGCCCCGGTCGTGCCGCCTTCCCCGGCCGGCGAGCAGACAGCTGGCTGGGGAACGCCTGCCACGCGTACGCCGACGCCAGGGAACCCGACCACACCACCTACTCCCGGGTCGGAGCGCGCGCCATGGAGATCGACTGCCGGGACCTGGAGGCGGCCGATGTCGCGCTGCTGACGCGCGGCCGCTCGTCGATCGGGTCGGCTCGCGCGGTTCGGACGGCCAGTGTGTACTGAGGCTGCCGGCCGACTCCCGGCCTGCCGCACGTCAGTGCGGACACGAGGCCAGGGCACACCCGTCGCCGTCTCGCTCGCACCAGCGGAGGAATCCATGCCCGCGACCCGCCGTGTGATCCGGTTCTCCGGTCTCGGCCGTGAGGATGTCGGGCTTGTCGGGGGAAAGAACGC
This sequence comes from Kitasatospora sp. NPDC023176, assembly GCF_055560495.1. Classification (NCBI taxonomy): domain Bacteria; kingdom Bacillati; phylum Actinomycetota; class Actinomycetes; order Kitasatosporales; family Streptomycetaceae; genus Kitasatospora; species Kitasatospora sp. NPDC023176. The sequence goes on along the minus strand of NZ_JBVHIP010000033.1, from coordinate 19,138 downwards.
CTCGCTCGGGGAGCTGATCGTCAGCCTGGGCCCGGCCGGTGTCCGGGGGCCGGACGGCTTCGCGAGCACCGCCGACGCCTACCGGGAGTTCCTCGGCACCGGCGGCCTCCGGCAGCGGATCACCGACCAGATCGACCTGCTGAACGGCGGCGCGCCACTCGACGAGGTGGGCACGGCGATCCGCGCCGCGATGCTCGGCACACCACTGCCACCCGCCCTGGAGGAGGAGTTGGCCGAGGCGTACGCCAGGCTCGGACGCGAGGCCGGCCGGGAGGACCCGGACGTCGCGGTGCGCAGCAGCGCCACGGCCGAGGACCTGCCGGAGGCGAGTTTCGCGGGGCAGCAGGACACCTACCTCAACGTCCGGGGCCGCGAGGCCCTGCTGGACGCCTGTCGACGCTGCTACGCCTCCCTGTTCACCGATCGGGCGATCGACTACCGCGAGCGGATGGGCTTCGGTCAGCTCGCCGTGGCGCTCTCGGTCGGCGTGCAGCTGATGGTCCGCTCCGACCTGGCCGGGGCCGGGGTGATGTTCACCCTCGACACCGAGAGCGGTTTCCCGGACGCCGTCGTGGTCAGCGCGGCCTGGGGGCTGGGCGAGACGGTGGTCAGCGGGCAGGTCGACCCCGACGAGTACCTGGTCTTCAAACCGCTCCTCGAGAACCCCGGACTCGACCCGGTCATCCACACCGAGATCGGCGCCAAGCGCCGCAAGGCCGTCTATGCCGACCGGGGCCTCACCCGCACGTTGGACACCACCGCCGAGGAGCGCGTCCGCCGGGTGCTGGACGCCGCAGAGGTGCGCCTTCTCGCGCGCTGGGGCGTTGCCATCGAGCGGCACTACGGCTGCCCGATGGACATCGAGTGGGCCAAGGACGGCCGGACCGGCGAGATCTTCATCGTCCAGGCCCGCCCCGAGACCGTGGTCTCCCGGCGGCGCGCGACGATGCTGCACCGCTTCCGGCTGACCGGCTCGGGGGAGTCGCTCGTCGACGGGATCGCGGTCGGCGAGGCGATCGGCACGGGCGCGGTCCGCGCGCTGACCACACCCGTCGAGCTCGAGCGCTTCCCGGCCGGGGCCGTGCTGGTCACCGGGATCACCGACCCGGACTGGGAACCCATCATGAAGCGGGCCGCCGCGATCGTCACCGACCACGGCGGGCGCACCTCGCACGCCGCCATCGTCAGCCGCGAACTCGGCGTGCCCGCGATCGTGGGAACCGGCCACGCGACGGAGCTGCTCCACGACGGCCAGGAGGTCACCGTCTGCTGCGCCGAGGGCGAGGACGGTCACGTCTATGCCGGACGGCTCGACTACGAGCAGTCCGAGATCGACCTCGCCGGGCTGCCGAAGACGCGCACCCGGGTCATGCTGAACCTGGCCGACCCGGCCGCCGCGTTCCGCTGGTGGCAGCTGCCGGCGGACGGCGTCGGACTGGCCCGGATGGAGTTCGTCGTCGCGCACCAGGTCAAGGCCCATCCGATGGCACTGATCCATCCCGAACGCCTCGACGCCGAGGAGCGGCGCCGCGTCGACGCGCTCACCGACGGCTACCAGGACCGGACCCGGTACTTCACGGACCGCCTCGCCCAGGGCATCGCCCGGATCGCGGCCTCGCGCTGGCCGGACCCGGTGATCGTGCGCACCAGCGACTTCAAGACCAACGAGTACGCCAAACTGGTGGGCGGGCGTCCCTTCGAACCGCTTGAGGCCAATCCGATGATCGGGTGGCGAGGCGCAAGCCGGTACTACAGCGAGGGCTACCGGGAGGGCTTCGCCCTCGAGTGCCGGGCGCTGCGCCGGGTCCGCGAGGAGATGGGCCTGACGAACGTGGTGGTGATGATCCCGTTCTGCCGCACCACGGGGGAGGCCGACCGGGTGCTCGCGGTGATGGCAGACGAGGGGCTGCCGCGCGGTGGCAACGGGCTGAGGTGTACGTGATGGCGGAGATCCCGGCCAACGTGATCCTCGCGGCGGAGTTCGCCGAACGGTTCGACGGCTTCTCGATCGGCAGCAACGACCTCACCCAGCTCACCCTGGGCGTCGACCGTGACTCCGACGCCCTCGCGCATCTCTTCGACGAGACCGATCCTGCCGTCACCCGGAGTATCGAGACCCTGATCGCCACGGCGCACGCGGCCGGCCGCCCGGTGGGGCTGTGCGGACAGAGGCCCAGTGACGACCCGGCGTTCACCCGGTTCCTGGTGGGCGCGGGGATCGACTCGATCTCGGTGGCGCCGGACAGCTTCGTGGCGGTGAAGGAGCACGTGGCTGCCGCCGAACGGGCTTGACCGCGCGGGCCGGGCCGCGGGTGGCCCGGGTGGGACGAGCCCGCCGGGGCCGCCGGTCAGGCCCTCGCAGGTGCGACGGTTCGATGACGTGCGTGCGGTTCCGGGACGCGTGCGGGGTCGAGGCTATTGCCGCAGGGGAGAACGGGAGCTGTGCCGTCGGATCAGGTAGCGGCGCAGTTCGTCGGCGCCCCAGACGATGAAGGGGTAGGGCAGCAGGAACAGCAGGTCGCTCGCCGGGAGGGCGGCGGTGCCCAGCAGTTTCTGGAACGGCGGGGTGTAGACGAAGACGGCTGCGAGGAGGAGTTCGCCGGCGATGGCGGCGATGAGGTAGCGGTTGGACAGGACACCTACGGAGCGGAGCGAGGCGCGGCTGGTGCGGACGGCGAAGGCGGTGCCGATCTGTCCGGCGATCATGCCGAGGAAGGTCATGGTAGTGGCCTGCTGGTACGCGTGGTGCAGGGGCTGCCCCGGGCCGGTGGGGTCGCCCGGGGTCCAGCCGGCCCGGGTGAGGACGTAGAAGAAGCCGGTCATCTGGAGTGCCGCGACGATGGCGCCGAGGAAGAGCCAGGCGCGCAGCAGCATCGGGCCCTGGATGACGCCTTCGGACCGCGGGCGGGGCGGGCGGTCCATGAGTCCGGGCTCGGCGGGTTCGCGGCTGAGGGCGAGGGCGGGGAGCGTCTCGCTGCCGACGTCGAAGGCGAGGAGCTGCAGGATCGTCAGGGGGAGCGGGATGCGTCCGCCGCCGAGTGCGAAGAAGAGGAACGGCATCACCTCGGGTGTGGCGTGGGCGAAGATGTAGATGATGAACTTGCGGACGTTGTCGTAGATCCGGCGGCCGTCGCGTACCGCGGTGGCGATCGAGGCGAAGTTGTCGTCGGTGAGCACCATGGTGGAGGCTTCGCGGGCGACGTCAGTGCCGGAGCGGCCCATGGCGATGCCGATGTCGGCGCGGCGCAGCGCGGGGGCGTCGTTGACGCCGTCGCCGGTCATGGCGACGACGTGTCCCTCCTCGCTCAGTGCGTCGGCGATGCGGAGCTTGGCCTCGGGGGAGGCGCGGGCGAAGACGATGTCGGGCGTCCGGCTCACCAGGGTGCGCAGCTGGCTCTCGCCGAGTTGCTCCAGTTGCTGGCCGCTGATCACGGTGGGGTCGCTGCCGGTGATGCCGACGCGCTGGGCGATCGCGGCCGCTGTGAGCGGGTGGTCGCCGGTGATCATGATGATGCGGATGCCGGCGGTGCGGCAGTCGCGTACGGCTTGGGCGACTTCGGGGCGGGGCGGGTCGAGCATGGCGATCAGTCCGGCGAAGCACAGGTCGGTCTCGGCGTCGCTCCGTCGGTGCGGTGGCCGGCGGTCGAGGGGAAGTTCCCGTTCGGCCAGGGCGAGCACGCGCAGGCCGTCGGCCGCGAACGCGTCGACCTGGGCGGCGATGCGCTGCCGGTCGGAGTCGGTGAGCGGCAGCTGCTGCCCCTGGGCGGCGAGGAACGTGGTGCAGTGCGGCAGGAGTGCTTCGGGTGCTCCCTTGGTGCGGACGGCGAGCCGGCCGTGGTGTCGGTCGATGGTCGACATCAGCTTGAGTTCCGGGTCGAAGTGGAACTGCCAGCAGCGGTCCGACTCGCGCTCGGTGGCTGCGAGGCCGGCACCCAGCTCGCGGGCGGCGAGCAGGACGGCGATCTCGGTGGGATCACCGCTGGGCTCCTCACCGGGTTCGAGGCGGGCGTTGTTGCAGGTGGCCGCGATCCGCCCGACCGTGGCCTGGACCGGGTCGGCCGGGGTGCCGCGCTGGAGCGCCGCGGCGTCGTCCAGGTCGAGGAGGCCCGAGGCGGTCCACACACGGGTGGGACGCATGCGGTTCTCGGTGATGGTGCCGGTCTTGTCCGTGCAGATGACGTCGGTCGAGCCGAGGGTCTCCACCGCGCTGAGCCGTTTGACGAGGGCACCGCGCGCGGCGAGCGCCCGGACTGCCACGGCGAGCGCGAGGGTGATGACGGGCAGGAGCCCCTCGGGGACCATGCCGGCCAGCAGGCCGGCCGCGAAGACCACGGAGTCGACCAGCGACAGGCCGATGCCGAACGTGGCCAGGGGGATGAAGGCGAGTGCCAGGGACACCGAGACGATCGCGATCAGCCAGGCGACCCGGCGCACCTGGCGCTCCAGTGGGCTGGGCTCCTGCTCGACCCGCTCGGAGAGCGCGGCGATGCGGCCGATCTCGGTGTTCATCCCGGTGGCGAAGACCACGCCATGAGCCTCGCCGCCGGTGCAGCTGGTGCCGCTGAAGACGAGATCGTGTGCCGTGAGCACCGGGACGTCCACGTCCAGGATCGCGGCCGAGCGCAACGTGGTCACCGACTCCCCGGTCAGCGCCGACATGTCGACCTCGATGGCCCCTTGCAGGAGACGGATGTCGGCGGCGATCCGGTCACCCGCCTCGATGACGACGATGTCGCCCGGGACCAGCTCGGTGGCGTCGATCTCCCGCGGGACACCGTCCCGCAGGGCCTTCGCCCGCTGGGGGATGTAGGCGGCCAGCGCCTCGACCGCGTGCTCGGCGTGCACCTCCTGGACGAACGCGAACGCGGCGTTGAGGAAGATGATCAGCACGACCGCGACCGCCACCACGAACGAACCCACGACCGTGAGCAGCACCGCGGCGAGCCACAGCAGCAGGGCGAGCGGGTGCGTGAACTGACGGGCCAGCTCCCCCGGCCAGCGTCGGCCGCCACGCCGGCGCAGCTCGTTGCGGCCGTACTGCAACAGCCGCCGCTGCGCCTCGACCGAGGTCAGTCCGACCCGCGAGCTGTGCAGATCGCGCAGGAGCAGCTCTGCCGCCTCCTCGGGATCGAGCCCGGGCGGCCGCACCCATGTTTCGTGTCGGCTCTTCACCGAACAGACGTTAGGTCCGGTCCGGAGCCCGTCGGCGGAACGACACCTCAGGCCGGCCCTCGTGCTCACCTGCCCGTGCGGTCTGAGGTCCGCAGGCAAGCACACAGGCCGGCGGCTGCCGGGTGCTCCCGATCGCGCCTCCCGTCCTCGCACAGCACGATGGAAGGAGTGACCGAGTGAGGAGATCGAGATGGCCGCCGAACTGCTACGCCGTGGTGGGTGCTGGTGGCCATCGTGCCCGGACCTTCCCACGAAGTCGCGCTCCTGTCCGGAGGGCCCGGGCGGGCAGCCACGGACGATTGACGTCACAACCGCTGTGCCACCGTGGTGAGCGGCCCTGAGGTGTCCGGCGCGCCGGCGGCAGAGAGCCGCGGCAGGAGTCCGCTGCCGGAGACCGTGCCTCCGATCCTCACCCTGACATTGAACCCCACCGTCGACATCTGCTACGAGGTCGACCGCCTGGCGGACATCGGCAAGACCCGCGCCCGGGTCAGGTTCGTGGCCGCCGGCGGGGGAGGGATCAACGTCGCCCGGGACGTGTCGCGGCTCGGAGGACGGGCGACCGCCGTCCACACCGCCGGCCGCGAGGTCGGCCGGCGCCTCAACCGGCTACTGGACGAGGAGGGGGTCGACCACCTCTCCCTCGGGATCGCGGGTGAGACCCGCGAAGCGTTCGTGCTGTTCGAGACCGAGTCACGCCGCAGCTATCACATCGTGCCGCCGGGCCCGCGACTGGACGACTCGGAGGGAGGGCGTCTGCTGGACGCGCTGGGCCGAGCAGCCGGCGGTCACCAGTACGTCGTGGCCAGTGGAAGCCTGCCCAGCGGCCTGCCCGACACCTTCTACGCGGCTGTCGCCCGTCGGGTCAAGGAGGCCGGGGCCCGGCTGGTGCTGGACACCTCGGGGCGGGCCCTGCGCGAGTCGCTGCACGAGGGCGTCTTTCTGCGGAGGTGCAACAATCACGAGGCCGCCAGCCTCGCCGGCCGGGCGGTTCGGAGCTTCGACGACGCCCGCACCGTCAACGAGTCCCTACTCGCTACAGGAGCGACTGAGATCGCCGTCACCACCCTCGGGGAACTCGGCGCACTCTGTTCGACCAGGCACGGTCACACCGAGTTGAGAGTCCCGCCGTTGCCCGGCGAGCCGCTCAGCGACGCCGGGGCCGGAGACGCCATGGTGGCCGCACTCACTCTTCGGCTGGCCGCGGGCGACGATCCGGTCGAGGCCTGTGCCCTCGGGGTGGCGGCGGCCGCCGCAGCAGTGCTCACCCCCGACACCGAACCGTTCGATCGAGAGGTGGCCGAGTCCCTCCGCCCCGCGGTGCGGATAAAGCGGCAAGCCGGTTCATGACCGGGCTGCGGGCCTACGGGGTACGTCCTGTTCCCGGGCTCGGGAGTGTGCCGCCGGCGTCCCGGGGGTCGGCGTGGTGGGCGGGGTGCGCAGGGTGAGGACGGCGAGGTCGTCGCGTCCATCGGCGAGGTGGGCGTCGGCCAGGGTCCGGCACAGGTCCTCGAGGGGCAGACCTGCGTGGGCGGCGGTGACCTGGGCAAGGGCGGTGAGGCCGGCGTCCAGGGGGCGGTGGGGGTGTTCGACCAGGCCGTCCGTGAAGAGCACCAGGGTGGCGTTGCCGGGCAGGGGGCGTTTGTGGTCGGGGCGGGGCACGTCGGGGTCGACGCCGAGGGGCAGGCCGGGGTCGGCGTGCAGGTAGCGGGTGGTGCCGTCGGGGCCGATCAGGAGCGGTGGCGGGTGTCCGGCGTTGCTCCAGTGGAGTGTCCAGCCGTTCTCGGCGGGTTCGATGCGGGCGAGGCAGGTGGTGGTGATCGGGTTGTCGGTGATCGCTTGGAGGGTGCGGTCGAGCTGTGTCAGGACGGCGCTGGGCGGGGTGAGGCGGTCGTAGAGGAGGGCGCGCAGCATGTTGCGGGTCTGGGCCATGGTGGCGGCGGACTTCAGGTCGTGTCCGGCGACGTCGCCGATGACCAGGGCGCAGGCGCCGTCGGGGAGCATCAGGGCGTCGTACCAGTCGCCGCCGACGTGGTCCGGGGCGGCGGCGGGCCGGTAGATCGCGGCGACGGAGAAGGGCGCCACGTCGGGCAGGCTGGGAAGCAGGAGGCGCTGGAAGTACTCGGCGTTGGCACGGACCTGCCGGTAGAGGCGGGCGTTCTCGATGGCGAGGCCGGCCGCGCCGGCGAGCGCCACGAGGATGTCCTGATCGTGGTCGTCGAAGGGTTGCCCGTCGCGCCGCTCGCAAAGATACAGGTTGCCGTAGACCCGTCCGCGTCCGGTGAGTGCCACCCCGAGCAGTGTCTGCATCGGCGGGTGGCCCGGCGGGAAGCCCACCGCGTCCGGGTGGGCGCCGATGTCCGCGACACGCAGCGGTTCGGGGTGCTCGATGAGATGTCCCAGGAGTCCGCGCCCGTGCGGAAGGGCGACCCCGCTCAGCGCTGCGACCTGCTGCTCGCTCAGCCCTACGGGGATGAACTCCTCCAGGTGTTCGCCGTCGTCGCTCAGCACCCCGAGTGCGCCGTAGCGGGCGTCGACCAGGCCCATCGCGGTGGTGATCACCCGGCGGAGCACGACCGGCAGGTCCAGCTCCCGGCCCACCGCCATCACCGCGTCCAGCAGGTCCTGGAAACGGCGCTGGGTGTGAGCCAGGTTCCGCAGACGTCCGACGATCTCGTCCATCTCGTCGTCAAGTCGGTGGCTGCGGTCGGGAACATCCGCCCGCCCGGATCCATCCTCCGGATCCACCCGGCCCACCTTCGATTCCTCTGCTGGACGACCGTACCTTCGACGCGTTGCGCAACCGGAAGCCGGACATCGGCGCGTCCTGCTTCCAACCGTAGGCGGGGCCCGTCGCCGACGGCGACTGCGACGGGCGCCGCTGTTCCTCAGCTGTCGCGGCATCGCTCGGACGGCCTCCCGCCACGGTGTTGCCCACAGGGCTGGACTTGGTTGGCCGCGGTGGGTGATCGGGAGGGGCTATGGCTTGTGCGGACGCCGTTCCGCTCCTGCGGTGGTCCCGCTGCGACTATGCCTTCCGCTCGGCCGCGTCGTCAGCGGTGCCACCGCCGTTGCTCTGCCATCCGGCGCCGGATGACGATCAGGTCGATCACCGCGACGGCGGTGGACACGGCGCACAGCACCGCGAGGCCCGCGTAGAACGCACGGTCGGCGCTCGGTGCGGGGAGTGCGTTCGCCGCAAGCAGTGTGAAGACGATGGTCCCGAGCAGGAAGAACGGGGCGAAGATCCGTCCGAGCAGTCGCCGGGCCGGCAGATCGCTGCGCGCCCAGCGCGGTTCGGTGCCGACGTGCCGCCACCGCCGGGCGGTGGCACGCGCGCGGCGGTCGGTCGCTGCGGCTTTCCAACGCTCGACGAGGCGGCGCGGCCCGTGGCGCGGTGTGTGCAATGGCGGAGTCATCTTCGCGATGGCCTTTCGCGCGGTGCTCTCCGTCCGTCGCCGGCGACGGACGGAGAGCACCGCGGCCGGAAGGGACAGCGATGTCTACGGGGTCCCGGTCGCCCCGTTGGGTGCCGGGACGTGAACGGGGTCGGGCACAGGGAGCCGGACGGGCTTGGCCGGGAGTTGGGCGTCCGGGCGGTCCAGGGGCGGCTGCGGTGCCGGAGCGGCGGCGGTTGCCTCGCGGGAGAGGAAGGAGCCGAGTTCGCCGATGGTGCTCATCAGGGGTGAGGGGAAGACGACGGTGCTGTTCTTGTCGACGGCGATCTCGACGAGGCTCTGCAGGTTGCGCAGTTGGAGGGCGAGCGGGTGGGCCATCATCGTGTCGGAGGCTTCGCCGAGTGCGGAGGCGGCCAAGGCCTCTCCCTGTGCGCTGATGATCTTGGCGCGCTTCTCCCGTTCGGCTTCGGCCTGCTTGGCCATTGCGCGTTTCATCGTGTCGGGCAGTTGGATGTCCTTGAGTTCGACCAAGGTGACGTCCACGCCCCATTCGGTCGTGGTGACGTCCAGGATGCGGCGGATGTCCAGGTTGATGCGGTCGGTCTCGGAAAGGGTTTCGTCCAGGGTGTGCTGGCCGACGACCTTGCGCAGGGTCGTCTGGGCGATCTGGTTGATCGCGGAGCTCACGTTCTCGATGGCGATGACCGACTTGATCGCGTCCACGACGCGGAAGTAGGCGACGGCGGAGACGTCGACGCTGACGTTGTCGCGGGTGATGATGCCCTGGGACTGGATCGGCATGGTGACGATCCGCAGCGAGATGTGGTGCATGACGTCGGCGAACGGGATGATCAGGCGCAGTCCCGGGTCGCGTGCTCCGGTGATCCGGCCGAACCGGAAGACGACCCCCTTCTCGTACTGGCGGACGATGCGGATCGACATCGCGAGCCCGATCAGGACCAGGATGACGAGCACCACCAGGACTGCGATCACGGCGGTCATTTCAGCTCCCTTCCATTGCGCACCTGCGTCGACAGCCAGGTTCGGGAACGCGTCGCCACGAGCGGAGCGACCGGGAGGCGCGGGACCGGTTTGCGGTCCTACCGTGAGCCTGCCCCGCCTCCGATGGCGGCGACAGGGCCGAACCGGGCATGCTCCCGTCGTGACCGGCCCACCCCAAGTGCAGGACCTCCGGCTCGACGGGTCACCGATGGCGTCCCCGAGGATGCATCCGTCTCCCGAACGCTGACACCGGAGCGGGGAGGGCCGGCGAACGCAAGTACCCGGCCATCCCGCGCCTCACCCGCAACCGCACTCCGGGCGAACCGCCGCCGAGGGCCTGCGGTTCGCCCGGAGTGGACCGCCGTCAGTACTCGGAGCCGCTTCGCAGGTAGGTGCCCACGACCTGAAGCCACGCCCCCGGGCTGAAGCACGCCTCGATGCGGTGCGGCGTGTCCTCGAAGACCCGCAGGACGCGCAGCGCGCCGCTCGGATGCAGGTCGTACTCGAAGGTGACACCGTCGTCCGTGCCGTCCTCGTACTGCAGGTCCAGCGGCCCCTTCGACGGCTCCGCCGGCGCCCGGGCGTCGGCCGAGAGCTTCACGTAGACGGACATCTCTGCGTCCCGCCTCTCCTGTCTGCCCGAGGAGCCCGGCCCACGAGGCCGTCCCTCAGGACGCTGCGGCTGGTGGCTCGGGACCGATGCCGGTGGCGATGAGGATCTGCCGTGCCGAGTCGGTTCCGCCGGCCTCGACCGCGTGGGCCATCGCAGCCAGGGCCGCCTCCCGGCTCGCCTGCGGGGGGACGACGAGCAGGCTGAAGTGATCGCGGTCGCCCCGCGTGATGATCACGGTGTCGTCGCCGACCGGGTACCGGTCGATGTGCACCGACCGGCCGTCGACGACCAGGCGGGCCGGGACGTCGTCCCAGGCTTCCGTGTCCAGGCCGAGCTCGCGATGGGGCCGAGGTGTTCGGTCAACGCCCTGACCAGACCAGGCAGCTCGGCGCCGACGGCCCGTGAACGCTGCCACCACGCTCCGTCGAGCACGCCCTCGCGCGACTGTGTGGTTTCCAGCCGCAACAGGACCGTCCCCGGCTTCGTCGCCTGCTGGAACCGGTCCGGCAGAAGTCCCGGGAACGCAGCACCGGCTTCGTCCGACATGGCCCGCCACCCATCCGCAGACGTGGCCCGGCCCCCGCTGATCGAGGGCCGACACTCGGGGGAGCGGTGGCTCGGGCCGCTCCGATATCCCCACGTTACTCCGCCCGCACCGGGCTGGCCCGGCCGGTCACGAAAGCCGTGGTGGAGGGTGCCGACCCTCTCAGCGCCACTCGATCAGGAACAGGGCGGCCGTCGCTCGTGTGCCCGCCCCGCTTCTCCTTCAGGACGTGGGAGAGCGCGCGCACCACGGCCCGCACCCCGTCCTGCGAGCGCTCGACGCGGTTGACCCGGTCGATGAGCTGTTCCTCCCCGAACTGCTCCCGACGGCCTCGCGCTCCTCGACCGGGCGTTCGGGCCCCTCCCGCCCCGCGGCGGGCAGCCCGACGCTGAACAGCGCAGGCCACCGCCCCAGCGGTCCGGCGCGGGCCCCCGCCGCCGGACTCCCGCAAGCCCTTGACATCGGGCGATTCACGTCTTACGAGTGAGGCAGAGGGGGTTGGCTCAAGGAATCCGCTCGTGCGGGAGGAGGCCCCGCGATGGCTCGCTCCGTCGGTATCGATCTGGGCACCACGAACTCCGTCGTCTGTGTCCTGGAGGGGGGCGAGCCCACGGTCATCCCCAATGCGGAAGGGGCGCGCACCACCCCGTCAGTCGTGGCGTTCGCCAAGGGCGGCGACGTGCTGGTCGGCGAAGTCGCCAAGCGCCAGGCCGTCACGAACGTGGACCGCACCGCCCGCTCCGTCAAGCGCCGCATGGGCGACCCGCACTGGCGCTTCCCCGACGCCGGCGACATCGAGGGGAAGCGGTACACGGCGCAGGAGATCTCCGCCCGCGTACTGCAGAAGCTCAAGCGCGACGCCGAGGCCTACCTCGGCGAGGACGTCACCGACGCCGTCGTCACCGTCCCCGCCTACTTCAACGACTCCCAGCGCACCGCCACCAAGGAAGCCGGGGAGATCGCGGGCCTGAAGGTGTTGCGCATCGTCAACGAGCCGACCGCCGCGGCCCTCGCGTACGGGCTGGACAAGGAGAGTGACCAGACGATCCTGGTCTTCGACCTCGGCGGCGGCACCTTCGACGTCTCCCTGCTGGAGATCGGTGAGGGCGTGGTGGAGGTGAAGGCCACCAACGGCGACACCCGCCTCGGCGGCGACGACTGGGATCAGAAGATCGTCGACCACCTCGTCCAGCAGTTCAGGAACGGCTACGGCATCGACCTGTCGAAGGACAAGATGGCCGCGCAGCGGCTGCGCGAGGCCGCCGAGAAGGCCAAGATCGAGCTGTCCTCGACGAGCGAGACGACGATCAACCTGCCGTACGTCACGGCCTCGGCCGAGGGCCCGCTGCACCTGGACGAGAAGCTCACCCGCGCCGAGTTCCAGCAGCTCACCGCTGACCTGCTGGAACGCTGCAAGACCCCGTTCCAGCAGGCGGTGAAGGACGCCGGGATCAAGGTGTCCGACATCGACCACGTCATCCTCGTCGGCGGCTCGACCCGCATGCCGGCTGTCACCGGCCTGGTGAAGGAGCTGACCGGCAAGGACCCGCACAAGGGCGTCAACCCGGACGAGGTCGTCGCCGTCGGTGCCTCCCTGCAGGCCGGTGTCCTCAAGGGCGAGGTCAAGGACGTCCTGCTGCTGGACGTCACCCCGCTGTCCCTCGGCATCGAGACCAAGGGCGGCATCATGACCAAGCTGATCGAGCGCAACACCACGATCCCCACCCGGCGCTCGGAGATCTTCACCACGGCCGAGGACAACCAGCCGTCCGTGCAGATCCAGGTCTTCCAGGGCGAGCGCGAGATCGCCGCGTACAACAAGAAGCTCGGGATGTTCGAGCTGACCGGCCTGCCGCCGGCGCCGCGCGGCCTGCCGCAGATCGAGGTCACCTTCGACATCGACGCCAACGGCATCATGCACGTCGCGGCCAAGGACCTCGGCACCGGGAAGGAGCAGAGGATGACGGTCACCGGTGGCTCCTCCCTGCCCAAGCAGGACATCGAGCGCATGATGCGCGAGGCCGAGCAGCACGCCGAGGAGGACCGTCGCCGCAAGGAGGCCGCCGAGACCCGCAACCAGGCCGAACACCTCGTCTACTCCACCGAGAAACTCCTCCAGGACAACCCGGACAAGATCCCGTCAGACGTCACGGCCGAGGTCAACGGGGCCCTGGCGGATCTCAAGGACAAGCTCAAGGGCGAGGACGCCACGGCCATCCGCACCTCGATGGAGCGCGCGGCCACTGTCGCACAGAAGATCGGCACCGCCCTCTACGCCCAGGCCGGCAGCCCGCAAGCCGCGGCCGGCACCGGCCCGACGCAGAGCGGCGATGAGGAGGAGGTCGTCGATGCGGAGATCGTCGACGACCAGACTCCGAAAGGAGCCCCCGGATGAGCCGGCCCGCCGACCCGGGCCGGGACGACCGCCCTGGGGACCCGGCTCGCGGTGGCGGGTCGGCGGCCGTGGCTGAACGGTGCGCCCTTGCGGCGTTCTCACCGGCACGGCACAGGCGCCTTCGCGTGCGACGGGGCGGCCGTGCTCTGCCCGCGGCAAGGCTCGGAGCCTTGTGTCTAGGAAGCGCCCTCGCCCCAGTCGATGCGTTCCACAGCATGCGGCGGGAACGACACCCGAGATCCGTCCTTCTGAGTAACGTGCACCCATCCGTGCTTGTCGATACGAATGATGCCCCGGACCGACTCGCCGAGCGCAACGCCGGGGCTGACGTATCCCGCCCCATGGGCCAGATGCACTGTTCCGGGGTCCGCCTCAAGGCTTGCCATGACCTGATTGTCCAGGTTTGAGCCCGGGCCCACCACCGGAGCCCCGTCATGCCCGCCCAAGGGGCCCGGAGTCCACCTCCGTGCCCTGGTCGGCCCGGGGCCAACTATCCGTTGTGCCCGCCCTTGCCGAGGGTCGGCCTTTCCGGGGGGCGGACGAGGAACCGTCCCGGTGGCACGACGAAGCGGATGTGCCACTGCGCGCGATCGGACACCTCCGGGTTGCTCGGTGCCGCCGCTGTCCTACACGTGGAACGGGACGGTCGTGATGACGACCTTCGGCAGGGGGCGCAGCACTCTCCGTAGCCTGGCCGCGAGCCGGTTGTGCAGGAGGCGGTGGCGCCAGTGCCGTACGACGATCTCCGGGAGGATGACGGTCAGGGTGAGGTCCGGGCGCTGGTGGTGCAGCGACTCGATGTAGTTGACCAGCGGTGCGACGATCGCGCGATAGGGGGAGAGGACGATCTTCAGGGGTAGGTGGTCGCCCCACAGGTTCCAGTACGCGCGGAAGCGTTGGGCCTCGTCCGCGCTGGAGCTGATGTGGAGCGCGAGGACCGGCTGCTGGAGCGAGGCGGCGTAGGCGAGGGCCCGCATGCCGGCCTGGTCCAGGGTGGCGATCGGCACGATCGACAGGGGGTGGATCTCCTCGGGCGTCTCCTCGCTCTCGGCTTCGGCCGTGGTCTCGAACGGCGCTCCGGGCGCGGCGCCCGATGCCCGTGCGGTGCCTCGTGCCGTGCGCCCCTCCGAACTCGGAGGTGTGATGGTACGGCTGGGGACTTCGACGGCATGGGGATGCAGGGCGATCGCCGCGCCGACCGTGTCGTAGTGGTGCCGGATTCGTGTCGTGACCAGGACGAACAGTCCCACCGTGAGCACGGCGAACCAGGCGCCCTCGGTGAACTTCGTGATGCCGGCGGTGATGAGGACGATCGCCGAGAGCAGGGCGCCGGTGGCGTTGAAGGCCAGGCTCTTGCGCCAGTGGCGGTCGCGCAGGCGCCACCAGTGCACGACCATGCCTGTCTGTGACAGTGTGAAGGCGAGGAAGACGCCGACGGCATAGAGCGGGATCAGGGGGCCGGTCTTGCCGCCGAACGCCGCGTAGATCGCGGCCGCGGCGACGGAGAGCAGGATGATCCCGTTGCTGAAGGCCAGGCGGTCGCCCAGTCGCAGGAAGGTCCGCGGTGCCTGGCTGTCACGGGCCAGCAGGTACAGGACGCGGGGGAAGTCGTTGTAGGCGGTGTTGGCCGCGAGGAGCAGGATCGCGGCGGTGGCGGCCTGGGTGAACACGTAGCCGAAGCCCGAGCCGAAGGTGCGATGGGCGAGCTGCGACAGGACCGTCTCCCGTGAGTTCGGGATGATGCCGTCGAGGTGGACGAGTGTGACCGTGCCGGCGAACAGTGCGACGAGCAGGCCGACCATCCAGGTCAGTGTCGTGCGGGCATTGCGCCACTCGGTCGGCTGGAAGGCCGGCACCGCGTTGGAGATCGCCTCGATGCCTGTCATCGCCGTCGAACCCGAGGCGAAGGCACGCAGGACCAGAAGCAGGCTGACGCCCTCGGTCGCGGTCAGGTGTGGTGTCGCCGCCGGGTGGGAACCGCGGCCGGCCGCGTCGGACAGACCCACGGCGACGAGTGCCAGGACCGCGATCACGAAGGCGTAGGTCGGTGCGGCGAACAGTGCACCCGCCTGCCGCACACCGCGCAGGTTCCCGGCGAGCAGCACGGCGATCACGGCGACGCCGATCGGCACGACGTCGCCTTGGAGCGAGGGGATCGCAGAGGTGATCGCCGCCATGCCGGAGGCGATCGAGACCGCGACCGTGAGGATGTAGTCGGTCATCAGTCCGGCAGCGGCCGCCAACCCGGGAACGCGGCCGAGGTTGGCGGTGGCGACGATGTACGAACCACCGCCGTGCGGATACGCCCGGATCGTCTGACGGTACGACACCCCGACCGCGAGCATCAGGAACACGATCGTCACGGCGATCGGCACCGAGTACCGCAAACCCGCAGCACCAGCCAGGACGAGGACGCCCAGCATCGCCTCAGGCCCGTACGCGACCGAGGAGAGCGCGTCGGCGGAGAGCACCGGCAACGCCACCAGCTTGCGCATCCGCTCATGCGCGATCGCGGTGCTCCTCAGCGGAGCCCCGAGCACCACGTGTCGCACCCCGGTACCGACCCGGCCGAGCCGAGAAGTCCGTGTGTCCTCGCTGGTCGCCTCAACCGCAGGCGGTCCTCCGCCAACCGCGGCGACCCGCACGAAACGACCGAAGCGGACCGGCAGGATCTCCGAAGGAGCGGGATAACGACCGAGATCCGGATCCACCGGCAGCGCACGCCGCCATGCCTGCGGATCCCCGGCAACCCGACCCCACTCAAGCCCCACCCGGCGCAACACCCCGAGCTGCTCCGCGTCGAGCGCCGACAGCAGGGCGTCGGGGCTCGGTGCGCCGCCCTCGCCGCCTCGACTCGTATCCGACACGGCACACAGTGTTACGCATGGCGTCCCCTGCCGGGGGCAAGGCGCACGCAGGCTGTCTCGTGCTCGGAGCGCAGGGCCGTGCCTCGCTCGCCTCACCCGGTTCCGGACCGGCGGCCCCGACTCGGCGTGTCGCAGGCACCTACTGCGAAGCGGTTCCCCGTACTGGCGGACTACCGGCGGGTCTCAGCGGTTGGAGGAGCGGCCGCCGTGCCGGAACCGGACGGCGGAAATGGCCACGGCGATGATCAGTACGGCAATGCCGATGAACAGCAGGTAGATCAGGCCGTGGATGACCACGCCGACGATGCCGAGCACGATCGCCAGGATGATCAGGAACAGCACCAGTGCCATCGTTCGGGCTCCTTCGATGCGTGCGCGGGTCCTATCGGCGTGCCAGGCGGCGTTCACCGCTCGTGCCCGGCGCGTAGTCCAGCTTGTAGTGGGCGAAGATCGCCGCCTCGTGCTCGGCCGGCAGTACGCCGTCGATGCCGATCCCCGCGCCGTCTTGACCCGGCTCCTGGGCCGGACCCTGCAGATAGCCCGGGCCGACCCGCGCGTCGGCGAGAGGAACAAAGACCAGGCGGCGGCGTGTGGGCAGCCCGACCGTGACGGTGGCGAACGCCGGCCGATCCGTCGCGGTGTCGACGTAGACGGGTTCCAGCGTGCCGATCTTGTGGCGGTCGGCATCCACCGCGTCGAGGGCCGCGCCATTCCCGGATGTCAGCCGCTTCGAACATCGGCAACCTCCGATGTCGGTGGGCACTTCCCATTCTCCCTCCGGCGTGTGCCGCCGCCATCTGCCCGGTGTGCCGGCAGGGCGACTCGGTACGGCCACCGTCGGCGATCAGGGTCCGGGTCTGGGAGGGGCAGCACACGGTCGGCGAGCCCCAGGCCGGGACCGAGTGGTCACGCAAGTAGCCGGAGCAGCCCGCAGCCGACCGGGGGAGGAGGGCCGGGGCCGACGATGGTCGGTGTGGTGTGTCCGTTGGTGAACGGCGTCACCCGTCTGCCCGCGGGTCTGCGGTCGGCGCGCCCGCGGCTGTCAGGAGGTCGGTGCCGGTGCGCGTGTTGGCCGGGTCGGACGCCGCTGTCATCAGCCACTCGGCGGCGGAGGCTTCGGCCTCGGGGGGAATCACCAGGAGCTCCAGGCGCAGAGGGGTGAAGGAACACACGATCACCTCGTCCGCGTCCTGCTCCTGTTCGAACCACCCGACGTGGATGACGTGGCCTGCGACCTGGACGCGTCGGGGGATGACCGGCCAGTGCGTCGGATTCACGGTGACACGGGTGACCTTCCCCCACGTGGGGTCCAGTGCTGCCGCCAGCGGGGGCAGCTCGCGCAGGAGATCGTGCGAGCGCGGCCACCATGCTCCGTCCAGCCGGCCGCGCGTGGCGCCCTTGGGTGTCAGTGACAGGCGGACCGTCGGCCCTGGCCCAGGTGGCTGGGTGGCGGCGGGATCGGGGGTCGCGGTCATGTCGAGACACCTGCCTCGGGCTCGTTCGTGAACGGCCACGTGCTACCGCCAGGGCGCCGCAGAAGTCTGCAGCTCGTGGACGGTGCGCTCTTCCACCGTACTCCGGCCGCAGCCCCGCCCTCCGGGGTGAGCAGGGGTGGTCGATGGGTCGCCGCTGGTCGACCTTCGTCTCGAACTCCGCCACGCACCCCGGTTTGCCCGTAGCGGTCCTCTCCGTCGGCCGGCTTCACCGCCTGGTCTCCACGCGGATCGGCGTACGCCTCACCGGCACTTCGCGACACCTCGGCCAGGGTGGATCCTGCGACTGTGGGGTGAGGCGCAGGAAATCTCTCGGGTGGAATTTCTGGGCTAACTCCACGCGGAGGAATTTTCAAATATTAATGTGCATGGTGGGCTCGAATTCTCGCAGCAAGGAGTATCCTCGAAAGTGCCGGGAGAATTTACCGGTAGGACGATCGCGAGGAGGCGAATATGCAGATCACTGAGGCAGGATCCCTGGCTCTGCGACTCGTGATCGAAAAAATGTCCGCCTTTTCGGCGGGAAAGATCACAGGGTGAATGGGGGGAAGGGGGCACAGATTCAGATCCTGCTGCCCCGGTCGGCGTTACGCTCATGCAGGCCGGAAGGCTGTTCCCCGCAGCGATGCGGGGAACGGCCTTTTCTGGGGCGGGGCCGCGTGTCATGGTTCTGTGGAGGACCGGCTTTACCGGCGTCCGGCGGTGGCGAAGTTGGCGGCGCACATGGTGGCGACTGCTCTGCGGGCATCCCGGCCGGCAGGGCGTCCTCGGCCAGCACACCTACGCGTCCCACCGGCTGCGGTTCGCGTCAAGGGCATGGAGAACCTGGCCGACTTCGAAACACGGATCGGGAAGGACGCACAGGCCGAGGACGACGGCATGACCACCCCGGAAAGTTCGAGGGTGACAAGGCCTGGCTCGTCGGCTCCGAGAACCGCAACCGCGGCTCCCTGCCCGCCGACATCTGGCGCGGCACCGCGGCCGGACTCGCCGACTGCGGAGCCCTGGCGGTCTACCCGACCGGTGGTTGGTGGAAGTCCCACAACAGATCCGACCGCGTCGGCCAGCCAGCCTCCTACGACCTCCTCGTGTCCCTCACGACGCCTGAGATCGAGACGGACCTCTACACACCGGCCGCAGTACGGCTCGATGTGCCGATCCCGACCGACCTGGTCGCGCGAGTGGAGACGACCTCCGGAATCCCCGTGCAGCTGCCCCTGACCTGGAAGACGACGGGAGATCGGTCGATCCCGTGCCCCAGACGCCGCCGGGCAGCCCATGCCTGCGCTGCCCGGTGCACTGGTGGATTCCGTCCGGCTCACGCCGCCTGTCCGAAGTTGCGACCGACGGCGGGGTCCGTCTGGCGGGCTGCCTGGGCGTCCGCGTGGTCGAGGGCGGCGGAGAGCGCCTTGACGGCTTCGTCGGCGGAGTCCTTGAGGAGGTGGCCGTAGAGGTTGATGGTGATGGCGATGGTGGAGTGGCGCAGGGTCTTGGAGACGACGGCGACGGGGATGTCGGCGGCGATCATGATGCTGGCCGCGGTGTGGCGCAGGTCGTGCGTGCGCCGTGAGGCGCTGTGGTTCGAGTGGAGGTGAGAGACCTTCGCCGCTGACCCTGTCGCAGCAGGGCGGTGGAGCTGGGGGCAGCCTGATCC
>NZ_JBVHIP010000032.1:0-117000 GCF_055560495.1 Kitasatospora sp. NPDC023176 | reverse complement strand
CGCACCCCTTCCCGCCCTCCCCCTACGTCCACGCCTACAACGCGGACGGCAAGGAGATCTACAACCAGAAGACCCAGCCCAACGTCAAGGGCACCACCCGCCAGTAAGTCTCGACGGGGTGAGTACGACGGCTGCCGGCGCACGAGAGCGGGGCGGGGCCTCCTGACGGCTCGACGGCTCGATGGCTCGGGGAGGCTCGGGCTCCCCTCCCGGGTCAGGCCTCGGGGACGAGGGTGTTCTCGTTGGTGCGGCCGGCGGCGAAGTCGTCGATGTTGCGGGCGGTGGCCTCGATGATCTGGCCGACGGCGGTGTGGGTGAAGTAGGCCTGGTGGCTGGTGACCAGGACCTGGGGGAAAGTGACGAGCCGGGCGAGGACGTCGTCGGTGATGCCCTGGATGGAGCGGTCGGTGAAGAAGACGCCGGTCTCCTCCTCGTAGACGTCCAGGCCGACGCCGGAGAGGCGGCCCGCGCGCAGGGCCTCGACCAGGGCGGCGCTGTCGATGAGGCCGCCGCGGCTGGAGTTGATGAGGATGGCGTCGTGCTTCATCCGGGTCAGCGCGGCGGTGTCGATCAGGTGGCGGGTGCCCGGGACGAGGGGGACGTGCAGGCTCACCAGGTCGGCACGGGAGAGGAGTTCGGGCAGTTCGGTGTAGCGCATGCCGAGTTCGCGGCAGGCGGGGTTCTCGGCGAGGTCCCAGCCGAGCAGGTCGGTGCCGAAGCCGGCCGCGATCCGGGCGAAGCACGCGCCGATCTTGCCGGTGCCGATGACGCCGACCGTCATCCCGTGGACGTCCCGGCCGAGCAGCCCGTCCAGGCGGAAGTCGAACTCGCGGGTGCGCCCGGCGGCCCGGACGATCCGCCGGTTGACGGCCATCGCCAGCGCCCAGGCGTGTTCGGCGACGGCGTACGGACTGTAGTGAGCGACCCGCGCGATGGTGAGGCCGAGGTCGGCGGCGGCCGCCAGGTCGATGTTGTTGAAGCCGGTGGAGCGTTGGGCGATCAGCTTGGTGCCCCCGGCGGCGAGGACGGCGAGGGTCTCGGCGTCCAGGACGGCGTTGACGCTGCTGCTGACGGCCGGGTAGCCGGCGGCGAGCGGCGCGGTGTCGTGGTTGAGGAACACGTCCAGGCAGCGCAGCCCGTGCCGGCCCGCGAAGGCCTGTTCCAGCAGCGGCCGTTCGTCGACCTGCACTCCGTACGCCAGGATCTCCACGGGCCGTCCCTCCGGTCGCTCTCCTGCGGCCCACGCTAACGGGGCGGCGGCCGGAACGCCCGCCAGGTGTACGGGAGCCCCCGGCGGACGGCCGGGGGCTCGCGTACGGAAGGGCGATGGTCAGAGGACCGTCTCGGCCTCCTGGTAGCGCTCCTGCGGGACGGTCTTCAGCTCGGCGACGGCCTCGGCCAGCGGCACCAGGTTGATGTTGGTGCCCTGCAGCGCGGTGATGTGCCCGAAGGCGCCCTTGTGGACGGCCTCGACGGCGTGCCAGCCGAAGCGGGTGGCGAGCACCCGGTCGTAGGCGGTCGGGGTGCCGCCGCGCTGGGTGTGGCCGAGGATCACCGGGCGGGCCTCCTTGCCGAGGCGGTGCTCCAGCTCGCGGGAGAGCTGGGTGGCGATGCCGGTGAAGCGCTCGTGGCCGTAGATGTCCTTGGAGCCCTCCTCCCAGTGCATGCTGCCGGGCTCGGGCTTGGCACCCTCGGCGCAGACCACGATGGCGAACTTCTTCTGCCGGTCGAAGCGCTCGCGGACGACGGCGGTGAGCTTCTCGATGTGGAACGGGCGCTCCGGGACGACGATGGCGTGCGCGCCGGCGGCCATGCCCGCGTTCAGCGCGATCCAGCCGGTGTGCCGGCCCATGACCTCGACGACCATGACCCGCTGGTGGGACTCGGCGGTGGTCTTCAGCCGGTCCAGGGCCTCGGTGGCGACCGAGACGGCGGTGTCGAAGCCGAAGGTCACGTCGGTGGCGGCGATGTCGTTGTCGATGGTCTTCGGCACGCCGACGATCGGCAGGCCCGCGTCGCTCATCAGCTTGGCGGCCTTGAGGGTGCCCTCGCCGCCGATCGGGATCACCGCGTCCAGGCCGAGGTCGGAGCAGTACTTCTTGGCCCGTTCGACGCCGTCCCGCAGGTGGCTGGGCTGCACCCGGGAGGACCCGAGGATGGTGCCGCCCTGGGCCAGGATGCCGCTCACCGAGTCCAGGGTCAGGGGGCGGTGGTGCCCTTCCAGGAAACCGCGCCAACCGTCCTCGAACCCGATGATCTCGTCGCCGTGGTCGACCACCCCCCGGTGGACCACGGAACGGATCACCGCGTTCAGGCCGGGGCAGTCACCGCCGCTGGTCAGCACTCCGATACGCATTAGCTTTGCAACTCCCGAGCAGAACCGAGGAACGGCCGGACTACAGGCTGGGACGACGAGCCGTCACCGTGACGAGGCGCTCCCGCACCGGGATGGCGGGGAGGTGGCCGCGGGGTGAAGGAACCGGCCGATCCGGACAGAACATCCGAAACGGCCGCGAAGTCGAGCATACGGCCCCTGGTCCGGCCGGGCAGGAGCCGACGCGGGAGCGGCGCCGTCGGCGCACCCGCGCGGAAATGCAGCCTGCTGCCGAGGAGGGTGTGCAGCCGGCAGCCCCATTGTCGTACGTCCGGGGCCGCCCGCGGGCCGGGTGACCGCATCGCGGGCACCCGGGCGGGGCGTCGGGCGTACTAGGGCTGGTCTCTTGGATCCGTGCGCCCGGCAAGGATCCAAGAGACCAGCCCTTAGGCGGGGCGCGTCGTGGCGGCGATGCGCTCGGCGCGCAGCGCGTCGTACCAGGTGGTGTCGGCCGGCGGCAGGGCGTTGACGTCCAGCGCCAGCTTGATCAGCAGGTCGGCCACGGCGGGGTTGCGGGCCAGCACCGGGCCGTGCAGGTAGGTGCCGAAGACGGTGTCCCGCCAGGCGCCCTCGGTGCCGTCGCCGGTGCCGTTGCCGCGGCCGGCCGTGACCGTCGCGAACGGCTGGACGCCCTGGCCGAGGTGGGTGACGCCCTGGTGGTTCTCGAAGCCGGTCAGCTGCGGCAGGCCGAGCCGCGGGTCCACGTCGGCGAGCACGTCGCCGACGCAGCGGGCGCCCTCGCCGCGGGTGGTCCAGACGTCCAGCAGGCCCAGGCCCGGCTCGCGCTCGCCGAGGTCGTTGACGAACTCGTGGCCCATGATCTGGAAGCCGGCGCAGACGCCGAAGATGATCGCGCCGTTCTCGGAGGCCCGCACCAGGCCGCTGTCGGCGCGCAGCCGCTCGGCGGCCAGGCGCTGCGGGCGGTCCTCGCCGCCGCCGATCAGGTAGATGTCCCCGCTGGTGGGGATCGCCTGGTCGGAGCGGACGTCGATCCGGGTCACGTTGAGATGGCGCTGGCGGGCCCGGCGCTCCACGACCAGGGCGTTGCCGCGGTCGCCGTAGGTGCTGAGCAGGTCGGGGTAGACCCAGACCACGCGCAGGCTGCTCTCACTCATCCTCGAAGGCCTTCCGTCACGAAAAGACTGGTGTGCGGGCGCGGCATCAGCCGGCCACGACCTTCCGCAGCTGCTGGAAGGCGGTGTAGTTGGCGATGGCCTCGATCCGGCCGGGCGGCGCCATCCGGACGGCCTGCTCCAGGGTGTCCACCACGTGGAACTGCAGCCCGGCGACCTCCAGGCGGACGGCCAGGTCCAGCTTGCGCTGGCCCATCACGAAGATCGGGTGCCCGGCGAGGCGCTCGTAGTCGACGTCCCACAGCCAGGAGGTGTCGGTGCCGTCGGCGTCGAGGGCGTTGACCGAGAGGATCACCGGGGCCGGCGGGCCGTCGATCAGCGAGAAGGTCTCCAGCCAGCCCGCCGGGTTCTTGGCGAGCAGCAGGCGGATGTCCCGGCCCTGGTACTGGACCACGTCGTAGCGGCCGGCCACGGCGCTCACCGAGCGCATCCGCTCCAGCGCGACCTGCGGGGAGACGCCGAACACGGCGGCGACGGCGGCCGAGCTGGTGGCGTTGGCCAGGTTGGCCCGGCCGGGCAGCTGCAGCTGGATCGGCCAGGCGCCGCGCTGCGGGTCGATCACGTGGGTGCCCTGGAGCGCCCAGTGCGGGTTGGGGCGCCGGAAGCCGCAGTCCTGGCAGAACCAGTCGTCGCCGGGGCGCTGCATCACGCCGCCGCACGCGGGGCAGGACCAGGCGTCCTCCTTCCAGGCCTGTCCGGCGGCCACCCAGACCACCTTCTTGCAGGAGGAGGCGGCCCAGGTCACCAGCGGGTCGTCGGCGTTGGCGATGACCACGGCCTCGGTGTCCTGCAGGCCCTCGCGCCACTTCTCCGCCATCATGCGGGTCTCGGCGGCGCGGTCGAGCTGGTCGCGGGAGAGGTTGAGCAGGGCGATCGCCTTGGGGCGGGTGTCGCGGGCGACCGTCGCCAGGTACTTCTCGTCGACCTCGATCACGCCGAAGCGGGCGTCGCTACCGCCGGCCAGGGCGGAGGTGATGCCGGCCGGCATGTTGGCGCCCAGGGCGTTGGAGACCACCGGGCCGGCGGCGCGCAGCGCCTCGGCGATCAGCCGGGTGGTGGTGGTCTTGCCGTTGGTGGCGCTGACCAGGACGACGTCGAGGTGGTCGGCGAGGGTGGCGAGCAGGTCGGGGTCGAGCCTGAGGGCGACCTTGCCGCCGATCACCGAGCCGCTTCCGCGACCGGCCTTACGGGACACGGCGGCGGCGACCTTGCCGGCCGTGACCGCGATCTTGGCGCGGGCCGGCAGCGAGGCGTCGCGTGCGCCTGTGGGCTCCGATTCGGTGCCTGCCATGCTCAGTGGTTCCTCCTTGCTGCGGCACCACCCGCTGGCCGGATAACGGGCCGTCGGGCGGCGGGGACGGGGCCAGCCTACCGACTCCGTCGCCCGACCGGACGATCCGGACCCCATGCCGCCTGCTGCGACGCTGCTACCGGGGGTGCTGACGGCCCGTCAAGGAGGGCGGTGTGCGGAGGGACCCTCGTTCCTTGCGGGACGCTCCGCCGCGGACCCGGGTTCCCGGGGGCGTCCGGTGAGGATGTGGTGAAGAACCGATCGGACGATCGGCGGATCAGCGGCCCGGGGCCGGCGCGGGGGCGGTGGCGGCCAGGGTGGCGGTGATCACCAGGGTGCCGTCCTCGGCGTGGAAGTCCAGCGGCGCCGCCAGCCGGCGCATCGCGGCGATCAGCCCGGCGTTGGCGGCCTGGGTCACCGCGTACACCGTGCCGATCCCGGCCGTCCGGGCCACCGCGGTCAGCCGCCGGAGCAGGGCCAGGCCCAGGCCGTGCCGCTGCCAGGCGTCCTCGACCAGCACGGCCAGCTCCGCCTCGTCCTCGTCCCACATCAGGTGCCCGAGGGCGACGACCCGCCCGTCGGGGGCGGACACCACCAGGCTTCGGCCGCGCCGGGGGTCCAGCAGGTGGTCCAGGTAGCGGTCGGCGTCGCGGACCGGCCCGTGGTAGCGCAGCCGCAGCGCCGCGGGGGAGCAGCGGCCGTGCATCGCCAGGGCCGCCGCCTTGTCGGCCGGGCCGGCGGGGCGCAGCAGCAGCTCCGTCCCGTCCGGCAGGGACAACCGGGACACCTGGGCCGGGGCGGCCGGGGCGGCCGGGGCGGCCGGGTGCGGCGCCGGGTGCGGGCGGGCGTGGCGGTGCGGGCCGGCGGTGTGGGCGGCCTGGCCGTCCGGCGCCGCGCACCAGCGGTCCAACCTGGTGTTCGACCTGCGGAAGGGCCGGTGCCAGAGCCGTTCGAGGCGAGTGCGGGGTGCCGTCATGTGGCCGACGCTACCGACGGCTCGCTTCCGGCCGGTTACGTGATCGTGAACGCACGAATGCCCGGAGGTTCGCCGGCGTCCCACCGGGACGGCCCCGGCACAGGTCCAGACCGGTGCCTCATGCGGTCGGGACGGCGGGCGGCCGGCGGTGGAGTCCATGCCCGGCGCTCCTGGTGAGCAGGTCCGCCGGGGCCGGCACCTCGCTGCCGCTGCAAGTGGTCTTCGAGTGCCCGAGGCTGGCGGACCTGGCCGCCCGGATATCCGCCCGGACATCCGCCTCGGACGACGCGGCGGCCTCGCGACTGGTGCCGCTGCAGACCGGGGAGCGCGGCCGGCCGGTGTTCTGCTGGCCCGGACTGGGCGGCTACCCGATGAACCTGCGGCTGCTCGGCCGGGAGGCGAGCGACGGCCGCGCCTTCTACGGCGTGCAGGCGCACGGCATCAACGAGGGCGAGACGCCCTACGCCACCATCCGGGAGACGGCCGCCGCCGACGTCGCCGAGCTGTGCCGGGTGCAGCCCGAGGGCCCGTACACCCTGTGGGGCTACTCCTTCGGCGCCCGGGTCGCCTTCGAGGCCGCCTGGCAGCTGGAGCAGGCCGGGCAGCGGGTCGAGGAACTGCTGCTGATCTGCCCCGGCAACCCGGAGGTCCGGCAGGCCGACGGCCGGCGGTACGGCCGGGAGTCCTCGTACGCCAACCCCGGGTACGTGACCATCCTGTTCTCGGTGTTCGCCGGCGCGATCAGCGGGCCCGAGCTGGAACGCTGCCTCGCGGAGACCATCGACGAGTCCACCTTCGTGGCCTGCGTGCACCGGATGCTGCCCGCGCTGGGCGCGGAGGTGATCCGCCGGAACACCCGGATCGTGGGCGAGACCTACGAGTTCGAGTACAGCTTCCGCGAGCTGGCCGAGCGGCGGCTGGCGGCGCCGGTGACCGTCCTCACGGCCTCCGGCGACGACTACTCCTTCATCGAGGGCAGTACCGGCTGCTCGGCCGCTCCGCCCACCACGGTGGAACTGGCCGGGGACCACTACGGGGTGCTGAAGGAGCACGGGGTGCTCGAACTCGCCGCCGCCATCCGGGCGGTGAGGCGGAGGGTGCCCTGATGTCCGGCGGCTGACGCGGACACGCTCACGGATGGCCCAGGATCCGTGACCGCGGGAGCCCCTTCGGATAGGGATGGCTCGGCTTTCCGCCGAACCCGTCTCGATCCGAAGGGGCTCCCCGATGCTCTCGAAGAACTCCGCACTGGCCACCGCCTGTTGTGCCCTGCTGCTGGCCGCGCCGCTCGCCCTCGCCCAGTCGGCCGCCGCTGACACCGGCAACAACGGCCCCAAGACCCCGCAGGAGGCGGCCGCCTGCAAGAGCGTCACCGGCGCCCTGCTCGGCGGCTTCGGCAGCATGCTGGGCAACGCCGTGTGCGTGGTGCAGCCGGCCGGCCAGGGCTGAGCCGCCGAGCGAGTGCCAGGTGGACCGGCGGGCGCCCGATCAGGCGCCCGCCGCCTGCCCGGCCCCGGCCACCACCGGCACCCTCACCCCCGCCGCCACCGCGGCGGCGATACTCCGGCGATCCCATGCTGCGCACCCGCTCCCTGCTCCGTCCTGGCCGTCCTCGGGCCGGCCCGTCCGATCCGGGGGTGTGTCGGCCGGGCCACCCGCCGCGGGACCGCCGGTGCACGTCGGTCGGATCCGTACGGCGGCTGCGGACCATTCGCGTGCTGACGTAACATCCGGCGATCCTGTGAACGTTCGTCGACGTGGAGGGGGAGAGATGGCGGACACGGAGAACGACCAGCCGTCCGAGAGAGCCGGCGGCCTGCAAGCGATCTGGGCCAACACCCTGGAGCCGGTGGCCCCGCTGCCCTGGTACCGCAAGGTGTCCGGCAAGGCCGTGGCGGTCGCCGCGGTCGTCGTCGGCCTGCTCACCGCGCTGACGGTGGCCGCCGTGACCGGCGCCGGGGCCCCGCCCGCGCACCGGATCGCCCTGGCGGACCGGATCGGCGACCAGGAGCGGATGCCGGACGACCAGGTGGTCACGGCCGAACGCGGCCGCCTCCAGAAGAACCTGACCGCGTTGAGCCGCTACCGCGATGTGTCGGTGGCGGGCTACGGCGCCGCCGGCTCGGGCCGGAGCACCCTGCTGGTCGCCGGGATGACCGGGAGCTTCCCGGACGCCCGGGGGGAGTTGGACCGGCAGTTCGGCGCGGTCTGGGGGTCCGACGTGTCCAGCGATCCCGACGGGAGCAGCGAGAGCATCCGAGGCCGCCGGGACTACCCGGCCGGCCCGCTCGGCGGCGCGCTCGACTGTGCGGTCCTGGGCGGTCCGACCGATGCCCGGACGATCTGCGTCTGGGCGGACGGCACCACCGTCGGCGGCGTCATCGACGGGACGGGTGAGACCCGCCCGGAGGACCTGGCCAAGCGCGCCCTGGAGATCCGCACGGCCGTCGAGGTCGAGGCCGAGGACTGACCGGCGGGCGTCGAGCGGTCCGGGCCTAACGGTCCGGGCCCAGCGGTCCGGGCCTAGCGGTCCTCGTCTACGCGGTCCTGGCCGCCCGAGGGCAGCCAGCTCTGCGGACGCCGCAGGCTACGGCCGGTAGGAGGCTGGGCCTGCCAGCAGGGAGGGCGCCGGTCGTGGCGCCATACCGGCCGGCGGCGGACGATGGAGGCAGCGGCGGAGCCCCGATCCGAGGGCCGGTCGGCCGCACATCCCTGCGTTCCGGTCGCGCCGGTGTCGGCGCGCCGGGGATATGGAGTCGGGTCATGAAGGAGTTCCTGGTCGAGATCACCACCCAGGTGCCCGAGGGCACCCCCGCCGAGGAGGTGGACCGCCGCCGCGCCGCCGAGGCGGTCCGCGCCCGCGAGCTGGCGGCCTCCGGCCGACTGGCCCGGCTGTGGCGGCCGGTGGGCGAGCTGCGCAGCATCGGCCTCTGGCGGGCGGCCGACGAGGCGGAGCTGCGGGCCGAGGTGCTCGGCAGCCTGCCGATGGCGCCCTGGATGACGGCCGTGGTCACCGCGCTGGAACCACACCCCAACGACCCGGGCGTGCGCTCGTGACGACCGGTTGGATATCCGCGGTCGAAGGGCGAACGGCCGTCGGCTCGCCGTGGCCGCAGCTCACCCGGGCCGGTGCGGCGCTGGCCGCCGGGATGGGGGTCGGCCGGTGGTCGTCGCACCGCTGCTCCACCACGGCTACCAGCAGGCGTTGTTGCTGGCGGCGGGCGTGGTCGCGGCCGGGGCCCTGGCGGCGACGGCGCTGCCCGCCGAGGGCTGACGGGGTCGGTGCCGGTGAGGCGATCCGGGGTGGGGCGCGTCGGGGTCGTTCCGCCGCTCGCCGTCGGGTTGCCGGCGGCGGGGCCGGTCAGGTGATCCGGGTCGGGCTGTCCGTGAGGGTGTGGCCGGTGGCGGTGAGCAGGGTGGTGAGGGCGGTGGGGGTCAGTGAGCCCGGGGTGCGGAGGAAGAGTTCGTCGGCGGTGGGGTGGGGGTGGCGGGAGAGGAGGGTGATCCGGTGCTCGGCGAGGGTGCTGCCGGTGTGGGCGAGGGTGGTGGTGCGGACCCGCCACAGGGTGGTCGGGGGCGGGGCGTGGGGGGACCACCAGGTGTGGAGGAGGGCGGCGGCGAGCAGCGCGAGGGCGGAGCCGGCGAGGACGATCGGGCCGTCGGAGCCGTGCAGGACGACCTTCGCGATCAGGTCGGCGGCGGTGACGGAGAGGAAGGCGGCGGCGAGTTCGACGGTGTCCCGGCGCCAGCGACGGGCACGGTGGACGGAAGGCTTCGAGTGCTCCATGGCCTCCACCGTGCCCGACCGGTGTTTCCCGGTCACGAACCCGCCGTCACCTGGCCGTTAAGGTCCGCCGGGGTGTGTTACGGCTGCAGCTCGCGGGCCGCGGCCTTGACCTCGGCGAGCAGCAGCCGCAGGTCGTCCTCGGTGGTCGCGGGGTTGAGCAGACAGGCGCGGAGCATCTCGTGGGCGCCGAGCAGGGCGCCGGTGACGAAGACCCGGCCGCGCCGCTGGACGGCGACCGGCAGCTCGCGGTTGAGGGCGTCGCGGGCCGCTTCGTCGCGTCCGGCCGCCCGGTGGCGGAACGCCACGATGGAGGTCTGCACCTCCGCCAGCAGCTCCAACTCCTCGTCGGCCTGGACGAGTTCGCCGAGCCGACGGGCGAGTGCGGTGCACCGGGCGATGTCCTCCACGAGGCCGGCGCGGCCGCGGTGGGCGATGGTGGCCCAGACCTTGAGGGCGCGGAACGGGCGGGTCTGCTCGGTGCCGTACTCGGAGAACCAGCCGAGCTCCCCGGCCGCCTCGTCGCGCAGGTAGGAGGGGACGAGGCTGAAGGTGCCGCGCAGTTCCTCGGTGTCGCGGACCAGGGCGCAGCCGCAGTCGACCGGGACGCCGAGCCACTTGTGCGGGTCGAGGGCGAGCGAGTCGGCGCGCTCCAGGCCCGCGTAGCGGTGGGCGATGGCCGGGTCGAGCCGGCCGAAGGCGCCGTACGCGCCGTCCACGTGCAGCCACAGGCCCTGTTCCCGGCAGAGGTCGGCGAGCGGCTCGAAGGCGTCCACCGCACCGGTGCCGACGGTGCCGGCCGAGGCGACCACCAGGAAGGGCAGCAGTCCGGCGGCGCGGTCGCGCCCGACGGCGGCCCGCAGCTCGGCGGGGTCGAGGCGGCCGTCGGGGCCGGTGGCGACGGTGCGCAGGTGCCGGCTGCCGAGGCCGAGGAGTTCGGCGGCCTTGCGGACGCAGGAGTGGGTCTCGCCGGTGACGTAGCCGACCAGCGGCGGCAGGCCGGTCAGGCCGTCCTCGCGGACGTCGTGGCCGGCCCGGCGGGCGGCGCGGTTGCGGGCGGCGGCGAGGCAGACGATGGTCGCCATCGAGGTGCCGGAGGTGAGCAGTCCGCCGCCGGCCGGGTGCGGGAAGCCGACGAGTTCGGCGATCCAGCGGACGACGGCGCGCTCCAGGTGGACGTCGGCGTGGTCGCCGCCGGCCGAGCTGGGGTTCATCGCGGCGGCGGCGAGGGTGGCGAGCACCCCGGCGGGGGCGGGGGCGGAGTTGACCCAGCCGAAGAAGCGCGGGTTGCCGTTGCCCATGGGGTACGGGAGGACGTCCCGCGCGATGGCGGCCGGCAGTTCGGCGAGCGGGCGGCCCCGGGGGGGCAGCGGGGCGTCGAGCAGGGCCTGCCGGGCGGTGTCGTCCATCGGCTGCCAGACCGGGCGGGCGGGCAGTTCGGCGAGGTAGTCGGCGACCAGCTCGGCGGTGGCGTGGGCGGCGCTGCGGAAGTCGGCGCCGCAGGGGTTGCTGCTGCGGGGGTCCTCGGTGGTCATGGCGTGCTCCAGGAGGCCGGGGCGGACTGGGCCAGGCGCGGCGTCCTCGGCGCACCCTGATCAGGCGATGGTCGGGTGATCCTACGCAAGCGGGCCCGCGCCGTGCGGCGCGGGCCCAGCAGCCGGGACGGGGACGATCGGTCCGGCGGTCGGTCGGACGATCGGTCCGGCGGTCAGTCGAGCGAGGCGGAGAGCCCGCCCGCGGAGCGGCAGTAGCCCTGCATCTCCTTGCTGGTGATCTTCGCGCAGAGCCGCCCGGCCGCGCCGCCGTCCGTGTAGTTGACGGTGTAGTAGCTGACCAGCCCCTCCGCGCAGGCCTTGCGCTGCCAGCCGTCGGCGGCGGTGGCGCACTGCTGGGCGGCCCAGTCCTCGCGGTCCAGGTTGTACTTCATGGTCCGGGAGCCGACGCCCCGGCTGCAGTCCACCGCCCCGCCGCCGGCCTTGCCGTTGAGGCACCACTTGAGGGCGTCGGCGTAGACCTCGGGGTGGTTCGGGTAGTCGTGCGAGGACAGGTAGAAGGTCGGGGCGTAGAAGAAGCAGGCGGACTGGAACAGCGAGGGCTGGTCCTTGCACGGGTACAGCGGGTCCTGGGCGAGCTTGTCGGCGGGCAGGTTGGCCTTGGCCTGCTCGTCCTCCTCGTCCGGGCCGAAGAGCTGCATGAACAGGCCCTCGGAGCAGCGGATCCGGTTCTGGTCGCTGGTGAACTTGTTGCACAGGTCGCGCGCCTTGGCGACGTCCTGCTTGGCGACGAACATCGTGCCGTGGCCGACGCCGTGGATGCAGGGGCCGCTGTTCTTGGGGGCGCACAGCTTGAGCAGGTCCACCTCGGGCTGGGTGGAGGCGTTGAGCATCTCCTCGACCGCGCCGTGCAGGTAGCCGGCCGCGCAGGTCTCGTGCGGGTAGGAGATGACCTTCTGGAAGTCGGCGTTGAAGCGCTTGACCGCCGCGTGGCCGAGCTCGTGCGCGATCGGGTGGCAGAAGCGCACGGTGTACGGCTTCTCCTTGGTGATCCGGTCGAGGTCGGCGAGGGCGACGCCGGGGTCGGTGGCGTCCATCTCGGCCATCATCTTGTTGCGCAGCGTCGAGCGGGTCCACACCGCCGGGTCGCCGGTCGGGGTGGCGCTCGCGGCGCCGGCCGTGACCGGCTGGGTGCCGGGGACCCCGGGAGCCGTGGGGGTGGCGGGTGACGTGGTGGCCGCGGCGGGCGACCAGTCGGTGACGGCCACCGAGCCGAGGCCCAGGACGCCCAGGAGCACGGCGGTGAGAATCGCGAAGACTCGCGGCTGCATGACGGGATCCCCCGGCGGATCGAGGTGAACGGTTCCTCCCATCCTGACGGCACGGGGGCGGGATTCCGCGTTTTCGCCCGCCATTCGGGAGGTGTCGGCGACGCTACCGCATCGTCCGGACGCCCCGGTGGGGCGGGCCGGGCTTCGATGGTCGAGGGAGCCCGACGGTCGACGACCCGTGCGGGGTGGTCAACCGTCGGCCGGGGGCTCCGGTTCCCGCCGTTCGCCCGGACGGCGCAACGGCCCGTCCGGGTGGGGGGGATGCCGCGCCGTCGGGGAAGGGGTGTCAGAGCTCCAGCGTCACCTGGTAGTCCGTCAGCCAGGCGTCGAGGTCCAGCGCGAGGTCGACGGCCAGCCGGACGGACTGGGGGTCGGTGTCCGGGGCGAGCGCGTCGTTCAGCCGCCGCCGGTCGAGCAGGTCGAGGGCCGGGGACTTCCGCTCGGCGGCGAGCCGGGCGAGTTCGGCGCGCAGCTGCGCCGGGTAGAGCGGGTCCATCGACACCGGGTACGGGCTCTTCACCCGATCGGCGACCGCGGCCGGCAGCACGTCCCGGACGGCGGCGCGCAGCAGGCTCTTCTCCCGTCCGTCGAAGGCCTTCATCGCCCACGGTGTGTTGAAGACGTACTGGACCAGCCGGTGGTCGCAGAACGGCACCCGCACCTCCAGCC
This sequence comes from Kitasatospora sp. NPDC023176, assembly GCF_055560495.1. Classification (NCBI taxonomy): domain Bacteria; kingdom Bacillati; phylum Actinomycetota; class Actinomycetes; order Kitasatosporales; family Streptomycetaceae; genus Kitasatospora; species Kitasatospora sp. NPDC023176. Next base: position 103,949 of record NZ_JBVHIP010000032.1, on the reverse strand, counting down.
CGTTGGCCATGCTCATCCGGTCCTTGCGGTCGAGCAGGATGCAGACGAAGCGGGTCAGGTTGAGGTACGAGATCTCGCGCATCCGCCGCTCCAGCGGGTCGGCGGAGTCCAGGTGCGGGACCTCGGCGAGCGCCTCGCGGTACCGGGCCCGGCGGTAGCCGTCCAGGTCGAGCTTGCGGAGCAGTTCGGCGTCGAGCAGTCGCTCGCGCGGGGCGGAGCCGGCGCCGGCGATGGCGGCGACGCTGGCGGCCCAGGGGAAGTCGTCGGTGGCGATGGCCGCGGGGTCGTGGAACCAGCGGTAGCCGCCGAAGAGTTCGTCCGCGGACTCGCCGGACAGTGCGACGGTGGAGTGGCGGCGGACGTCCCGGAAGAGCAGCAGCAGCGAGACGTCCATGTCGCCGACGCCGTTCGGCAGGTCGCGGGCGCGCACCGTGGCGGAGCGCAGGGCCGGGTCGCCGAGTTCGGCGGCGTCCAGCTCGATCACGCTGTGGTCGGCGCCGACGTGGTCGGCGAGCAGCCGGGCGAACGGCCCGTCCTGGGACTGCCGGACGGGGTCGGCGTGGAAGTCCTCGGGCCGCCTGGCGAAGTCCACCGCGAAGGAGCGCACCGGGCCGGCGCCGGCGGCGGCCAGCGTCCGGGCGGCGAGGGCGGTGACGGCGCTGGAGTCCAGGCCGCCGGAGAGCAGCGAGCACAGCGGCACGTCCGCGTCCAGCTGGCGGTGGACGATGTCGTCCAGCAGCGCCCGGACGGTGGCGATCGTCGACTCCAGGCTGTCGGTGTGCTCGCGCGCCTCCAGGGCCCAGTAGCGGCGCACCGAGACGCCGCCGCGGCGCACCCGCACCACGTGCCCGGGCCGGACCTCCAGGACGTCCCGGTACGGGGTGAGGCCGGGGGTGCGGGTGTGGGCGAGCAGTTCGCGCAGCCCGTCCAGGTCGACCACGGCGCGGACCGACGGGTGGGCCAGGATCGCCTTCATCTCGGAGCCGAACACCACGCCGTCCGGGGTGCGGCGGTAGTACAGCGGTTTGACGCCCATCCGGTCGCGGACCAGCAGCAGTTCCTCGCGCCGGGCGTCCCAGATCGCGAAGGCGAACATGCCGTTCAGCCGCTCGGCCAGGGCCTCGCCCCATTCCAGGTAGGCGTGCAGCACGACCTCGGTGTCGCTGCGGGTGCGGAAGCGGTGGCCGGCCGCCTCCAGTTCCGCGCGCAGCTCGCGGTGGTTGTAGACCTCGCCGCTGTAGCTGAGCACGGCCAGCGGGCGGCCGTCGTGCTCGACGGCCATCGGCTGGACGCCGCCCTCGATGTCGATCACCGCGAGGCGGCGGTGGCCGAGCGCGGCGTGCGGCTCGAGGTGGACGCCCCCGGCGTCGGGGCCGCGGCAGATCTGGGTGGCCGTCATCGCGTCGAGGACGTTCCGTTCGGCGGTCAGGTCGCGGTCGTAGGCGACCCATCCGGTGATCCCGCACATCAGCAAGCCCTCCGGTCTTCGGCTAGGTGTGCCGGAGATCACGCTAAGGGCGGAATCGGCATGGCATCAAGAGTCCGTCGGGAAGGTGGCAGCAGGGGGTCCGATTGGTTACCTGGGCCGAAAGTCGTGAAGTCTGCCCGATTTCGGGCAAGATCTTTGGCTTCGGCGAGCGACGCGACCTAGAGTTCTCAGTCGTGCCGAGCTCATCCCACCCTCACGAAGACCTCCTCGCCCACCTCGCCCGGACCAGCCCGCTCGGGCCCCGGGAAGCGGCGCGGGTCGTGGCGGAGGTGCTGGCGTACTTCTCCGAGACCACCGAGGAGTACGTCCGTCGCCGCCACGGCGAGCTGCAGGCACGAGGCCTCACCAACGAACGGATCTTCGCCCGGCTCGCCGAGGAGCTGCCCGGCCGCCGCGTCGCGGCGCCGGAGCTCTCGGCCCGCCAGCTGCGCCGGATCGTCTACGGCTGAGCCCGGTCCCATCCCTACTTCTGGAGGAGTCCACGCATGTGCGGAATCGTGGCCTACATCGGCCCCAAGGACGCGACCCCCTTCCTGCTGGAAGGGCTCGCCCGGCTGGAGTACCGCGGCTACGACTCGGCCGGCGTCGCCGTCGCCGGACGCACCGGCGGGCTCAAGCTCCGCAAGGTCAAGGGCCGGGTCGCCGACCTCGCCGCGGCCGTACCGGCCCGCTTCAAGGGCGGCACCGGCATCGGCCACACCCGCTGGGCCACCCACGGCGTGCCCAGCGACGCCAACGCCCACCCGCACCTGGACAACGCCGAACGGATCGCCGTCGTCCACAACGGCATCATCGAGAACGCCGACGAACTGCGCGCCAAGCTGACCGCCGACGGCGCGGTGTTCCGCTCCGAGACCGACACCGAGGTGCTCTCCCACCTGATCGCCGCCCACGCCACCGAGGGCGTCGAGCTGGAGGACGCCGTCCGCGCCGCGCTCGGCCGGGTCGTCGGCACCTACGGCATCGCGGTGCTGGACTCCGCGCAGCCCGACCGCATCGTGGTCGCCCGCAACGGCAGCCCGATCGTGCTCGGTATCGGTGAGAAGGAGATGTTCGCCGCCTCCGACGTCTCCGCCCTCGTCCGCTACACCCGCCAGGTGGTGCACCTGGAGGACGGCGAACTCGCCACCGTCCGGGCCGACGGCTTCCGCACCTTCACCGCGGACGCCCGCACCACCCACCGCCAGCCGTCCACCGTCGACTGGGAGATCGACTCCTTCGACACCGGCGGCTACGAGCACTACCTGCTCAAGGAGATCCATGAGCAGCCCGGCTCCGTCGAGCGCACCCTCAGCGGCCGGCTCGACGAGCGCTTCAGCACCGCCCACCTCGGCGGCCTCAACCTGGATGCCCGGGAACTGCGCGAGATCCGCCGGGTCAAGATCCTCGGCTGCGGATCCGCCTACTACGCGGGCGAGATGGGCGCGCAGCTGATCGAGGAACTCTCCCGGATCCCCGCGCACAGCGAGCCTGCCTCCGAGTTCCGCTACCGCAACCCGGTGATCGAGGCCGACACCCTGTACGTCGCGGTCAGCCAGTCCGGCGAGACCTACGACACCCTCGCCGCCGTCCAGGAGATCAAGCGCAAGGGCGGTCGCGTCCTCGGCGTCGTCAACACCGTGGGCAGCGCCATCGCCCGCGAGTGCGACGGCGGCATCTACCTCCACGCCGGGCCCGAGGTCTCCGTCGCCTCCACCAAGGCGTTCACCTCCACGGTGGTCGCCTTCGCCCTGCTCGCCCTGCACTTCGGCCGTATCCACGACCTCTCGCCCGCCGACGGCCGCCGGATCGTCTCCGCCCTCCAGGCCCTGCCCGACCAGATCCGCGAGGTGCTCGAGCAGAGCGACGCGATCGCCGAACTCGCGGGCGAGTACGCCGACTCGACCGGCATGATGTTCATCGGCCGGGTCCGCGGCTACCCCGTGGCCCGGGAGGGCGCGCAGAAGCTCAAGGAGATCTCCTACGTCCACGCCGAGGCCTACCCGGCGAGCGAGCTCAAGCACGGCCCGCTGGCCCTGATCAGCCCCGAACTGCCCACCGTCGCCCTCGTCCCGGACGACGAACTGCTCGACAAGAACCTCACCACCCTCGGCGAGATCAAGGCCCGCTCCGGCCGCGTCATCGCCGTCGCCCACCGCCGGCCCGAGGACAAGCTCGTCGACCACTGCATCCTGGTTCCCAAGAGCGAGCCCGAGCTGGACCCGCTGCTCCTCAACATCCCGCTCCAGCTGCTCGCCTACCACGCGGCGGTCGCCCTCGGCCGCGACGTGGACAAGCCGCGCAACCTGGCGAAGAGCGTGACGGTGGAGTAAGTCCCGCGTTTCGTACGGTGGTTGGGCCCGGTCGCGGTGGTTGCTGCGACCGGGCCTCGTCGCGGTCAGAAGACCGAGCAGCCCGAGAGGGTGGTGAGGGTGTCCAGGGCGGTGACGGCGGCGACGGAGTTGCCGGCCTGGTCGAGGCGGGGGCCCCAGGCGCAGACGGCGGCGCGGCCGGGGAGTATGGCGAGGACGCCGCCGCCGACGCCGCTCTTGCCGGGCAGGCCGACCCGGAAGGCGAACTCGCCGGCGGCGTCGTAGGTGCCGCAGGTGAGCAGGACGGCGTTGATCCGCTTGGCCTCGCTGCGGGTCATCAGACGGGTGCCGTCGGTGCGGACGCCGTAGCGGGCGAGGAAGGCGCCGGCCAGGACGAGGTCGCGGCAGCTGGCGGCGACGGCGCAGTGGGCGTAGTAGTGCTCCAGCACGGTGTCGACCGGGTTCCGCAGGTTGCCGTGGCTGGCGATGAAGTGGGCGAGCGCGGCGTTGCGGTGGCCGTGCTCGGCCTCGGACGCGGCGACCACGGGGTCGGTGTCCAGCAGCGGGTTGCCGGACTCGCGGCGCAGGAACTGCCGGACCGCGCCGGAGGCGTCGCCGGTCAGGGACTGCAGGCGGTCGGTGACGACCAGGGCGCCCGCGTTGATGAACGGGTTGCGCGGGATGCCGTGCTCGGTCTCCAGCTGCACCAGCGAGTTGAAGGGGTTGCCGGAGGGCTCGCGGCCGACGCCCCGCCAGAGCCCCGCGCCGCCGTCGCTGCTGTAGGCGAGGGCGAGGGCGAGTGAGAACAGCTTGGAGACGCTCTGGATGGAGAAGGGCTGCTCCCAGTCCCCGACGCCGTACAGCTCGCCGTCGACGGTGGCCACGGCCATGCCGAAGGCCTCCGGGTCGGCCTCGGCGAGGGCCGGGATGTAGTCGGCGACGCGGCCCCGGCCCGTGGTCGCCCGGGCGGCCGCCTCGGCGGCCTCCAGGAGGGCCGGGTAGTCGAGGTTCTCCACATCGAACAAGGTTCTTCACTCCACGCGCGGACGGTAGGGACACGATCGGGACCGGGGCGCCGTGCGGCGGTACCCGGTCCGACCAGTGATTATCCGGGTCCGGGGGAGTGCCGTGGCGGTCAGGGCGCGTTGCTCGGCGCCTGGGCCGGCGGGCCGGTCAGCAGGGTGCCGGTCTCGGAGTAGGGCCAGCCGTTGGGGGCGCAGCCGTGCAGGCCCTTGATCTGCTGCATCATCACCGGCGCCGGGGCGCCCGGGCCGGGGCAGTCGACATGCCCGTTGCCGAGGATGTGGCCGACCTCGTGGTTGATCGCCAGCGCGTGGTACAGCTCCGGCCGGCCCTGGTAGAACTCGGACAACTCCGTCCACCGCTTGAGGTTGATCACCACCTGGTGCTGGACGCCGCAGTTCACCCAGCTGCCGGTGTCCAGCCCGTACTGGCCGCAGATCCGGTCGGTGGACCGCGGGGTCGCCAGGTAGACCGTGAAGTCCACCGGGTCGGCGGGCATCCGCTGGAAGGACGCGGTGTTCCCGGCCGCCCAGCCGCGCCGGGTGTCGCCGAGGACCGCGTCCACCTCGGCGGCGAACTGCGCCGGGCTCTCCGCGATCCCGTCCTCCACCCGCACCTTGTAGCGGTACAGGTGCTCCCCGGTGCCGAACCGCTCGGAGCCGCCCGGAGCGGTGGTGAAGGCCAGCGGCGCGGGCTCGTGGTGCCAGGGCTGCCACCACAGCAGGCCGGCGGTCACCGCCGCGACCAGCGCCAGGGCGAGCGCGGCGTGCCGTATTCGACGGGACAGGGCGGCGGGACTGACGGCCATGGTGGTGGGACAACTCCTGGGCAGGGCCGAATGGGCGTACGACGGGAGGAACGGGGACGTCGGGGGAGACGGTTCAGGGCGCTCGGTCGGTTGCAGGGGGCGGTCGGTTCCCGGAACCACTCGATGGTGCCACCCGTGCGGCGTGTCCCTGGGGTTCGCGGCGGGATTCCGCTGTCGTAGGGCGGGTCGATCAGCCGTGCACCGCTGACCCACCCCCCTGATCCGTCACCCCCCTGATCCGTCCCCCGACGGATCCGTCACCCGACCCGCCTGGAGGCGCCGACATGTCCATCACCACCGTCCTCACCGTCGACGGCATGAGCTGCGGCCACTGCGAGAAGACCGTCAGCGCGGGCCTCGCCGCCATCCCCGGCGTCACCGAGGTCGTCGCGCACGCACCGAGCGGCCGGGTCACCGTCGCCTCCGCCCAGCCGCTGGAGACGGCGGCCGTCCGCAGCGCGGTGGACGGGGCCGGCTTCACCCTCGTCGACGAGATCTGAGCCCGGACCGGCCGGGAACCGGCCATCGGGAGCCCGCCGTGGTGCGGCGGGCCCCCGCCCGGCTCAGCCCATGCTCTTCGCGCCGTCCAGGGACTCGCGGATGATGTCGGCGTGGCCCGCGTGCTGGGCGGTCTCGGCCACGATGTGCAGCAGCACCCGGCGGGCCGACCACACGGCGTCCTTCTCGAACCAGGGCGCCTTCGGCAGCGGCTGGGTCGCGTCCAGATCGGGCAGCGTGGCCACCAACGCGTCGGTGCGGCGCGCGACCTCGGCGTACTCGGTGAGCACCCCGGCCAGCGTCTCGCCGGGCAGCAGGCGGAACTCGTCGGCCCGGCGGGCGACGTCCTCCTCCGTCCAGGTGGTGAAGTCCGGCATCGCGGACGGGCCCGTCACGATGAAGTCCGCCCACATCCGCTCCACCGAGGTCACGTGCTTGACCAGACCGCCCAGGCACAGCTCGCTCGCACAGGTCCGCAGACCGGCCTGCTCGTCGGTGAGGTCACGGGTGGTGAAGCGCAGGAAGTGCCGCTGCTTCTCCAGCGCGACCAGGAGGTCGGCGCGCTCGCCGGTGGCGGCGGTGGCGGGGGTGGCGGGGGTGGTGGTGGTCATGGCGCTGGCCTTCCGTTCGGTTCCTGCTCCCTCGGACAACCACCACGCTACGGACCATTGCGGCCACTTCCTGACCTGAATCCGGCCACAATCGAGACATGGCGAACACCAGCACCCGGACCCTGCGGCTGCTCTCCCTGCTCCAGACCCACCGCTACTGGCCCGGCGAGGAACTCGCCGACCGGCTCGGCGTCTCCGTCCGCACCCTGCGCCGCGACATCGACCGGCTGCGCGACATCGGCTACCCCGTCGAAGCCCAGCGCGGCGTCGACGGCGGCTACCAGCTGGCCGCCGGCGCGGCCCTGCCCCCGCTCGTCATCGACGACGAGGAGGCGGTCGCCCTCGCGGTCGGGCTGCAGGCCGCCGCCGACAGCCCGGTGGAGGGCGTCGCCGAGGCCTCCGTACGGGTCCTGGCCAAGGTCGTGCAGGTGATGCCCGCCCGGCTGCGCCGCCGGGTCGAGGCGCTGCGCGCCGTCACCGTCCCCGTGGACTGGGGCGCCACCGGCGGCACCCGCGTCGACCCCGACGCCCTCACCGCCGCCGCCCTGGCCTGCCGCGACGGCGAACGGCTGCGCTTCTCGTACACCGCCGCCTCCGCGCACCGCACCGCGCGGCACGTCGAACCGCACCGGCTGGTCTGCCTCGACCGGCGCTGGTACCTCGTCGCCTACGACCTCGACCGCGCCGACTGGCGCACCTTCCGCCTCGACCGCCTCACCGCCGCCGAGGCCACCGGCGCCCGCTTCGCCCCGCGCACCCTCCCGGCCGCCGACGCCGCCGAGTTCGTCCGCGCGGGCCTCAGCGGCATGCCCCGGAGCAACCGCGTCGAGGCCCTCGTCGACGCCCCGGCCGGACGCGTCCGCGACCGCATCGGCCGCTGGGGGGAGGTCGAGGCCGTCGACGCCGACCGCTGCCGGCTGCGGATGACCGCCGACTCGCTGGACTGGCCCGCGATGGCCCTGGGCTCCCTGGGCGCGGAGTTCCACGTCGTCCACCCACCGGAGCTGCGGGAGCTGATCGCGGAGTGGTCGGCCCGCTTCGGGCGGGCGGCGGAACGGGGAGGGATGGCGGGGGCGGAGTAGGAAGCCGGCCCGGTGAGGACGGCGGGTTGCCTGGCGGGTCGGGGAGGACGGCGGGTGCAGGCAGGGGGGCCGGGCTCGGCGGGGGTGGGGCCGGCGCGGGTGCGGACGGTGGCGGGGAGTGCCGTGGCGTGGTGGGGGAGCGGCGCGGTGGCGCGGCGAGCCGGCCGGTGGATATTCGCTTGGCCGGGGCGGTGGGCGGGGCGATCATGGCAGGATGTCCGATCTGCTTGCGCGCGTGTCCGCCTTCCGTGCCGCCTTCGCCCGCCGCCAGGCCGCCGAGCTCCTCGAACTGCCCGAGTTCCCAGGGGTCTTCGCGGTCCGGGACGCCGAGCACGTGCTCTCCCACGAGCACAACCAGCTGATCGTCACCGGGCCGGGCACCGACCCGGCGGAGCTGCCCGGACTGGCGGAGCGCTGGCTGGGGCAGCGCCGGCAGTACGCGATCACCGTGCTGGACCAGGAGTGCGGTGAGCGGGCCGCTCCGGTGCTGGCCGAGGCCGGGTACGAGGACGGCGCCGCGGTGGTCCTGGCCCGGGAGACGGCGGGCTGCGCGCTGCCCGAACCGGCCGCCCGGCCCACGGAGTTCGCCGAGCTGCGGGAGGCCGTCCTGCGGCAGCAGTCGGAGTGGCACGAGGGCGAGGAACTGATCCGCCAGCTCACCGACCGCCGGCCGACCCGGCTGCGCGGCGCCGAGCGGGTGCACTTCCTGGCCGCCCGGGCGGCGGACGGCGAGATCGCGGCCTGGGTCGACCTCTACCTCGAACCGGCCGCCGGACTGGCCCAGGTGGAGGACCTGGTCACCGCCGCCGCGCACCGCGGCGCGGGCCACGGCGACACCCTGCTCGCCAGCGGACTGGCGCTGGCGGCGGCCGCCGGGATCCCGCAGCTCTTCCTGCTCGCGGACGCGGCCGACTGGCCGCGCGAGTGGTACGCCCGGCGGGGCTTCACCGAGATCGGCCGCAGCCACTCCTTCCACACGAACTGACGGCAGGCCGGGGTGAGACGGCGCGGGTGCGCCAGGATGGCGGCATGGACGCGGAACGGGCACTGCCGGGTGAACTGATGGCCGTCGACACCCCGGGGCTGCTGCGGCTGGAGGAACGGGCCGCCGGCCTCGGCCTCTCCCAGCGGCTGGACCCGGCGTGGCTGAGGTCGCACGCGGCGCCCGCCGGGCGGCACTACCTGTGAGCGGTGTGGTGGCACGGGGTGACCCACCGCCCGGAACTGCCACGGCAGCTGCGCTGCGAACTGGTGCTGGAGCTGCGGACCGGCGAGCAGGTGCTGAGCCTGCTGGACCTGTTGCCCGAGGACTTCGGGCAGCTGGCGGAGGTGACGTCCCGTGACGAGGGGCTGCCGGTGGCCCGGCTCCTGGGTGGCGGCGGGCTCCGGTCGGTCAGCGAGTTCGCGGACGGGCTCCAGAGCTGACCGGCGGCGGAGCCGGACGGCCCCAGTGGGTGGCGACGGTCTCCGCGAAGGCCCGGGCCAGCGGCCCCAGGGTGTCCCAGTCGCGGGCGGCCCAGCCGACGGTGAGGCCGGGCAGGTCGGGCAGCGGGACCAGCCGCAGGCCGGGGTGGCCCGGGCCCTGCCACTCGGGGAGCGCGGGCACGACGGCGTGACCGAGGCCGAGTTCGGCCAGCAGGATCGCGGTGTCCCAGTCGGTGACGCTGGTGTCGAAGACCGGGCGGATCCCCGACTTGCCGAGCCAGTCGTCGAGTTGGGAGCGGGAGACCGAGTTCTGCGGCAGTCCGATCAGCCGGGCGTCCTGGAGGTCGGCGGGCTCGATGCGTTCCCGGGCGGCGAGCGGGTCGGCGGCCGCCACGGCCAGCACCCAGGGCAGGTCGGCGACGGGCCGCTGCTCGATGCCGCGGACCGGGGCGCCGAGGGTGATCCAGGCCAGGTCGACATGGCCGGCGGTGAGCGCCTCCAGGCAGCTGCGGCTGGAGACGCCGGTCTGGAACTCCAGGCTGACCTGCGGGAACCGCCGGCGGAAGTCCACCACGGCGGCGGACATGAAGTGCCGGATGCTGGTGGCGCCGGTGGTGATCCGCACCGATCCGCCCTCGCCGCGGGCGAGTTCGGCGATGGTGCGCAGCGCGTGATCGATGCCGCCCAGACCGGTGGCGACGGCGGTCTGCAGCTGGCGGCCGGCCTGGGTGGGCACCACGCCGCGCGGATGCCGCTCGATCAGGGCCAGGCCCAGCTCGTGCTCCAGCCGTTTGACGTGCTGGCTGACGGCGGACTGGCTGCACGCCAGGTCGCGGGCGACGGCACTGAGCGAGCCGGCCCGGCAGACGGCGGCGAAGACGCGGAGGTCGTCGAGGGTCACGAGCGCCCAGGGTACTGCCGGGGCCGAGCCGGTGGCCGCAGGGCTCGACCCAAGCTCAACCTTGGAGGCGCCCCAGGAAATCGGTGGATTGACTTGGAGGTTCGGCAGGAACGACCATCGATGGCAGGGCCCGCGAGAGGGCGGCAACCCGCCCGTTGCCTTCGCGGCGTTCCGGACGCTCAGAGGCGGGGGCAGGGCGGGTGTCGACCCGTAGGACGTCGGGGGTCGAGTGCGTCAGGCAGTCGAGGGGGAGCGCAATGCGGTACGCGGATGGTCCGGGCGCGCAGGGCGAGGTGTTCGTCCGGGCCGGGGTGGAACGGGTCTGGGCGCTGGTGACGGACATCGGACCGTCCGCCCGGTTCGGCCCGGAGCTGCGGCGGGTCGGGTGGCTGGACGGTGCGGACGGCCCCGCGCCGGGCGCCCGCTTCGAGGGGTACGACAGCCGGGCGGGCACGCCCGACTGGCGGACGGTCTCCGAGGCTGGGCGTTAGCGCGGTGGAGCCCGATCGGCGGCCGGACTTCGAGGAGCTGTACGAGGAGGTCCGGGCCTCGGCGGAGCGCCTGTGCGCGGGGCTGGAGCGGCTCACCGACGGGCAGGCCCGCGAGCCCTCGCTGCTGCCCGGCTGGAGCCGGGGCCATGTGCTGACCCACCTCGCCCGCAGCGCCGATGCCTACCGGTGGATGTTCGCCCTGGCCCGGACCGGCACCGCACCCGGGCCGCGGGCCGACGCCGCCGCGCTGGCACGGCAGTTGAACGAGGGCGCGGGGCGCGGCGCCGAGGCGCTCGTGGCCGACCTGCGGGCCGGCCTGGACGGGCTGCTGCGGGACGCCGCCGAACTGCCCACCGCCCGCCGGGCCGTGCTGGTCCCGGCGCTGGCGGGGTGGCGGCACCCGGCCTGGTACCTGCTGTGGCGGGCCTGGCGGGAGCTGGAGGTACACGGGGTGGACCTGGACCACGGCTTCACGTCGGCCGGTTGGCCGGACGGCTTCGTGTGGCGGGCCCTGGCCGAGACGGCGGCGACGCTGGGTGCCCGAGGGGTTCCGCTGGCCCGGATCGAGGCCGAGGACCTCGGCCCGGGCGGGCCGGCCGGCTGGACGGTCGCCGGGGCGGGGCCGGTGGTGAGCGGCCCCGGGCACGCCCTGCTCGCCTGGCTGGCCGGGCGCGGCCCGGCGACGGGCCTGCGGGTGGACGGGCCGCCGCCGTCCGGGTCGGGCGTTCCCGCGTTGCCGGGCTGGCCGTTGCCGCCGGTGCCGGGCTGGGGCTGAGGGCCGGTCAGGAGGCGGGCGCCGGGCTCGCCGGCCGACTTCCTGCTGCTGGGCGGCGAGTGCCTGCCGCAGGCGGTGATCGACCTCCCGCCGCGCGAACCGGTCGTGCGCGTAGGCCGGGTGGTCGCCCGTGACGGGCGGCTGGTCCGCTGACGGCCCCCGCCTGCCTGCCTGCCTGCCGGCCCCGCCTGCCCGCCGGCCCGCCGGCCCGCCCGCCCCCGCCCGACTGCCGGGCGGGGGCCGGCGGCTTTCCGGCCACGCCGCCGCCGGGGGCTACTCGGCCTTGAGGTGCGCCAGCGTGGTGATCAGCCGCTCGGCGATGTCCGGCGGCCACGAAAAGGCGACCGTCACCGCCCGCTGGTGCGCCAGCCCGTGCAGGCCCAGCCACAGCGCGACGGTGTCCGCGAACGGATCGTCGCTGGTGGCCAGGCCGGCGGCGACGCACCCGGTCAGGGCCTCGGCGAGCAGCTGCAGGGACGCCTGGCCGAGGCTGCTCATCTCCTCCGCCGTCACGGCGGTGTCCTGGAGCGCGGGCACCCAGACCCCGCCGAACATGGTGCGGTAGCGCTCCGGGTGGTCCTCGGAGAACCCCAGGTAGGCGTGGCAGAGGGCGAGCAGCCGCTCTCGGGGGTCCTCGCCGGCGGCGTCCTGGGCGGCCCGTAGTTCTGCCTCCAGTTCGTCGAAGGCCTGCCGCACCACGGCCAGCATGATGGCCGGCTGGTCGGGGAAGTGACGGTAGATCGAGGGGGCGGCGATCCCGACCCGGCGGGCGACGGACCGCAGGGTGACGGCGGTCTCGGTGCCGGTCTCGTCGAGTAGTTCGACCGCGGCGGCCACGATGTCGTCCCGCAGGCGGGCGCCTTCCCCGCGGCGGTTGCGGGGGCGGCTGGGGGGTGCGCTCGATTCGTTTCCCATGGCGTGAGCTTACAGGTGAGAACTTACGTGGCGAAGCCCTTGTCTGTTGTGAGGTTACGGGTGTAACTTTACGGCCGTAGCAAGCGAGTCAGCCGAAGGCCACGAGCCAGCCGAAGCGGAGAACAAGCCATGAACGACACCCTCCTCACCCGTGCCACCGAGGTCGTCCTGCCGGGCACCGTCGACCCGGACGGCCTCCAGGTGCGCACCCGGGACCTCCCGCTGCCCACCGCGGGCAAGGTCCTGCTGCGGATGGACGCGACCGGCGTCTCCTTCGCCGAGCAGCAGATGCGCCGCGGCAAGTACTACGACCAGCCGCCCTTCCCCTTCGTGCCCGGGTACGACGTGGTCGGCACGGTCGTCGCGACCGGCCCGGACGTCGACCCCGCGCTGGTCGGGCAGCGGTTCGCCGCCGTCACCAAGACCGGCGCCTGGGCCAGCCTCCAACTGCTCGACGCCGCCGACCTGGTGCCCGTGCCGGACGGCGTGACGGCCGCCGACGCGGAGACCGTCGTGGTCAACGGGGTGACGGCCTGGCAGATGCTGCACCGGACCGCGAAGGTGGCCCAGGGCGCCACGATCGTGGTGCTCGGCGCCAACGGCGGCGTCGGGTCGACGCTGGTGCAACTGGCCCGGCACGCCGGGATCACGGTGATCGGCACGGCGTCCGCCCGGCACCACGACACCGTCCGCCGACTGGGCGCGACCCCGGTCGACTACCGCGACCCCGACGTCTACCGGCGCATCCGGGAGCTCGCACCGGACGGCGTGGACGCGGTGTTCGACCACGTCGGCGGCGCCGGACTGGAGGAGTCCTGGCGGCTGCTGCGCCGCGGCGGGGTCCTGGTGTCCTACGGCACCGCCGCCACCAAGGACGAGGAGGGCGACTCGCGGCTCCCGGTGCTCAAGCTGTTCGCCCGGCTGGCGCTGTGGAACGGCCTCCCCAACGGCCGGTCCGCCCACTTCTACAACTTCTGGGCGGGCAGCCGCCGCCCGGCCGCCTTCCGGGCCCGGCTGCGCGAGGACCTCACCCGGGTGCTGGCGCTGCTGGCCGACGGCGCGCTCACCGCCGAGATCGCCGCGCGGTTCCCGCTGGACGAGGCCGCGGCCGCGCTCGCGCTGGCCGAGTCGCGCACCGTCGCGGGCAAGGTCGTCATCGTCCGGTAGCCGCGCCGAGTGCGGAGGACCGCTCGGGAGGCCTCAGACCTCAGACCTCAGACCTCAGGCCGCGTCGGCGGAGGCCTCCGCGATCCGGGCCTCGATGTCCTGGAGGATCGGCCGGTAGGTCTCCTCGTACCGGCGCATCCTGGTCAGGCACTCGTCGAACAGCCGCCGGGAGCGGGCCTTGCGGTTGGGCATCAGGTCGTAGCGGCGCAGCCGCACCGAGTGCATGTCGACCATGAAGCCGGCCCGGCAGCGCACTCCGTGGGCGTGGCGCACGTCCTCCTCGGCCTCCTGCAGCAGGCTCCGGTAGGCGTCGTGGCCGACCTTCCAGCGGGCGGCCTCCTCCGGGGTGCCGGGCACCTCGACGCCGCGCGCCATCGGGTCGACGACGTCGTAGAGGGTGAACTCCAGCCCCTCGGGCACCTGGACCCAGGGCATGACGCGCCACGGCCAGGGAATCAAGGTGAAGGTGTGCTGCTGTACGCGGATCACGCGGTTCCCCCCGGTGGCTGTGCGCGTCGGTCGGCGCCCGGCGTCCGGGGCCTCGCCCCAGCGTAGAGGAAGCCAACGGGGCCGATGGTGGGCGACGTTGATCATGCGGCGTCAAGTGGTCTGTACAGCTCAGGGTTTCCTGGCCGGCGACCTCGCCTACGGCGACGGGCCGTCCCGGCGGGCGCGCGCTCGGTGACGCTGAAGTTCCGGATGTACGACGCGGGCAACAACTGGTACTGGGCGGTGGACCACGTCCGGCTGGACGGTCGCCCGATCACCGGCTGAGCCTGCTCCTGCTGCTCCTGCTGCTCCTGCTGCTCCTGCTGCTCCTGCTGCTCCTGCTGTTCGCGCCGCACCCGTGGCACCGGTCGTCATCGCGACCGGCGCGGCGGCCGTGGTCCGGGTCGCCTTGCGGGCCGTCTCCGGGGGGCGGGCCGCGGGTCAGCCGGTGGGGGCGCCGACCTGGTCGCGTTCGAGCGCGGAGCGCAGGGTGGCCAGGGTCCGTGCGGCCGCCGACAGGGCGGTGGCGTCGAGGGTGCCCGCGAGCAGCTCGGCCAGGCCCTCCGTGAAGGTCCGCTCGGCCGCCTCGACGAGCCGCGTGCCGTCGTCGGTCAGGACCAGCAGCGAGGACCGGCGGTCCGCGGGGTTCGGCCGACGGGCGGCCCAGCCCTGCTTCTCCAGGCGGTCGACGCCCTTGCTGGTCGCGCCGACGCCGATGGCGAACTCGGCGGCGAGGTCCGCCACCCGGCTGCCGGGGTGGCGGCGAAGGTAGTCCAGGAACTCGTACTGCGAGGTGACGATGCCGTGCCGCTCGCGGAGCCGGTCGTTGAGGGCGTTGTACAGGCGGGTCTCGCACCGGACCAGGTCGGCGAAGAGCGCCGGGAGGCCGGATGCGGGGCGGTCGCCGGGTGATGTATCTTCCACGGCATATAGTGTACGGGAAGCTACTTGGGATGGGGAGTGGGCTCATGAGCAGGGAGCAGCGCAGCCGGATCGACGCGATGCTGCGGCAGTCGGGACCGGCGGGGCAGCCGGAGGAGGCGGGGCCTGTGCGGCCGCCGTCGGTGGAGGAGATCCGGGCCGGGTTCCGGGAGCTGATGGCCGGGATGATCGTGCCCCACGGCGCCATCCGCACGGCGCCGACGGTCCTCGGCGACCGGCCCGCCCTGCGCGTCGTGCCGAAGGACGAACCGACGGCAGGAGCGACGGACGAACCGAAGGTCGGAGCGACGGACGGAGCGGAAGCGGGGACGATCCTCTACTTCCACGGTGGCGGCTGGGTCTTCGGCTCGCCCGAGACCGCCCTCTCGCTGACCGGGAACCTCGTGGCCAGGACCGGCCTCGGCGCGTACTCGCTGGACTACCGGCTCGCCCCCGAACACCCCTTCCCGGCCGCGATCGAGGACTGCCTGAGCGCCTACCGCGCCCTCCTCGACCAGGGAGCGGACCCCTCGGCCATCGCCTTCGCGGGGGACTCCGCCGGCGGCGGACTCGCCGTCACCACCTGCCTCGCCGCCCGGGACGCGGGCCTCCCGCAGCCCGCCGCCGTGCTGGCCTTCTCCCCGGGCCTCGACGCCACCCGGACCGGCGCGAGCATGCGCACCAAGGAGGGCGTCGACCCGATCTTCACCCGGGCCGCCCTCGACCACACCGGAGCCATGTACCTCGCCGGGGCCGACCCCCGGCAGCCGCTGCTCAGTCCGGCCGTGCACGCCGACCTCACCGGCCTGCCCCCGATGCTGATCCAGGTCGGCGCCAACGAACTGCTGCTGGACGACTCCACCCGCCTGGCCGCGCGGGCGGGCGCGGCGGGCGTGGACGTCATCCTGGACATCACCGCCGACGCGCCGCACGTGTTCCAGTGCTTCGCCGGCGTCCTCGACGAGGCGGACGAGGCGCTCGACCGCGCCGCGCTCTTCCTGCGTCAGCGGATCCGCGCCGGGCGGACGCGGGCCTCGTAGCTGCCCACCCGCAGGTCCTGTCGGGGGTGGGTCGGCCCGTGATCAGGCCCCGGCGCCCGCCTGACGGAGCAGACGGAGCAGGTAGGCGCCGGAGGCGGCGGCGAGCAGGGCCATGCAGGCGGCGAACACCAGGCCCGCTCGGGCGAGGCCGAGCGGCCCGGTGAGCACGCCGACGCCGATCACCGGGATCGAGATGCCGAAGTAGCCGACCACGAAGAGCGCCGACAGGGCCCCGCCACGGTGCTCCGCCGGACTCGCGGCGGCGACTTCGCCCACCGCGCCGCGCAGGCCCATGCCCTGCCCGGCGCCGCCCACCAGCGCGGCGAGCACCAGGAGCGCCAGGACGGTCCAGGCCAGCGAGCCCGCCAGCAGGGCCAACCCGGCGATCAGCACCAGGCAGCCCAGCGGGATGGCCCGCGCGGTGCCCAGCCGGGGGACCAGCAACTGGCCCAGGGTGGACGCCAGGAAGGCCGAGGAGACGACCAGGCCGACCACCGCCCGGTTGTGCACGCCCAGGCCCTCGGCGAGGAAGGCCGGGCTGACCGAGGTGAACAGGCCCAGCAGGGAGAACCCGGCGAAGGCCGCGATCCCGGCCGGTACGAACACCCGCCGGACCTCCGGCGGCAGACTGGGCCGGACCGGCCGGGCGGTGCGCAGCGGACGGGCGCCGGCGACGGTCTCCGGCAGCCGCAGGAGGGCGCAGACGGCCGCGGCGAGCAGCACCAGGTGCACGACGAACGGCAGCACCAGCGGGTGCGGCGCGTACTGGGAGAGCAGGCCGGCCAGCAGCGGCCCGAACCCCAGGCCGCCCATGTTGGCGGCGGTCGCGACGAAGCCCGCCCGCCCCCGGTGCCGTGGCGGCGCCAGTTCCAGCACGTACGCCGTGGCGGTGCCGGTGAACAACCCCGCCGACAGGCCGGACAACAGCCGGCCCAGGCACAACAGGAGCACGCTGTCCGCCGTCAGGAACACGACGGCGCTGCAAGCCGAGCTGAGCAGCCCGCACAGCAGTACGGGCCGGCGCCCGACCGAGTCGGACACATTGCCGACCAGCAGCAGGACGCCGATGACCCCGAAGGCGTACACGGCGAACACCACCGTCACCGTCAACTCGGAGAAGCCGATCCGCTCCTGGTACAGCC
The DNA here is from genome assembly GCF_055560495.1 of Kitasatospora sp. NPDC023176. NCBI lineage: Bacteria > Bacillati > Actinomycetota > Actinomycetes > Kitasatosporales > Streptomycetaceae > Kitasatospora > Kitasatospora sp. NPDC023176. Next base: position 86,881 of record NZ_JBVHIP010000032.1, on the reverse strand, counting down.
CGTACAGCGGGGTCGGCAGGGTGGTCCCGGTCATGCAGACGGCGAAGGCGAAGGCGGCCAGCAGGTAGTCCGCCCGGGCGACAGGTGGTCGGACGGTCCGATGATCGGTCACCAGCCCACGATAGGCGCGCCACTCGAACCGGCCCACGGCTCACCGGAGCGCGCTGGGCCGACCGGCCGTACGCCTCCCGACCTGCCCGTACGCCCCCGGAGCGGGCCGTACACCTCCCGGCCGGGCCGGCCGCCCGTGCCGCCCGTGCCGCCCGCCCGTGCCGCCCGCGCGGGCCGATGAAGCCGGCCGCAGGGCTCTTGAAGGGCTCCGGCGGCCCTGCTTGACTTGCGGGCGTGGCCGACACCGCACCCGCACCCGCACCCGACCCGCTCGGCGACCTGGTCAGCCGTCACCCGGTCGACAACCGCACCCGATGGGTCAATGCCGCCTGGGCCCTGCCGATCGGCGTGCTCACCGGCTGGCTGGGGCTGTGGGCCCTGCTCCGGGACGGCGGCGCCTCGGGGAGCGGCAAGGGACTCGGCACCGCCCTCGGCCTCGGCCTGTGCGGACTCGTCATCGGCATCACCCAGGCGACGCGGGCCCTGCGCGGCGGCAAAGGTGAGTACTTCGAGGTGCGCAGTCACGGCCTGGTCCACGGCAACTCATCGGGCCGCAAGGCCAGTTGGACCTGGAACCAGATCGCCGTCATCACCATCCCGCGCCCTCACACCTCGGTCGGCGCCCACGCCCACCGGTTCGGCAACGACTACCGCTGCGTCCTGCGCCTGGCCGACGGCGGGCGGGTGCGGATCGACGGGCTGGCCGTCGCCGCCCGCGCGCTGGGCGCCGCGGTGGCCGACCGCTGCCCGGACGCCCGCCGGAGCGAGGGCGACGAGTGGACCCGTCGGGCCGGGGCCTGGCTGCTCCTGGCGGCCGCGGGCTGCGCCGTCGTCGTCGTCCTCCTGATCCGCTACCTCTCCGACCACCCGGGCGGCGACCGGATCACTGTCGACTCCGCGGGCCACACCTCGTACGAGTACGTCCAGGGCATCGACGGCACCACCGTGGCACTGATCGCCATCGCGCTGTTCGTCTGCGCCCTGGGCGCCATCACCCTCGTCGGCCTCTTCTTCTACGGTCGCCTCCACCACCGCCGCTGAGCCTTCGGCCGCCACGGTCAGGGTGTGGGGCCACGGTCAGGGCGTGGCACCCCGGCCGGCGACGCCGACGAGCAGGCAGCCGCCGGCCGCCAGCAGGCAACCGACGCTGCCCCACAGGACGTACCGCACCGCCCGGTTGTGGTCCGGCGACAGCTCGGCCCGCAGCCGGGCCCCGGCCGGGGTGACGCCGAACGCCAGGCAGACCAGCCACAGGCCGAGCGCGCCGACCGGTACCACGGCGAGCAGCCCGGCCAGATCGCCGGTCGCGTAGGAGAGCCCGGTGGCGTGGTAGCCGCCGTCGCCGTACTCGACGGGCAGGGCGGCGCCGAGGCGGTGGCTGCTGCCGATCGGCGAGCCCTCGGTCACCGTCCGGCCGTCGTCGGAGCGGAACTCCCCGGCGCAGGAGGTGATCAGACGGGGCTTCGCCGGGTTGTCACCCCAGCAGCGGTCGACGGTCAGCATGCCCGGCCGGCCGCTCATCCCGGCGGCGTAGGCGAAGGAGGTGGCGGCCGCCCGGCCGCCCAGGAAGCCAAGGGCGATGACGGCCACACCGAGCACCAGCGCCGCCAGGAAGCCAATGCCCCAGCTCTGCGGCCGGCGCCGCCCGGCCGCGGTGATCCGGGCCCGTGCCGTTCCGGGGACGTGTGCGGTGCGGGCCGCCCGGCCGGAGGTCCTCGTCGACCTGTTCTTCCTGCTCATGCCCTGGTTCCTCGGGTCGTGCCGTCCTCGGGCGGGTGGGCCGCCGGGGCGATGGGGGACGATCATGTCAGACGGCACGCGCGCGCTCCGACGGGGTGCGGCGGGAGGCGCGAGGGCCCGCTCGAAGGCCGGCCGGTCGTCCGCCGGGAGGGCTCGCGGGAGGCGCTGGTCCGGGGCCGACTCGCCGTGGTTGCCGAGGAGTTCGATGGTGTGCCGGCGTCGGCGTGCTCGGTGGGGCGGAGGTGGGGTTCGGCTTGAACCAGGGCAGGTCGTCGCGGACACAAGGGGGCGCGGCCGTCGTCGCGCGGCTCGTCGCGCCCACAGCCGGGGCGGTGGTCAGAGCTTGTCGGCCGCGCGGACCCGGTGGAGGTGGATCAGCACGTCGTAGTTCGCGCCGAGGGCGAGGGTGGGCAGCGGGTCGCGGCTGAAGATCGACCCGGCGTCGTAGGTCGGGCGGGCCGTCCCCAGCCAGGTGCGGGCCGCGGGCGAGGCCTGGCGCAGGTCGACGTAGAAGTCGCGGGGGCGGACCCGGTCGAGGAGGTACTCGTTCATGCCGAGCGTGGCCGGCGGCACCGTGGTGCTGCGCCAGTCGTCGGCGAACGGGTCGGCCTTGGTGAGGAAGGAGCCGCCGCCGAAGGTGAAACCGATGCTGACGTACCCGGCACCGAGCTCGTCCCGCAGGAGGGAGCCCTCCGTCCGGGGGTACAGCGCGGGGTCGGTCGACAGGAAGCCGACGTGGCCGTTGTGCGCCGAGAGCAGGACCTTGCCGCCGAAGCGGCGCTGCCACCACACGGTGTTGTCGGTCATCGCCCGGTCGCGGAGCAGCTGCGCGGCGGTGACGGAGGCGGCGTCGTCGGTCCGCATGGTGGTGAAGGCGAAGGTCCGGGCGATGTTCCGGGCGTGCAGGACGGCCCAGTCGTACCCCTCGTCACCGTCCCGGCCGGCCGCGGCGACCAGCTCCAGCGCCTGCTGCGCCAGGTCCGCGTTGCGCTGCCGCTCGGGCAGCGGGGTCCGGGTGACGTAGCCGATGGCGTCGGCGAACGGCCGCAGGCCGGCGTACAGCTGCTCGACACCCGACAGCGAGGCGGGGGCGGCCTTCCGCAGGTAGGCGCTGACCTCGGCGAAGGGCTGGTCGCCGATCCCGGGGAGGCCGAGGTCGGTGCCCACGAAGTGCACCGGGCGCTGCGGCCCGCTCAGGTTGTAGGCGCGCATCCAGCCGATCAGGTCGGCGAACTCCCGCCGCTGCCACGGCGATCCGGCCATGACCCGGCGGGCCAGCCGCTGGGCGTCGGCGTCGCCCTGACCCTGCACGAACGCGTCGATCAGCAGGCCGGCCGACCAACTGGCCTCCAGGGCGAAGGTGGTGAAGCCCTTCTCCTCGACCAGGTAGCGGAACACCCGGTGCTTCATGGTGAAGAACTCGTGCGAGCCGTGGGTGGCCTCGCCGAGGCCGACCACCCGGGCGTCGCCGATCATCGCGCCCAGGGCCCGCAGGCCGCCGGTCGGGGCGTCGGGCTCGGTGGACCGCAGGAGGTGGGCGATCCGGTCCAGGTCCGCGGAGACGGTCGCGGACTGCGGGGCCGAGGCCGGGGTCGGGGTCGGGGTCGGGGCCGACGCGGATGCGGCCCTGGCCGTTCCCGGGGTGAGCAGCGTGGCGGTGGCGGCGACCGCGGTGCCCGTGGTGGCGGCCAGTACGGTCCGTCGGGCGATGGGCTTCCGGGTCACGGTCATGATGGCTACTCCTCGGCTCGTGGGTTTGATCGGTTCAACTCGTCCGGCTGTCCGGGCCGGTGAGAGAATCCTCCGCCGAGGAGGGGGTGGGGCGCGCTGGGGAGGGCCGCCAGGTTTCTCAGGGGGGCAACCCCACCTACCCCGGGCCCCTGGGGGTACCGGGACGGTTCCCCTAGGGTCACCTGGACGAGTGGACGGACTGCTGGTAGTGGGCGAGGTCGTTCTGGGCGGGGGCACCCCCGCGTCGTCGTGGGCCTGGTGGCCGTGGCCGCCGTTGCCGCCCTGGCCGGCCGATCTGACCGCCCGGCCGATCTAACTGCCCGGCCGATCTGACCGACATTGCCGCAGACCGGTGAGCAGGCCGGTGGCTGCGGTGTGGAGCATCCTGCCACCGTGGCCGGGGATATACCCGGGACTGGGCGGCCCGCGCCCCTCGCCCCGCGCCCCGCGCCCCGAAGGGGGCACGGGGCGGGGCCGCCGGGCGTTGGGATGCCGGCGTGTTCCGCGTCAGGACAGCCGGTCGGCGCGATGGGTGGGCCGGCCGTCCAGGACGGTGAGCAGGACGGGGACCGCCGCGAGTTCGGTGGCGGGGGTGGTGAGCGGGTCGGTGGCGAGGACGGTGAGGTCGGCGCGGTGGCCGACCGCGATCCGGCCCGCCAACTGCTCCTCGCCCGCCGCGAAGGCCGCGTTGACGGTCATCGCGCGCAGCGCCTCCAGCGCGGTGAGGGCCTGGCCGGGGTTGTGCGGGGGCTGGTCGAGGTCCCGGGACGGACGGCGGTGGCGGGCCCCCGCCATGACCCCCAACGGCGGGTAGGGGGCGATCGGCCAGTCGGAGCCGAGCACGACGGTGGCGCCCGCGTCCCACAGGTCGCGGCAGCGCCAGGCCCGGTCGGCGCGCTCCTCGCCGAGGCGGCGGGACCAGTTGTCGGTGTGGTCGGCGCGGGTGAAGTCGCAGCAGTGGGTGGGCTGCATCGAGGCGATCACGCCCAACTCGGCGAAGCGGCGCACTGCCTCGTCCGGGATGGTCTCGATGTGTTCGATCCGGTGCCGGACGGGGGCGGGTCGGGTGGGGGTGCCGTCGGCAGGGTTGTTCGCGGTGGCCTTGGCGACGGCATCGAGGGCGTGGCGGACGGCCGCGTCGCCGATCGCGTGAGTGGCGGTCGGCACTCCGGCCCGGTGCAACTCCTCGACCACCCGCGTGTAGTGCGCCGGATCGGGCCAGAAGGCGTGGGTGGACTCCCCGTGGCAGTCCGGGCGTTCCAGCCAGGCGGTGCCGTTGTCGATGGTGCCGTCCATGAACAGCTTGACGCCGTTCACCCGCCACAACTCACCGCCCCGGCCCTGAAGTTCGACCAGTGCGCGCAGTCCTTCCCGGTCCACGCCGGGCTGGCACCAGGGGGCGACCCGGAGCCGCAGCGGGAGTTCGCCCGCCTCGTCCAGCTCGGCGTAGAGGTCGAGGCTGTCGCCGCCCGCGTCCATCGCGTGGCCGCCGGTGAGGCCGTTCGCCGCCATGGCGCGCAGGGCGGCCGCCAGGCGCGTGCGGCGCTCGGCGCGGGTGGGCTGGGGAGCGGCGCGCTCGACCAGTTCGCAGGCCGCGTCCTCCAGCAGCAGACCGGTGGGGCGGCCGTCGGCGTCGCAGACCACCTCGGCGGCCTGGGCGAAGGTGCGCGGGCCGTCGACGCCGGCCAGCTCCAGGGCGCGCGGGCTGGCGAGCATGGAGTGGGCGTCGAAGAGCTGGAGCAGCGCCGGGACGCCGTCCAGCACGGGAGCCAGGGCGGCGGCTGCGACGGGACGGTCGCCGAACACGTTCGGGTCCAGGCCCCAGGCGTGCAGCCAGGCCCCCGGGGCCAAGCCCTCGACCTCGGCGGCGAGGGCGGCGCGGACGGACGGCAGGTCGGTGCAGCCGGAGAGGTCCAGGCCGTGGGTGAGCTCGGCGCCGGTGACCGGGTGCAGGTGGCCGTCCACCAGGCCGGGGGTGACCACGGCGCCCTTGAGGTCGATCACCGTCGTCGCGGCGTCGGCGAGTTCGCGGATCGTCCGGTCGTCGCCCAGGGCGGCGATCCGGCCGTCGGCCACGGCAAGCGCGGACTGCGGGAGGAACCCGCCGGACGCGGGGTCGAGCAGGCGGGCGGAGAGGAGGACGAGAGAGGTGCGCACTTCGGCTCCAGCGGTGGTGCGGGGTGGGGGAGTCGGGGTCAGGACTGCTCTTCGGTGGTGGGTGGGGTGGGGGCGGCCTCGGCGATGGCTTCGGTCGGGGTGGCCGGGGCATTGGCGGGGGTGGCCGGGGCGGCCGGGGATTCGGCACCGGCTTCGGTCGGGGCGGCCGGGGCGCCGGGCTGCTCGGGGAGGGCGAGGGTGCCTTCCGTCAGGCCGAGTTCGCGTTCGGCGGTGGCGGCGGCGAGCCGGATGACGGCCGACGGGTGGTTGCCCAGGCCGGTGTTGGCGTGGGAGGCGAGGCCGTCGATCACCACCAGGATCCGGACGGCCGTCAGGACGGCGTCCTCGGTGCGGAACTCGCCCTGTTCGACCCCCGCGCGGACGACGCCGCTGAGGCGGCCCCGCCACAGCGTCTCCTGGCCGAGCACGCGCTCGCGCAGGACCGGGCGGTAGCGGCTGAGGTGGCGGGCGTTGAGCCAGAGCCGGCTCATGTCGTCGTAGGCCGGGCCGGTGGTGCGGGCGAAGAAGCGGGCGAGGTGGTTCAGCGGGGAACCATCCGGCGGGTCGGCGGGCAGCAGCGTCTCCAGCTCGGTGGTGGCGGCGCTGCCGAACGCCTCGGCGACGAGATCCTCCACGGCCGGGAAGTAGTGGCTGATCAGGCCCGGTCTGACGGTCAGCTGCTCGGCGATCCGGCGCAGGGTGATGCACTCCAGGCCCTCGGTGAGGGCGACGGTGGCAGCGGCCCCGACGATCTCCGCCCGGCGGTCGTCGGGGGACTTCCGGATCCGTTTGCGCTGAACGCTTGACGTCATGTGCCGGATGCTATTGAGTGTGCGACCAATAAGCAAGCAGGTGGGCACGACACCCCCACGGAGGGCCCCCCATGGCGTCCACGCTCCCGGACCGTCCCCAGTCCGACTTCCCCGCCGGACCCGCCGGACCGCGACCCCAGCCGTCCCCGCCACCTCAGCAGGAGCGGAACGGCCGGGTCGAAGTCCACGGCATCGACCACATCCCCGACACCGAACGGCGCGGCCGCGCCCGCGAACTCTTCGCCGTCTGGGCGGCAGCCAGCGTCAACTACCTCAACCTGGTGGTCGGCGGGGCCCTCGTCCTGACCGGGCTCAGCCTCTGGCAGGCCTTCGCGGTGGTCGTGGTCGGCAACCTGTTCTGGCTGAGCACCGGCCTGCTGGCCGTCTCCGGACCGGCCGCCGGCGCACCCAGCGAGGTGATCACGCGGGCGATGTACGGCGTCCGGGGCAACCGGGTGAACAACGCTGTCACCGGGTGGATGATCTCCGTCTGCTACTTCGCGCTGAACCTCGCGGCGGCAGCCGTCGCGGCGTTCTCACTCGCCGAGCAGGTCGGGATCACCCCGAACATCCCGATCAAGATCACCATCGTGATCGCGATCGTGGTGGTCACACTCACCATCAGCGTGTACGGGCACGCCATGATCGTGCGACTCTACCTGCCGATCACCCTGGCCCTCGCCGCCTCCTTCGCCGTCGTCGGCTACGCCGTCCTCCGGCACGCCGACCTCGGCTGGAGCCAGCCGGAACCGCTCACCGGCGGCGGACTGTGGGCCGCCGTCCTGGCCGGCATCACCCTCATCGGCTCCGGCCCGCTCTCGTACACCACCAGCGCAGACTTCTCCCGCTACCTCCCTGCTACCACCTCCCCCCGCGCCGTCCTCGGCTGGACCGCGCTCGGCGGCTTCCTGCCCAGCGTCGCCGTCGGCGGACTCGGCGTGCTCGGGGCCACCGCCGTCGACATGACCGACCCCCAAGCCGCGCTCCAGAAGATCCTTCCCGGCTGGTTCAACCCGATCTTCCTGCTCTCCCTGGTCGTCGGCACCATCGCCGTCAACGCCCTCACCGCCTACAGCGCCGGCCTCGCCCTGCAAGCCGTCGGCATCCGCATCCGCCGAACGCTCAGCGTGCTCGTGGACGGCACGGTCGCTGTCGCGCTGACCCTCTACGCGCTGCTGGTCTCCAACTTCCTCGACACCGTCAGCAACGTGCTCCAGCTGACCGTCGTCCTCCTCGGCCCCAGCACCGCCATCTACGCCATCGACATCCTGCTGCGCCGCAACCACTACGACGGCCGAGCCCTCACCGACGAGTCCCCCGGCAGCTCCTTCTGGTACCGCGCGGGCGTCAACCCGGCCGGCGCCCTCGCCCTGCTCGCTGGCGTGACGACCTCGGCCCTCTGCGTCGACACCCTCTACACCGGCCCCGTCGCGGCCCTCACGGGTGTCGACCTGGCCCTCCCGGTGGGCATCGTGGTGGCCGCCGTGGTCTACGCCCTCCTGATGCGGCGAACGGTGCTCCGCCAGAGGGCCTGACGCCGGAGGTGGTCGGGGCAGTTGGGCATCGCGCAGGAAGTCGGGCCAGTCCGACTTCCTGCGCAGGCCCGTTCGGGCGCGGGTCCGGCTGGTGCGGGGTGGTGGCGGGGCTCGGGGGCGGGGTGTTCTTCCGAGCGCAGTGGGCCGGCTGGGCACGGTAGGGGAAGTCGGCGGGTCCGACTTCCGGTGTCGAACCTCTTGGGTGCGAGTGTTGGCCTGCTGCGTTCGGGGGGCCTTCTGGAGCCGGAGGGGAGTCGGGAGGGTTGGGCAAGGCGTGGGAAGCGGCGGGTTCGACCTTCGGTGGTGGTTTCTCGGGTGGGTCGGGTGCCTGCCCTTCTCATGTGAGGGGTGGACGGTGAGCCGTGTTGCTGGCGGGGCGAACGCGGCGGCAGCGAGGGGCGGGAGCTGGGCAGGGGTGGAGCTGGGCGAACGGCGGTGCGCTCCTGGTGAGTTCCTCTGCCCGGCCATCGTCCGCCCCGTCGTTCGGCGTTGCGTGTCGGCGATCTCGGTTATGGTGCGGACCGGCTGCGCCTGGCCATCGCAGGGTCGGCGCGAGGGGAGGGGCGTCATGATCGGCGTCGTCGGTGACGGTTCGCGCGGGGCCGAGGAGCGGGGTGGTGAGGGCATCCAGTGGCTGGCGGACGCGGGTGGGGAACTGACCGGAGTGGTGTTCGCCCGGGGGGTCCCGACCGAGGATCTCGCCCGTCGGATGGGGGCCGACCCGGCTACGGTGACCAGGCCGATCAGCGGCCGGGAGATCTGGGACCTGGACATCGAGGTCTACCGCCCTGGTGACGACGGCGACGGTGTGATCCGGGTCGGTGAGGCGGACGGCTGGTCCTTCGCGATCGAGTACGGGGACTCCACCGGTGGCGAACTGCTCACCGAGATAGCGCGCGAGGGCGTGGAGGTGGTCCACTTCCGCCCGATGCCGGAGCAGCCGCCCGCCCTGCTGGACTACGCCCGGGACGGCGCGGTGCTCTGCGGCTTCGGCCTCGGCCAGGAGCGCTGGCGCTGGGGACAGGAACCCGACCTGCTGGTGCCGGAGTTGGTTGCCGCCAACGTCCTGGAGGCGGACGGTGTCACCCCCTGCGCGCCCGGGAGTTCGCCCTGCGCGGGTGTCCGTCGGCGGACCCTCGGCGCGGTCGGGCGGCGGTTCGGGTTGCGCCTGCCCCCGGCGGTACTGGGTGAGTTGCGGCTGCCGGCGTACGTGGTGCGCGGCAGGCCGGGGCTGGAACTGCGCTGAGGTGAGCGGGGGAGGGGGCGACAGGGACGACAGCGGGAGGACGGGCAGGGCGGGGACGATGGTCAGGTCGGTCAGGTCGGTCAGGTCGGTCAGGGCAGTCATGGCGGAGTTTCCTTCCGGGCCCCACCGGAGGGGCCCCGTTGACCGCCATCCTCACGCGCCATCGCCCGCCCGCACATGTGCCGATCGGCAGGTTCTGGCGACCAGTTCCCCCAGGTCGGGCAGCCGATCGGCCTACTGGCCCGGTGTCGAGGGCGCGGATCGGGACGGGCGGTAGGGGCCCCGATCATGGCTGCCGCTGAACTCGACCGCCGGGCCCGGGGCCACCTACCTCGACTGGGTGCCGACCGGTCCGGTCGCTCGGCTCCTCGGACACGGCCACCTCGCCCGGCTGCCGGTCCGGCACGGCCGGGGCGGGGAGCCGTCGGGGTGCCGCGCGCCCTGCCGTGGTCGAGCGGCGGCGGCGAGGACTGGATCGTGCCGCCGCGTGCACGCGGTACCTCGAACAGGGCAGTGCCGAGGAGGAGTTGGGGTACCCGGACGGGGTGTCTGCCCGGGTCGGATCCCCGAAGGGGAGCGTCCGGCTGCGGTACCGGCTGCCCGCCGCCGTCGGCCGCGTGGAGCGGGCGGTGGGGAGATCAGGGCCTGCCCCGATGCCGGATCCCGCTACGTGGTCCGGGAGTCGGCCGGGGCCGGGCGCCCGGCGGGGGCCGTCGGGCTGCTGGATCCGTCCCACCGGGGGCACCGCCCGGGCCTGGCGGGGCTGCTCATCGAGCGGGCGGGCCGACGAGGGGACGGCCGTGTCGCGCCGGGCCGCCGGGCCGCCTGACCCCACAGGCCCCCGGGTCGGGAGCCCCGCGACGTCAGGCCGCGAGCCCCGCCGTGCGCACCCGGGCGGCGGCCCGGGACAGCAGCAGGGTCGCGACCAGGCTCGGGCAGAAGCCCAGCGCACAGGTGGCGAGCAGGGCGCCGGGGGTCAGTCCGGACGAGAGCACCGTGACGACCAGCGCGACCGCGGGGGTGAGGACCAGCGGCGAGAGCAGGAGCAGCGTCGCCTGCCGCTTCTCCCGCCGCGTCCACTGCCGCGACCTGGTCACCCGGACGGCCGCCAGGACGGCCGAGACGAACCCGAGCACCGGCCCGGCGACCGGGATCAGCGCCAGCGGCAGTGCGAGCACGGCGAGGGCCAGGGTGAGGTTGGTCCAGCCCGCCGTCTCCGGCGCGGGCGGCGCCAGCCCCTCCTCGGCGAGGGCGGCGTCGGCGATCTGCCGGGGCGTGCCGAGCTGCTCCAGGACGGAGCGGACGGCGGCCTCGGTGAGCGGGGCTTCGGTGAGCGAGACCTCGATGTGTTCGCGCAGGTCGGCCATCAGTTCGCGGCGGCGCTCCGGCGGCAGCGTGGCGGTGCCGTGGGCGACCGCGTCGAGGTGGGCGCGGACCAGGGGGTGTTCGATGGGGTTGTTCACGGGTGTTCTCCCGGGGCGAGGACGTGGTCGACGGTGGCACGGAAGGCGGGCCACAGCGCGGTGAACTCCTCCAGCGCGCTCCGCCCGGCCGCCGTCAGGGTGTAGTACCGGCGGGACGGGCCGCTGGCCGAGTCGCGCAGGAAGGTGTCGGCGAGCCCGGCGCGGCGCAGCCGGGACAGCAGCGGGTAGATGGTGCCCTGGCTGGTCGCCAGCATCGGATGGCGGCCGAGTTCCTGGAGCAGTTCGACCCCGTAGCGCGGGCCGTCGCGCAGCAGCGCGAGGACGCAGTACTCCAGGACGCCCTTGCGCAGCTGGGTCGCGACCGGGCCGTCGGGCGCACCTGGCGCGTCGGGCGCGGCTGGCCCACCTGCGGGCCGGCCGTCGGGCCCGTCGGGCTCGTCGCCCTGCTCGGAGCTTGTGATGCCAGGTACCATGCGATGCAAGATAGCAGGCGAAGCAAGGTAGCGCACGCACGACAGAAACACGGCAGACACGACAGCACGTCAGTACGTCAGCACGCCAGGCCGCGAACGCCCCTGTGGCCCTGCGGCCCTGCGGCCCTAAGAACCCGCGACCCGCTACCCCTCCCGCCGCGAAGGTCGCGAAGGCCGCGAAGGCCGCCACCCGGCCAGGTGCTCGGCGAGCACGGCGCCCGGGTCCGCCGTGGTGTCCCGCAGCGCGACCATGGCGGCGGTGATCACGTCGCACAGCTCGCCCTGCAGATCGGCCACGGAGTGGCTGACCCCCTTGCGCGGGTTGGCTCCGAGCACGCCGAGCAGGGCCTCGGCGACCTCCCCGGCGCCCTCCTGGATCTTCACCACCTGCAGGTGCAGCAGCGGCAGTCCGAGGCTTTCCCCGTGGTCGGAGAGATGGCGGTGGATGTCGTCGACCACCGCCCAGTCCGGGGTCCGCCCGACGGTCAGTCGGGTCTCCAGCTGGCGCAGGTAGCCCTTGAGCGCGGGCGGCATTTTCATCCGCTGCGCCTCGGCGAACGGGACCAGTCGCAGCTCCTGGCCCTCGCCGAGGACCAGCTCGGCCGGGTCGACGTCGACCTGGGCGTGGAAGGCGCGCCGCCGGGCGCCCCGGTGGTCGGTCGCGGCCAGCACCGGGTGGAAGGGACGCAGGCCGGGTACGTGCAGCCCGGTCTCCTCGCGCAGTTCGCGCACCGCGGTCCGGTACGGCGTCTCGCCGGGCTCGCGGTGGCCGCCGGGGACGACCCAGTGGGCGGGCCACCGGATGTCCGGCTTGTCGTCGCGCAGTTGGAGCAGGACCTCCTGCCGGCTGGTGGTGATGAAGACGTCCACGCTGACGAAATCGGTGTCGTCGCTCAACGCGCCCCCTGTCCACGATGTACCCGAGACACGCCCATGACGTGCCCGCGACGGCCCCCCGGTGCGCCTACGACGTACCGGCGACGCACCGGCGAGGCACCAGCGCCATGCCGGCGACGCACCGACGGCCGGCGGTAAGGCTGCCACCCCGTGGCCCGGTTGAACCCTCACCCGGTCAGCCGGTGAGAGCCCGTTCGGCGCACGCCCCCCGTCCGGAGACTCCGGCGGGCGTCGCCCGGCCCCGGCCCCTAGGGTCGGTGATGCGCCGACGGTGCCGAGCGCCGGGGCGTACGCCTTCCCGACGCACCAGGGCGTACGCCGTCCTGTCGTGCGCCGGTGCACTCGGCAGAGCAGCCGAGCAGACCAGCCCGGCAGACCAGCCCGACAGACCAGTCCGGCAGACCGGCCCGGCGCACCAGCCCGGCCAACCGAGAGGTGGACCGTCCCATGCACACCGTCGTCCGCGGCGCCGGCGCACTCGGCCTGGCCGCGCTGCTGCTCGCCCCGCTCTCCGGTTGCCAGGGCGACAGCCGCTCCGCCGCCGAGCCCGCGCCCAGCTCCCCGGCCACCGACGCGAGTGCCACCGGTCTGGCCGCCCAGCGGCTGGACTGGAAGGCCTGTCCGGCCCCGAGCGCCGCGCAGGGCGGCGGCACCGCGCCCGCGAGCGACTGGGAGTGCGCCACCCTCAAGGCCCCGCTGGACCACACCAAGCCCGACGGGAAGACCATCGACCTCGCGATGATCCGCAGCAAGGCCAAGGACGAACAGCACCGGATCGGCTCACTGTTCTTCAACTTCGGCGGCCCCGGGGCCTCCGGCGTGGCCACCCTGCCCGCCCTGGCCTCCGCCTACGCCTCCCTCAACACCCGCTACGACCTGGTGAGTTTCGACCCGCGCGGGGTCGGCGACAGTGCCGGGGTGATGTGCCTGGACGACCAGGGGATGGACGCCAACGCGGCTGTCGACGGCACCCCGGACACCCCCGCCGAGGTCAAGGCGCTGGACGACAGCAACGCGCAGTTCGCCGCCGGCTGCGAGCACAACTCCGGCCCGGTGCTGCCGTACGTGGACACCGAGAGCGCCGCCCGGGACCTCGACCTGATGCGGCAGGTGCTCGGTGACCAGAAGCTGTCCTACTTCGGCATCAGCTACGGCACCCAACTCGGCGGCGTCTACGCGCACTTGTTCCCGCAGGAGGTCGGCCGGGTCGTGCTGGACTCGGTGATCGACCCGACGAAGGACCCGGAGCAGAGCGCGCTCGGCCAGGCCCAGGGCTTCCAACTCGCCCTCGACGACTTCATGAAGGCCTGCGCCGCCCAGTACGCGGCCGCCTGCCCGACCGGCAGCGGCGGCGCCGAGGGCACCGCGCGGATCACCGACCTGCTGCAGAAGCTGGCGCAGTCGCCGCTGCCCACCAGCAGCGGACGCAAGCTCACCGACAGCCTGGCCGTCACCGGCATCGCCGCCGCCCTGTACAGCCGGCAGGCCTGGCCCGCGCTGGCCTCCGGGCTCACCGAGGCGATGCAGGCGGGCACCGGCGACACCCTCCTCCGGCTGGCCGACTCGCTGCTCGGGCGTGACCCGCAGGGCCACTACAACAACCTCAACGCGGCCAACCGGGCGATCAGTTGCGTGGACTCCCGGCAGCGCTACTCCGACCAGGACGTCGAACAGCAGCTGCCGCAGTTCCACGCCGCCTCCCCAGTGTTCGGCGCCTTCACCGCCTGGGGCCTGACCGGCTGCACCGGCTGGCCCGTCCCCGGCAAGGCCGACCACCCGGAGGTCTCCGCCCAGGGCGCCGCCCCGATCCTGGTGGTCGGCACCACCGGGGACCCGGCCACCCCGGTCGAGGGCGCCCGTACGATGGCGCAGCAGCTGGGCGCGGGCGTCGGCGTCACCGTCACCCTCAACGGCGAGGGTCACGGCGGGTACAACACCGGCAACCCGTGCCTGAAGCAGACCGTGGACGCCTACCTGCTGGACGGTAAGGTGCCCGCCGACGGGGCCACCTGCAGCTGAGAAGTGGCCCACTGCAAGTGGCTTCAATTGGCCCTGGATACTGGTCCAATCCGGCCCTAGGATCATCCACGTGAACAAGAACGAGAACAAGAACGCGCACGAGAGCAAGAACGAGAACGCGCTCGAGAACGAGATCGTGAACGCCGAGGCCACCAAGGTCGACTTCTACTTCGACCCCGTCTGCCCCTTCGCCTGGATCACCTCCCGGTGGATCCTGGAGGTCGCCCGCCAGCGCGAACTCGACCTCACCTTCCGGGTGATGAGCCTGTCCGTCCTCAACGAGGGCCGCACCGACCTGCCGGAGCGCTACCAGCGTCTTATGACCACCGGCTGGGGCCCCGTCCGGGTCTGCATCGCCGCCGCCGAACAGCACGGCCAGCACGTGCTGCGCGACCTGTACACCGAGCTCGGCACCCGCTTCCACGACCAGGACCGGCCCGCCGACGACACCGTCATCCGCGAGGCCCTGGTGGCGGCCGGACTGCCCGAGGAACTCGCCGAGGCGGCCAACAGCACCGCCTACGACATCGCGCTGCGCAAGAGCCACCACGAGGGCATGGACCCGGTCGGCGAGGAGGTCGGCACCCCGACCATCCACGTGGACGGGGTGGCCTTCTTCGGCCCGGTGCTGAGCGCGATCCCGCGCGGGGAGGACGCGCTGCGGGTCTTCGAGGGCGTCCGGCTGCTGGCCGGCTACCCGAAGTTCTTCGAGCTCAAGCGGACCCGGACGGACTCGCTCGACTTCTCCTGACGACCACCCGGGGCTCGCTCCGGCTCCCATCCGGGGCCGCAGGGGTCGACCATGGAGGGGTGGGCCCCGAGCGGAGGTCCGTGCGGGGCTCGCGGGTGAGGCCCGGCGGCGCCCGAGAGGCGGTGAGCGTGGATGATCGGACGAACGCGTCTGCGCGTTGCCCGCCACCCAGCGACCCCGCCCGGCGGAGGGGCCGGTGGAGGGGCCGGTGGAGGAGCCGGCCGAGGCCCTGGTCAGTGGTCCGGCCCCGGCGGAGGACCGGGGCGGGGCCCCGGCCCCGGCGGCACCCCGCCCAAGCCGCCGCCCGCGCCGCGCCGCTGGCTGCTGCCCGTCGCCGTGCTGGTGACCCTGCTGCTCCTGGTGCTGCTCGCCAAGCCCAGCCCGACCGGCCCGCGCTACGGCTACACCGACCTGCTCACCCGGGTCGACGCCGGCCAGGTGCAGACCGTGGACGTCAGCGACACCGGCGGGGTGTCCGGCACGCTCAAGGACGGCACCCACTTCACCAGCCAGATCCCGACCGCCCTCGACACCTCCCAGCTCAGCCGGGCGCTCTCCGACCAGCACGTGAGCGTCACCGGCAGCCGCTCCAGCGGGGGCAGCTCGATCTGGTCCTCCCTGCTGCTGTTCCTGCCGCTGCTGATCTTCGGCGGGCTGTTCCTGTGGTCCGGCCGGATGGCGGCGCGCTCGCTCGGCGGCGGGCTGAGCGCGATCGGCCGCTCCCGGGCGAAGATCATCGAGGCCGAGCGGCCCGCCACCGGCTTCGCCGACGTGGCTGGGTACGAGGGGGTGAAACAGGAGGTCAGCGAGGTGGTCGACTTCCTGCGCAGCCCGGAGCGCTACGCCGCCGCCGGGGCCAAGGGGCCACGCGGGGTGATCATGGTCGGCCCGCCGGGAACCGGCAAGACGCTGCTCGCCCGGGCGGTCGCCGGCGAGGCCTCCGTACCCTTCCTGTCCGTCACCGGCTCCGGCTTCGTGGAGATGTTCGTCGGCGTCGGCGCCTCCCGGGTCCGCGACCTCTTCGAGGAGGCCCGCAAACGCGCCCCGTCCATCGTCTTCATCGACGAGATCGACGCCGTCGGCGGCCGACGCGCGGGCGGCACCCGGATCGGCGGCAACGACGAGCGCGAGCAGACCCTCAACCAGCTGCTCTCCGAGATGGACGGCTTCGACCAGAGCACCGGCATCGTCGTCATCGCCGCCACCAACCGGCCGGACGCCCTCGACCCGGCCCTGCTGCGCCCCGGCCGCTTCGACCGGCAGGTCACCGTGCCACTGCCCAACCAGGCCGAGCGGGCCGCCATCCTCGCCGTCCACACCCGCGGCAAGACCCTCGACCCGAACGCCGACCTGGACCGGATCGCCCGCGGCACCCCCGGCTTCTCCGGCGCCGACCTCGCCAACCTGGTCAACGAGGCCGCCATCAACGCGGTGCGCGCCGACCGGGCCACCATCACCGCCGCCGACCTCGACGCCGCCCGCGACCGGGTCCTGCTCGGACGCCGCGAATCCTCCAACGCGCTGCTGCCCGAGGAACGGCACGCCGTCGCCGTACACGAGTCCGGCCACGCCCTGACGGCCGCGCTCTGCCGGCACGCCGACCCGGTCGACAAGGTGACCATCCTCCCGGCCGGGGTCTCCCTCGGCGCCACCGAACAACTCCCCGAGGCGGAGCGACACCTGTACAGCGAGGGCTACCTGACCGACCTGCTCACCGTCCAGCTCGGCGGGCGGGCCGCCGAACTGGTGGTCTTCGGCGAGGGCTCGACCGGCGCCGCCAACGACCTCGCCAACGCCACCTCGGTGGCCACCCGGATGGTCCGCGAGTTCGGCCTCTCCCCGGACCTCGGACCGGTCGGCTACTCCAGCGGCTCCCCCCAGTACCTCGGCGAGCACCCCGACGACCTGCTTCGGCGCCCCTACTCCGAGCAGACCCAGCGCGCGGTGGACGAGGCGGTGGCCGGCCTGCTGCGCGGCGCCGAGCGCCGGGCCGTCGCGCTGCTGCGCGAACACCGGCACCACCTGGACGAGTTGGCGGCGCTGCTGGTCGCCCAGGAGACGGTGGACGGAGGCGTGGTGCTCGACATCCTCCGGCACCCGGCGCCGGATCCGGGCCCGGGGCGAGGACCGGACACGGCAGCCTGAGCCGGATCCGGATCCGGGGCCGGGCCCGGGCAG
This sequence comes from Kitasatospora sp. NPDC023176, assembly GCF_055560495.1. Taxonomy (NCBI): domain Bacteria; kingdom Bacillati; phylum Actinomycetota; class Actinomycetes; order Kitasatosporales; family Streptomycetaceae; genus Kitasatospora; species Kitasatospora sp. NPDC023176. The sequence continues at coordinate 69,807 of NZ_JBVHIP010000032.1, read as the reverse complement.
CCTGAGCAGGGCCCGCCGCAGGCCCGGGCGCGGCCCGGGTGGATGATGTCGTGGTACCGATCCGAAGGAGCCGACCATGACCGAAACCCTGCCCGCGGACGTCCAGCGCGAGATCGCCCTGGCCCTCGGAGTGGTGCCCGTCACCGACCCCGCGAAGGAAGCCGAACGCCGGGTGGCCTTCCTCGCCGACCAGCTGCGGGCCTCCGGCGCGCGCACCCTGGTGCTGGGCATCAGCGGCGGGGTGGACTCCACCACCACCGGGCGGCTGTGCCAGCTCGCCGTCGAGCGACTGCGCGCCGAGGGGTACCAGGCCTCCTTCACCGCGATGCGGCTCCCGTACGGCGTCCAGGCGGACGAGGCGGACGCCCAGCGCGCCCTCGACTTCATCCGGGCCGACGAGCTGCTGACCGTCGACGTCAAGCCCGCGACCGACGCCGCCTTCGACGCGCTGCTGACGGCCGGCCTCACCTTCCGCGACCACGCCCACGAGGACTTCGTGCGCGGCAACGTCAAGGCCCGCCAGCGGATGGTGGTCCAGTACGCGGCCGCGGGCGCCGCTGTCGGCCTGGTCGTCGGCACCGACCACGCCGCCGAGGCGGCCGTCGGCTTCTTCACCAAGTTCGGCGACGGCGCGGCCGACGTGATGCCGCTCTCCGGCCTGACCAAGCGTCAGGTCCGCGCGGTGGCCGCCCACTTGGGCGCGCCCGAGGAGCTGGTCGGCAAGGTCCCCACCGCGGACCTGGAGAACCTGGCTCCCGGCAAGCCCGACGAGGACGCCCTCGGCGTCGAGTACAACGACCTGGACGACTTCCTGGAGGGCCACCCGGTCAGCGAGCAGGTCTTCCGGACCGTCCTCGGCCACTACCGCCGCACCGAGCACAAGCGCGGCCTGCCGATCACCCCGGGCCGGGCGTGACCGAGCCGGACGCGCGAGCCGGGCGGGACGGGCGGGCGGCCGGGGCGGTCCTCGGGGCGGCGGTGGGCGACGCCCTCGGCGCGCCCTACGAGTTCGGCCCGGCCCGCGCCCTGACCGCCCGCTTCCCGTCCGGCGGCGCGGAACTCGTCGCCGGCGGCGGCTGGGAGCGCGGCGAGGCCACCGACGACACCCAGATGGCCGTCCTGGTCGCCGAATCCCTCCTCCAGCGGGGCGAGTTGGACCTCCCGGACATCTTCGACCGGTTCCGCCGCTGGGCCACCGCCGAACCCAAGGACATCGGCATCCAGACCGAGTCCGTGCTCACCGGCGGCCACCCCTGGGACCTCGCCGCCGCCATCCACTTCAACTCCACCCTGCGCGCCGCCGGCAACGGCTCACTGATGCGCGCCGCCACCTCCGCCGTCGCCTTCGCCCGCGCCGGACGCGAGGGCACCATGGACGCCGCCCGCCGGATCGCCGCCCTCACCCACGGCGACCGGGCCGCCTGGGAGGGCACGGCGATCTTCCATGAACTCGTCCGCCTCGCCCTGGACGGCACCGACCCGCTCGCCGAACTCCCGGCCGTTCTGGCCGCCGTGGACCCCGACGAACGAGAGCGCTACGCCACCGTCCTCGCCCCGGACTGGCACCCCGACCGCGCCACCGAGCCCAACGGCGCCGTCTGGCCCTGCCTGGGCTCCGCCGTCTGGGCGCTGCGCACCACCGACGGCTTCGAGGCGGCCCTGCACGCCGCCGTCGACCTCGGCGGCGACACCGACACCGTCGCCGCCGTCACCGGCGGCCTGGCCGGCGCCCGCTACGGCCTGGCGGCCATCCCGCCCCGCTGGACCGAGCCGCTGCACGTGCCCCTGCCGGGCTCCGGCGGACGCGTCCTGCGGGCGCCCGACCTGCTGCGCATGGCGGAGCGGCTGGCGGAGTAGCCGGCCGTGCCGCTCAGGAGCAGTCCCGGTGATGACCCACCGGCCGGTCCGGGCACGACCGGCACTGGAAGACGTAGCACGGGTGGGCGTTCGACCTGGCGCGGCAGTGGGGGCCGGACGGGATCACGGTGAACGTGCTCGCGCCGGGCTACGTGGTGGACACCGAGATCTTCGGCGCAGACCGGACCGAGGAGTTCCACGCCCGGAAGGTCGCCGGCACCTTGGTGGGCCGGGCCGGCACCCCGCGGACGTGGCCGAGGCGGTCGCCTTCATCGCGTCCCCGGCGGCCGGTTGCCTCACCGGTCAGGTGATCGGCCTGAACGGCGGCGCCGTGCTGGGCAGGTGATCCGTTCATCGCTCGTCTACCACCCCTGCCTACGGTGAGTCGCAGAACGAACCGGGCCCGACCACAGGAGTTTCCGCTGTCCAGGATCATCACCACCGCCCTGCCCGCGCACGGGCACGTCAGCCCGCTGCTGGCCATCTCCGCCGACCTCGCCGCGCGCGGCCACGAGGTGGTCTTCCTCGGTGGTTCGCGCTTCGCGCAGGCCGCCGGGCGGGCCGGGGTGCGCTTCGCCGCGCTGCCCGCCGGGGCCGACTGGGACGACCGCGACCTCGACGCGTCCTTCCCGGGGCGGGCGGAGCTGGCGCCCGGTCCGGAGCGGATCGCCTTCGACGTGCGGCACATCTTCCTCGACCCGGTCCCGCACCAGTACCGGGCGCTGCTCGCGCTGTTGGCGGAGTTCCCGGCCGACGCGGTGATCGCCGACTCCTTCGTCCAGGGCGCGCTGCCGCTGGCGCTCGACCGTCCGCGGGCGGAGCGCCCGGCGCTGATCGGGGTGGGGACCACGCCGTCGATGCTGCCGAGCGTGGACACCGCGCCGTTCGGGCCGGCGCTGCCGCCGCTGCCGGGGGAGGAGGGCCGGATCCGCAACCGCGCGCTGCAGGAGGAGATGGACCGGCGCGGCGAGCCGTTGCAGCGGTACGCGGAGAAGGTGTTCGCGCAGGTGGGCGTCCGGCTGCCGGAGGGCCCGCGCGGGCTGGCGCAGGTGACGGTACCGGACGTGTTCCTGCAGCTGACCGTGCCGGGCCTCGAGTACCCGCGCAGTGACGCGCCGGCCTCCTACCGGCTGATCGGCGGGCTGCCGGCGAACGTCGGCGAGGACCAGCCGCTGCCCGAGTGGTGGGCGGAGGTCACCGGCGAGCGGCCGGTCGTGGTGGCGACCCAGGGGACGCTGGCCAATGACGACCTGTCCGAGCTGGTCGCGCCGACGGTCCGCGCGCTGGCGGAGCGGGACGTCCTGGTGGTCGCCGCCACCGCTCGCCCGGACGGCCCGCGGGCGCTGACCGAGCTGCTGGGCGGACGGCTGCCGGGCAACGTCCGCGCCGCCGGGTACGTGCCGTTCGACCGGCTGCTGCCGCACACCGACGTGCTGGTGAGCAACGGCGGCTTCGGCGGGGTGCAGACGGCGCTGCGGTACGGGGTGCCGCTGGTGGTGGCGGGGGCGAGCGAGGACAAGCCGGAGGTGGCGGCCCGGGTGCAGTGGGCCGGCGTCGGGCTGGACCTGCGCACCGGCCGCCCGGAGCCGGAGGCGGTCGGCCGGGCGGTCGAGCGGGTGCTCGGCGAGGGCCGGTTCCGCGAACGGGCGCGCGCGCTGGGCGCGGAGTTCGCGGAGTACCGGCCGTTCGACACCATCGCCGAGCTGGTCGAGTCGCTCTGAGGCTGCCGCTCGCCGGGACGGCTGAAACGATCCGTCAGCTGCCGTCAGCCGCCGTCAGCTGCCGTCGTCGCCGTCGGCGTCCGCCTCCGCGGTGGGCGCTGCGGCGGCGCCGCCCTTGCTGATGCCGAGCTTGGCCTCGGCCGTCGTCCAGTCGGCGGCGATCGCCTGCTGGGCGGCGGTCAGGGTGACCTGGCCCTTGCAGATCGCGGTGTGCAGATGGGTCTCCACCGAGTCCTTGGGGTTGTTCGGGCCCTTGCCGGAGACGTGCCCGGGTGAGGGCGGCTGGACCCAGAGGTTGCGCGGGTCGTTGGGGTCGCCGCCGAGCTGGAGGCTGATCAGGTGGTCGTACTCGGCGTCGCCCATCGGGCCGTCGTAGCCGTACGACTTGGCGTTCCCGGTCTTCTCCTTGCCGGTGATGTTGACCGGCGGGCGGATGGTCGAGGTGTAGCCGCCCGGCTTGCAGATGGTGTCGTTGATGTTGCCCTGGTTGACGGCCGGGCTGATCGCCCCCGGGGTGCAGTTCGGGTCGGGCAGAGGCTGCTTGTCCGCGGTGTAGCGGTAGTGGCAGCTGCCCGCGGCGGGCTGCGGCTGGGCGTCGTAGGAGCTCTTCGGGCCGGGCCCGGTCACGATCGCGGCCGGGGCGGGCTGGGCGGCGTCGCCCGCGGCCGCCGGGGCGGAGCTGTGGGCGCCGTCCTTGGCGTGGGAGCTTTCCTTGGCGTGCGAGCCGTCCTTGGCGGTCTGGCCGCCACCGGACGAGCAGCCGGCGGCTGCGGCGAGCAGGACGGCCGCGGCTATGGCGAGGGCGCCTCGGGCGGGAGCCGGCACGGAGTTCCTCCAGGTCGTTGCGGTAGTACGGGCGGCCGGCCGGCGAGGGTGCCGGAGGCCGCGCCAGCGGACACTACCGTGTGGAGGGGGCCGAACGGGTGACGCCACGTCCGGCGCGGGAGGACTGTCGCGGGCGCGCGGAATCGTTTCCGCGACCTGAGCGGACGCGTGGACACCCGAGCGGACGCGTCGACACCCGGGCGGACGCGTCGGTGCCTTGAGCAGCCGCCGCCGGAACGGCCGCCGGCACCGCGGCCGTCAGAACCGGCGCAGCGTCGCGATCCAGTCGGTGATCAGGTCCTCCAGCACGCCCAGCGGCAGACTGCCGTGCCCGATCACCTCGTGGTGGAACTCCCGGACGTCGAAGCGCCCGCCGAGCGCGGCCTGCGCCCGCTCGCGGTGCCGGACGATCTCCCGACGGCCGATCAGGTACGCGGTGGCCTGGCCGGGCCAGGCGATGTACCGGTCGATCTCGTTGCGGACGTTGGCCTCGGGAGTGGCGGTGTTGTCCCGCATGAAAGCCATCGCCCGCTCCCGGGACCAGCCGTAGTGGTGCAGCCCGGTGTCCACCACCAGGCGCACCGCGCGCAGCGCGTCCATCGAGAGCATGCCGAAGCGGGACAGCTCCGAGCTGTACAGGCCCATCTCGTCGGCCAGCCGCTCGGTGTACAGGCCCCAGCCCTCGACGTGCGCGGTCAGCTGGCCGCTCGGCTGCTGCCGGAAGCGCGGCAGCCGGTTCAGGGTGCGGGCGACGGCGAGCTGGAGGTGGTGGCCGGGCACGCTCTCGTGGAAGGCGATCGCCTCGTACTCGTAGCTGAACCGGCTCTCCGGGTTCAGCGTGTTGATCCAGTGGGTGCCGGGCAGCCCGCCCGGCCCCGGCGGCTGGTAGTAGGCCAGCGGTGCGGTCTCCGCCTCCAGCGGGTCGATCTCCCTGGTCACGCAGTCGGCGATCGGGTACGGGCGGAACCAGTCGGCCGAGGCGCGCCGGGCGCGCTCCAGGGCGCCGTCCACCAGGGCGACGATCTCGGCCGAGCTGCCGAAGCGCAGCGACCGGTCCTCGCGCAGCGTGGTGAGCACGGCGTCGGTGCCGTTGACGCCGAGCACCTTGCCGCCCAGCTCGGCGAACTCCTCGCGCAGCGCCGCCACCGTCTCCAGGCCGATCCGGTGCACCTCCTCCGGGGCCAGCCCGGGGCGGGTGTAGCGGCCGACGGCGTCGGCGTAGCCCTCGGCGCCGCCGGGCACGTGGCAGACTCCGGCCTCGGTGTCCGGGCGGGCGCCCGGGGCCAGCCGCTGGGCCAGCCCGGCCCGGTAGCGGGCCACGGCCGGCCGGACGCCGTCGCGCACGATCGCCCGGGCCCGCTCGAACTCCCGGCGGCCCTGGAGCGGGCGCAGCAGCTGGTCGGCGGTCGGCTCGGCGGCCAGGTAGCCGTCCAGCTGGTTGATCGCGGCGTCCACCCCGCTGCGCAGCGGGTGCCGGCCCTCGGCGGCGGCGTCCAGGCTGACCTGGAGGACGGCGTCGAAGTAGCCGGGCAGGCCGGCCAGCCGCTCCAGGTAGGCGTCGGCGCCCTCCTGGTCGACGGAGGTCATGGCGAGCGAGCTGAACACCGTGTTGTGCGGGGCGACGATGGTCGCGGAGACGCTGAAGTCGGCCAGCCCGTGGGCGATCCGGCCGCTGTTGTTGTCGATCAGCCGGGCGAGCACCCGGTGGGTGATGCGGTCCTCGCCGGTCAACCCGTCCAGCGGGATCGCGGCCAGCCGGGCGCCGAAGCCCTGGAGCACCTCGCGGTGGCGCAGCGCGGCCGCGCGGGAGGGGTCGGGCACCTCGTGGGCGTAGCCCTCGGTGCCGGCGAGGGTGGCCTCGAAGGGGTCGTGAGCGTTCTCGGCGGTGAAGAACTCCTCGGCGAGGGCGGCAAGTTCAGCCTGAGCGGAGGTGCCGGCCGGAGCAGAGGTGCCGGCCGGAGAGGAGACGCCGGCCCGCGAGGAGGAGTCGGCCTGCGAAGAGGCGCCGGCCTGCTGGGCGGGGCCGGCGGGCTGGTCGGTCATGGGTCGCTCCCGGGTCCGGTGTGTTCAGTGCGACACGGGTTCCCTGGGGCGGCCCCGATGGGGCCGATTATTCGGAGTCGGCGACGGCGCGGTCAATACACGGCGGACGGGAAGGAGTTCCGTCCGCACGTGGTGAACGCGCCGCCGCCGGAGCCGGGTTCAGCGGCCCTTGGTCTCCTTGGCCTCCTTGGCGGCCTTGGCGGCCTGCTCGGCGGCCTCCTTCTCGTGCTTCGCCTTGATCCGGGCCTCTTCCTTGCGGAGGTCCACCTGGTTGGCGCGCTCGTGCTGGAGCCAGAGCGGGTTCTCCGCCTTGATCGCGTCGATCTCGTCGGTGGTGAGGGCCTCGGTCACGCCGCCGCGGGCCAGGCCCGCGATGGAGACGCCGAGCTTGGCGGCGACCACCGGGCGCGGGTGCGGGCCGTTCTTGCGCAGCTCCTGGAGCCACTGGGGCGGCTCGGCCTGCAGCGCGTTGAGCTCCTCGCGGGAGACCACGCCCTCCTGGAAGTCGGTCGGCGCCGCGGCGAGGTAGATCCCCAGCTTCTTGGCCGCCGTGGCCGGCTTCATGGTCTGGCTGGTCTTCTGCTTGAGCGATGTCATGTGACAAGGGTAAGGGAGTGCGCGGGCGCTTCCGGTCACGGTCGGTAGCCTTGCCCTGTGACAGACATGCAGGTGAACCCGCCCTTCCGGCTCGCGTACGTTCCGGGCGTGACCCCCGGCAAATGGGCCCGGGTCTGGGTCGAGCGGCTCCCGGACGTCCCGCTCGACCTGGTCGCGGTGCCTTCCACCGACGGTGAGCGGACGGTGCGCGAGGGTGCGGTGGACGCCGGGCTGGTCCGGCTGCCGGTCGACAAGGACGTGCTCAGCGCGATCCCGCTCTACACCGAGAGCACCGTGGTTCTCTTCCCCAAGGACCACTGGCTCGCCGCCGCCGAGGAGGTGGCCCTGGACGACCTCGCCGAGGAGGTGGTCTTCCACCCGCTGGACGACACCCTCGGCTTCACCGCCGACACCCTGCCCGGGCGCCCGGCCATCGCCCGCCCGGACACCACCGCGGACGCGGTCGAGCTGGTGGCGGCCAACGTCGGCGTGCTGCTGGTGCCCCAGTCGCTGGCCCGGCTGCACCACCGGCGGGACCTCACCTACCGGCCGGTGCTGGAGGCGCCGCAGTCGCAGGTGGCGCTGTCCTGGCCGCAGGAGCGCACCACGGACCTGGTGGAGGAGTTCATCGGGATCGTCCGGGGGCGGACCGTCAACAGCTCGCGCGGCCGCGGGGCGGGGGCGGCGGCCGAGGCCCAGCAGAAGAAGGCCGCGGCGCAGCGCAAGCCCCAGCAGCAGTCCCAGAAGCCCAAGCCGAAGCCGAAGCCGGCGGCGGGTGGCCGAGGCGGGGCCGCCGCCCGGCGGGGCAAGCCGAAGCGGCGCTCCTAGGACGCCCCGGAGAGTAGCGTCGGCCCCGTTCCGGACAGTCGTGGTGGGAGGAGCGGGGCCGTGTGGCATGACCTGGTGGTCGTCCAGATTCCGATCGTGGAGAAGATCCTCCGGACGATCGCGGTCTACGTGCTGATCCTGGTGCTGTTCCGGCTCGCCGGGAAGCGCGGGCTGGCGGGGTTGAACACCTTCGACATGGTGGTGGTGTTCCTGCTCTCCAACGTGGTGCAGAACGCGATCATCGGCAACGACAACAGCCTGCTGGGCGGCACGATCGGCGCGGTCACCCTGGTCGCGGTGAACGCCGGGGTGACCCGCTGGCTGGCCCGGGACCCGCGGGCCGCGCGAATCCTGGAGGGCGCGCCGACCACGGTGGTCCGGGACGGCGAGCTGGTGCCCGGCGCGCTGCACGACCTGGCGCTGCGCCCGTCCGAGCTGGAGCACGCGATCCGGGTGCAGAACGGTGACGACGTCAGCGATGTCGCGCGGGCCCGGCTGGAGCCGGACGGGCAGCTGCTGGTGACCCTCCGGGCGGCCGAGCGGAGCGCCACCAAGGGCGATGTGGAGGAGCTGCGGGAGCGGCTGGCGTCGATCGAGCGGCTGCTGGCCGCCATCGCCGCCGACCGCCGGCCCCCGCACTGACGGACCCCACGTTGACGGCCCCGCATTGACGGCCCCGCACTGACGGGCCCCACGTTGACGGCCCCGCGCGGACGCACCCCACGTTGACGACCCCGGGCCGGGTCAGCCCTCGGAGGGGGCGGCGGCCAGGCTGGTGCCGCGGCGCCGGCCGCGGGCGGTGGCGGTGGCCAGGGCGAAGCCGAGGGTGGCGGCGAGCAGGTGGCCGACGGTGGTGAACTCCGGGAGCGGTCCGGGCCAGTCGTGGTCGCCGGCCAGCGGCCAGGCGAGCACGAAGGCGGCCCAGGGCAGTCGGGCCCAGCGGGGCAGCGCGAGGGTGGCGAAGGCGAGGGCGGCCTGGGCGCCGTAGCTGATGCCGTAGTCCGAGGCCTCCCGCACGCTCTCCGGGTACCAGCCCTGGTGCAGGGCGAGCACGATCACCAGGGCGGTGATCAGGGTGGCGCCGACGTGCCCGGCGAGGAACACCGCGGCGGCCCGCGGGGTGCCGAAGCGGCGTTCGGCCCAGGCCAGGCCGACGACGATGCCCAGGCCGAGGGTGATCAGGGTGCCGCCGAAGCCGGTGGAGGCGATGTCGGTGAGCGTGCCGTCGTACAGCAGCGCGCTGCCGACCAGGGCGCGGGCCGGGTGGTCGTGGAGGTTGTCGAGGTTGGTGCTGATGTAGCCGCGCAGGTCGTCGGCCTGCGCCTCGGACAGTCCGTACTCGACCCAGGCGTGTCCGAGCAGCAGCAGCCCGACGTAGACGAGCGTCAGCGGCGAGCGCCGCGGGTAGGTGCGGACGGCGCGCGGCAGCCCGGTGAGGAGCCCCAACGGGCGTCGAGCGTTCATGGTCTGATGGTGTCCCGGTCGAGCGGCTGGTCCGGCCGGTCCGGATGCGACCGGCCACCTCGGGACAGTACCGAATACCGGTGGACGCCGGGCCGGTGCGCCCCTCAGCGGATGCGGTGGGCGAGCGTCGCGGTGAAGGGGCGGGGGGACAGCGAGGCGCTGCGGTGCGGGCGGATGGGCCGGTCGCGGGTGGGGGTGACGGTCCAGCGGGCGGCGATGGTGGCGAGGGCGAGGGCGGCTTCGGTGGTGCCGAAGGCGTCGCCGATGCAGCGGCGGGCGCCGAGGCCGAAAGGGGTGTAGATGCCGGGGGCGGGGTGGGCGGTGGTGAGCCAGCGGTCGGGGTCGAAGCGGTCGGGGCAGGGGAAGAGGTCGGCGCGGCGGTGGAGCAGGTAGGGGCTGTAGAGGACGGTGGCGCCGGCCGGGAGGGGGTGGCCGCCGAGTTCGGTGTCGACGGTGGTGGTGCGGCTGAGGATCCAGGCGGGCGGGTAGAGCCGCAGGGTCTCGCTGACGATCCGGGCGGTGAGCGGCAGGGCGTGCAGGTCCTGGTGGCGGGCGGGGCGGCCGTCGAGGACGGTGTCGAGTTCGGTGTGCAGGCGCTCGCGGACGGCCGGGTTGGCGGCGAGCAGGGTCCAGGCCCAGGAGAGGGTGGCGGCGGTGGTCTCCATGCCGGCCAGCAGGAAGGTGACCACCTGGTCGTGGATCTCGTCGTCGGTCAGGCCCCGGCCGTCCTCGTCGCGGGCGCCGAGCAGGGTGGAGAGCAGGTCGTGGTGGTCGGTGCCGGCGGCGCGGTAGTCGGCGATCAGGCGGTCGGTGATCTCCCGGAGGTCCCGCCGGGCGCGGGCGAAGCGGCGGTTGCCGGGGGTGGGGATCCGGTCGGCGCCGGGCAGCGGCAGCATCATCCGCCGGGCGACGCCGTGGGCGACGACGTCCATGGAGGTGTGGACGGGCAGTGCGCCGGCCCGCTCGTGGGCGGCGAACAGGCAGCGGGCGGTGACGGCGGTGGAGAGGCGGTACATCGCGGCGGGTACGTCGACCACGGCGCCGTCGCGCCAGCGGGCGGTGGTGCCGGCGATCTCCTCGGCCATCATGGCGGCGTAGCCGGGCAGCCGGTCGCGGTGGAACGCGGGTTGGAGCATGCGGCGTTGGCGCCGGTGGAGGGCGGCGGGGCAGGTGGCGAGCCCGTTGCCGAAGGCCTCGCGGGCCTTCTCGACGATGATGCCGCCCTTGTCGTAGGTGCGGTGCTCGGTGAGCAGCCGGCGCACCAGGTCGGGGTGGCAGGCGACGTACGCGTCGAGCGGGCCGAGCCGCACCCGGACGAGGTCGCCGTGGGCGGGCAGCCCGGCCACGAAGTCGAGCGGGTTGCGGAGGAGGGCGGGGGCGTGGCCGAGCAGGGGGAGTGCGCCGGGGGCGGTGGCCGAGGTGTACTGGTCGGTCGGGCGGTACTGGGTGGGCACGGGCGTCACCTCGGGGAGGGCGGGTTCGTCGGGCGTCGGTGATCTTTCCCGGGGCCCGTCGGTGAAACGGCTGGTGACCGGCGGGTGGGGTGAACGTGGGGGCGCAGATAGAACGGCCGTGCGCCGTGCCGGGCTTGACGGCCGGTTCGGGGCGGTCCGCGCGGGGGTATCCGGGGGCGGTGCCACACGCCTACACTGCGAACCTCCGTACGATTACCGGCTGGTATACCGACCGGTACAGTCACGTGGCACTACCGGTTGGGAGTTGGGATGGCCGACGAGCGGGCCCACGCGTTCACCGACGACGCCCTCGGCACGCACGACGCGGTGGCCCTGGCCGCCCTGGTCCGGGCCGGCGAGGTCAACCCCCGGGAGCTGGTCGCGGCCGCCGTCGCCCGCGCCGGACGGATCGACGGCGCGCTGCTGCCCGTCGCCCACGCGAGCCACGACCGGCCCCGGATCAGCCGCGAGGGCATCGGCGGCCCGCTCTGGGGCGTGCCGACCTACCTCAAGGACAACGTCGACCTGCGCGGCCTGCCGACCGCCATGGGCAGCGAGGCCTACCGGGCCCGCCCGGCCCGCCGCAACGCGCCCTTCGCCGACCAGCTGCTCTCCACCGGCCTGGCTGTGCTCGGCAAGACCCGGCTGCCCGAGTTCGGCCTGAACGCCTCCACCGAGTTCGCCACCGCCCAGCCGGTGCGCAACCCCTGGAAGACCTCCCACTCGCCCGGCGCCTCCTCCGGCGGCTCGGCGGCCCTGGTGGCCGCCGGCGTGGTGCCGATCGCGCACGCCAACGACGGCGGCGGCTCGATCCGCATCCCGGCGGCCTGCTGCGGACTGGTCGGCCTCAAGCCCACCCGCGGCCGGCTGGTCACCAACGCCCAGGGCGGCAAGCTGCCGATCGACCTGGTCACCGACGGGGTGGTGACCCGCACGGTGCGCGACACCGCCGCCTTCTTCGCCGCCGCCGAGCGCCACCACCGCAACCCGAAACTGCCCCCGCTCGGCCTGGTCGAGGGGCCCGGGGAGCGCCGGCTGCGGATCGGCCTGGTGGTGGACTCACCGACCGCCAAGACCGACGAGGCGACCCGCCGGGCCGTCGAGGAGACCGCCGCCCGGCTGGAGGCGATGGGCCACCGGGTGGTGCCGACCACCCTGCCCTTCGGCGAGGAGTTCTCCCGCGACTTCCTCGCGTACTGGGGCTACATCGCCTGGGTGATCGCCCTCACCGGCCGGGTCATGCTCGACCCGAGCTTCCGGGCCGGCCGGCTGGACGGCCTCACCACCGGGCTGCGCCGCGGCTTCCAGGCGGAGTTCCCGCGCATCCCCGGCGTGCTGCGCCGGCTGCGCCAGGCCGAGGCCGTCTACGCGGGGATCTTCCGCGAGCACGACGCGATCCTCTCCCCGGTGCTCGCCCACACCGCCCCGCCGATCGGGCACCTCAGCCCCAACGTCGCCTTCGACGAGCTGATCGAGCGGCTGCTGCGCTACGTCGCCTTCACCCCGGTCAACAACGTGACCGGCGGCCCGGGCATCGCCCTGCCCGCCGGGGCGGCGCCCAGCGGCCTGCCGATCGGGGTGCACCTGTCGGCCGCGCACGGGCAGGAGCGGCTGCTGCTGGAGCTGGCCTTCGCGCTGGAGGCGGACCGGCCCTGGCGGCGCATCCAGGACTGACCGGGGCTGAGCGGCGGGGCTGAGCGGCGGGGCTGAGCGGTGCCGGCCAGGACAGACCGGGACGGAGCGGAACAGACCAGGACGGAGTAGGACGGACCAGGACGGAGCAGGGCTGACCGGGGCCCGCCCTCAGGTGGCGGCGACGGACCTCGCCGCGTGCACCTCGTGGTACAGCCGGGCCAGCGCGGAGTCCGGCGCCAGCGCGTCCGGGGAGCCCGGGGGCAGCGGAGCGCCGGTGCGCAGCGCCTCGGCCAGGTCGGTCAGCTCCCGGGCGACGGCGCCGACCTCGGCCGGGGTCGGCACCGGCGCTCCGTGCTCGATCCGCACCCGGGTCGCCGTGGTGGTGTCCACGATCCGCTCCACCGCGATCACCAGCGGCCACCAGGCCTCCGCCCGGGCGCCGACCGGCGGCGGCTCGGTGAGCGCCCGCTGGAACTCGCTGCGCACCGTGGAGAGGTCCCGGTAGAGCCGCCGCCGGTAGCGGGCCCGGGCCGGTTCGTCCCGGCCGGGCGCGGTGGTGAAGGCCAGCGACACGTACGAGGCGGTGTCCTGGACGGCGTCGGCCAGCCGGTCGCCGATCCGGGTGTGCCAGGACTCCGGCCACAGCAGGTAGCCCGCGACCAGGGCGATGGCGCAGCCGATCAGCGAGTCGTACAGCCGGGGCAGCACCAGGTGGAAGCCCTGGTGGTTGAGCAGGTCGGAGAGCATCAGGATGACCGGGGTGATCGCCGCGGTCTGGAAGGCGTACCCCTTGACGGACAGCACCGGGATGAGCATGGCGAGCGCCGCCATCACGGGCACGTCCCACCAGCCGCGCTCCACCTCGGCCAGCACCGGGATCGCGATCAGCAGCCCGGTGGCCGTCCCGACCGCGCGCAGCACCGCGCGGGAGAACACCGAGCCGAAGTCCGGCTTCAGCACGAAGGTGACGGTCAGCGCCACCCAGTACGAGCGCGGCACGGCGATCACCGACACCAGCACCTGGGCCAGCCCGATGCACAGTGCCAGGCGCAGCCCGTACCGCCAGGAGGCGCCGGACAGCAGCAGCGCGCGGGCCGTCCGGCGGGCCCGCACCTCCAGGCCGGCGGGCCGGCCCAGCCGGTCGGCGGCCGCGTACGGGTCGGGCTCGGGCTCGTGCACGACGGTGGCGGCGTGCCCGATCGCCTCGGCCAGCGCCCGGGTGGAGGGGCCGCGTGGTTCGGGCAGCACTGGCGGCGGGGGAGCGGGGCCGGAGCGGCCCCGTGCGACGGACTCGGCCAGCTCGCGCACGGCGGCCGGGTAGGCGGGCGACAGCGGACCGTAGTCGGGCGGGCGCAGCTGGGCCGCCGCGGCGCCCTCGACCACCGGGATCAGCGCGTTGAGCTGGGCGAGCAGGCGCACCAGGGTGGCGGAGCGGCCGTGCCGGCGGGCCCGGCGGGCCAGCAGCAGGTCGTAGGAATGGTTCAGCGACTGGGTGAGCGCCCGGCGGCGGTCCTCGTACCCGGGGGAACCGGTGGCCTCCAGGAGTGCGGCCACCGCCCGGTAGGTGTCGGCGACCACGGCGCGCTCGGGCGTGCCCCCGCGCATCGGCCAGGCGAGCAGGGTGAGGGCGAGCACCAGCAGGCCGCCGAGCAGCAACAGGGCGGGCGGCAGCCACCACGGGGAGGGCATCGGCAGGCCGGCCCCGACCACCGCGTTCAGCAGCAGGAGCAGGCCCGAGACGGAGGCGACCGCGCCGACCGAGGAGATCATGCCGGAGAGCAGCGCGACCACGGTCAGCACCGCCACGGCCGTCCAGCCGGAGCCGTACACCTGGGTGCCGGCCAGCACCCCGAGGGCGCCGAACGACTGCGGCACGGCAATGTTGAACACCCGCATCCGGTAGGCGTCCGCGGTGTCCCCGATGACGGCGGACAGCGCGCCCATCGACACCAGCGCGCCGTAGCCGGTACGGCCGGTGGCGGTGCCGACGGCGAGCGGGGCGGCGAGCGCCACCGCGGCACGGGCCGCCGCGGCCCAGGGGACCGGCGCGTCCTGGGGCCGCAGGCCCTCGGTCAGCCAGCGGGGCGGGGTCGGCCGGGCGCGTGCCGGCCGGGTGCGTGCCGTCCGGGCGCGTGCCAGTCGGATGGGTGCCAGCCGGGTGCGTGCCACAGACCCAACGTACGGCGGGCCGGTTCGGTTCACCCTTCGCGGTTATGTCAATTTCCGAAACATACCCGCCCTTATGTCAGTCTGCGAAACATAAAGCGAACCCAGAGGCGCTGTGAACTGCGCTGATTTCCCAATCGGTTACCTGCGGGAAAGGGTTGACACCATTAGTTGGTCTAGTCCAACGTATGGGGAAGCGCGGCCCGGCGAAGGCTGATGCGGGGTAAGTGCCCGTGCCGGGCGGGTGAGTTGGCCCCCTGACGTGGCGTAGTGCGCCGCTCGGGGGCCGGGGCGAGAAGGAGCGCATGCGGACGGGCCATCGGTCCGCGCCACGAATTCCCCTTCCGGCCGACGACCGGCCACCGGCTCGCCGCGCCCGCACCGGGCGCCCGAGGAAGCGCTGCATCGACCACGAACCACGGAGTGACCGCCCATGCCGAGCCCTGACGAACACCCCGAGGGATATCTGTACCGGGCCGCCTCGCAGCGCCCCTACTTCAGCGCCGACACCGAGAGCTACCTCGCCGGAACCGCCCTGCGTGAACTGCGCAAGAAGCACCCGCTCCGGGTGCTCTCCGAGGCGGACTTCGCGCACTGGCAGACCTACGGCTACGTCGTCGTCGAGCAGGCGATCCCGGCCGAGGCCGCACGCCGACTGCTCGACTTCGCCTGGGACTTCCAGGGCCTGTCGCCCGACCGCCCCGAGGACTGGTACCGCGAGCGCGACCACCGCGACGAACTCGACCAGCACCTGCACATCTACGGCTTCGTCGAGGCCTACCACCACCAACTCATCTGGGACAGCCGCCAGTCGCAGCGCGTCTACGACGCCTTCGTGGACGTCTGGGACTGCGAGGAGCTGTGGGTCACCCTCGACCGGCTCAACCTCAACCCGCCGAACGTGCGCAACCGCGACCGCGCCCTCATCGAACCCACCGAGCAGGGCTTCGACATCGAACTCCACTGGGACGTCGACACCACCCGGGCCATGCTCCCGCAGCGCGTCCAGGGCATCATCGCGCTCAACGACACCGCCCCCGACCACGGCGGCTTCCAGTGCGACCCGGAGCTGTTCCGCCGCCATAACGAGTGGCAGGCTACCCAGCCCGCCGACCGCGACCCGATCCGCCCGGACATCGACCGCGCCGAGTTCCCGGTCGTGCGGCCCGAGTTGAAGGCCGGCGACCTGCTGATCTGGAACGGCCTGCTCGCCCACGGCGTCGCGCCCAACACCTCCGCGGACGGCGTGCGCTCGGTGCAGTACCTCGCCATGATGCCCGCCCTGGAGGAGGCCGAGCCGCTGCGCCGCTCCCGGGTGGAGTCCTGGCGCACCCTCTCCACCCCCGACTGGAACCGCACCCTGGTCGGAGACGCCGACCGGCCCGAGGCGCTGCGCTACGGACCGGCCGAACTCACCGAACTCGGCGAGAAGCTGCTCGGCCTGCGGTCCTGGACCGGCCGCACCTTCGAGCAGCCCGAAGGGGAGCGTCCGTGCGCGCCGTCTGCCTGACCCTGCCCACCAACCGCGAGTGCGCGGACACCATCACCGCGATCGGCACCGAAGCCGCCCACGCCGCCCGCGCCTTCGGCGTCCGGGTGCACTATCTGGTGCTCGACTCCGCCGACCCGGCGGCCCGCGCCCGGCACGCCGCGGCCGTCGCCGCACTCCCGGCCGCCGAGGGCGTGGTCACCCACCACCTGGACGAGGACGCCCAACGCGCCTTCCTGAGCGCCGTGATCGAGCGCGCCGTGTTCGAGCGCGCCGTGTTCGAGCGCACCGTGTTCGAGCGCGCCGGGGCGGAGAACTCCGGGACGGAGAACGCGGGAACGGAGAACGCGGGAACGGAGAACGCGGGGACGGAGAACGCCGGGACGGAGAACGCCGGACTCCCGGAGCCCGAGAAGCTGCTCGACCTGATGCTCCCCGACGCCGTCTCCTACGGCGCCTGCACCAACCGGGCGTTCCTGCTGGCCGCCGCCCTCGGCTGCGCCTCCGTGCACCGCCGCGACTCCGACAGCCGCTACCAGTGGCACGACGGCGCACCGGTGTTCCCGATCGACCACGAACTCGCCACCATCGGCCTCAAGGCCGCCGACGCGGCCGCCGCCGTCACCGAGCACACCCTCGACCCGGCGCACGCCGACAAGCCGGTCGCCCTGGTCGGCGCCTCCTTCATCGGCGAACTCTCCGTCGACCTCGGCGAGATCCGCGCCCTCGACCCGCAGACCTACCACGACCTGGTCGCGCTCTGGGCGCCCACCGGAGCCACCGAGGAGGAACGGCGGGAACTCGTCGCCGAGTCCTTCACCGGCGGCGGCACCGAACCCTTCACCGCCGACCGCGCCGTGCTCGACCGGCCCGACATCTGGCGGATCGACATGTGCAACATCGCCCTCGACCACGAGGTCTACGAACGCGTTCCGCTGCCGCCCGCCACCGACACCATCGGCAGCGACTACTTCCTGCACCACCTCGTGCACGACGCCACCCTGCCCGGGGTGACCCACAACCGGCACATCGTCAACTACTACACCCCGGAACGGCGCACCGGCTCCGGCTTCACCGCCTACCAGGAGCGCTACGCCAAGTTCCTGCTCTCCATGCTCTACCTCCACCCGGTCTACTCCGAGATGGAACGGGCCGGCGAGGCCCTGCTCGACGAGCACCACCACGTCCGCCCCGCGGCGATCGCCGACTCCGCCCGCCGCAGCGCCACGACGGACCGCGCCGAGAACCACCGGCGACTCGCCGAACTCGACCGCTGCTACCGGCGACTCGGCGGCAGGTACGCCGAGTTCGCCGACCACCTGGCGCCCCGACGGGCACGGCTGCTCGACGAGGCGCAGGCGGACATCGAGGACTTCGCCCTGCTGATCGACGCGTGGGGCCCGCTGGTGCGGGCGAGCAAGACCACGCCCGCCGACCGGCTGCCGTGGTAGCCAGCCGCACCGGGAGCTCACACGTGACACGCACTGAACCACGTCCGACCACCGAGCCGCGTCACCCCGCCGAGGCGCGCGAGCGGCCCGAGCACGAGAGGACCAACCACCGCGCCCCGACCGCGGCCGCCACCGTGCACGCCGACCGCGTGCCCCGCCCCGACCAGCACGACCACGGCGCCCTGCGCGCCGCGCTCGCCGCCGCCACCGAGGACACCGTCGTCTACGACCTGGCCGGCATCGGCCGCCAGTACGCCGCGCTGTGCGCCGAACTGCCCGGTGTGGCCGTCCGGTTCGCGATGAAGGCCTGCCCCGTCGACGAGGTGCTCGGCCACCTCGCCGGGCTCGGCTCCGGCTTCGACGCGGCCAGCCCGCAGGAGATCGCCCAGGCGCTGCGCACCGGGGTGGCCCCCGAACTGATCCACTACGGCAACACCATCAAGTCCGACCGCAACATCGCCGAGGCCTACCGGCTGGGCGTGCGCGACTTCGCCACCGACAGCCTGGAGGACGTCGCCGCGATCGCCGAACACGCCCCTGGCTCACGGGTGTTCTGCCGCATCGCGACCACCGGCGAGGGTGCCCTGTGGGGCCTCAGCCACAAGTTCGGCTGCTCGCCCGAGGACGCCCTGCGGGTGCTCGGCGCCGCCCGCACCGCCGGGCTGGTGCCGTCCGGCCTGTCCGTGCACGTCGGCTCCCAGCAGATGACCGCCGAGGCCTGGGCCGCGGCGATCGAATCGCTGGCGGCCGTCCTGGAGGCGCTCAACTGGCGCGGCATCACCCCGGAGCGGATCAACCTGGGCGGCGGACTGCCCGCCCTCGGGGTGCTCGACCGGCGCGGCCGGCCGCTCGAACCGCCGCTGGACAAGATGTTCACGGTGCTCCGCGAGGGCATGGAACGGCTGCGCGCCGTCAACGCCGCCCCGCTGGACTTCCTGCTGGAGCCCGGCCGCCACCTGGTCGCCGACCACGGCGCGATCCGCGCCCACGTCGCCCGGCTCTCCTCCCGCCACCGGCTCGACGGCACCCGCGAGGACTGGCTCTACCTGAGCTGCGGCAAGTTCAACGGCCTCTACGAGATGGACCAGCTGCAGTACCGGCTGGAGTTCCCCACCCACCCCGGCGGCCAGTTCGTCAACGCCGTGGTGGCCGGCCCGACCTGCGACAGCGACGACGCGTACGCCCAGGACGGCGGCCCGGTACGGGTCCCGCGCGCGGTCGCCTCCGGCGACCCGGTGTGGATCCACTCCTGCGGCGCGTACGCGACCGCCTACGCCACCCAGGGGTTCAACGGCTTCGCACCGCTGCCGTACACCTGCGTCGGCGGCCCGGTGCCGGACGGCGGACACCCATGACCGACACCCTGATCCGGCTGCTCCGCGACACCGACTGGCCCGAGGTGATCGCCGCCGAGGAGCGGGCCTACGCCGCCAGCGGCCTGTCCGAGGGGGGCGAGGCGCTGCGCTCCCGGCACCGCGCCTCGCCGTCGACCTGCTTCGTGCTGGAGGACGCGGACGGCTTCGCCGGCTACCTGCTCGCCCTGCCGTACCCGCTGTTCCGCTGCCCGGACCTCAGCCGGGCCTCCGACGGCGCGGTCCTGCGGCGCGAGCAGAGCAACCTGCACGCCCACGACCTGGTGATCGCCGAGCGGGCCCGCGGCCGGGGCCTGGCCCCACGGTTGCTCCGGCACCTGGAGGCGGCCGGCCGGGCGGCCGGTCACCGCACCCTCTCGCTGGTCGCCGTGCGCGGCTCCGAGGTGCTGTGGACCCGGCTGGGCTACCGGGCCCGGCCCGAGGTCGGACTGCCCGCGAGCTACGGCGCCGAGGCGGTCTACATGGCGAAGCCGCTGGACCGCGCCCCGAATCCCGCGGACCCGACCCTCGGATCCGCGCCCAGAGCCGAAGTGGGCTGATGCACATGTCCTCCCCCGCACGCGACGAGTTCCGCCGGTCCCAACTGGCCATCGGCGCACTGTTCTTCGTCCTCGGACTGCAGTACGCGACCTGGGTCTCCCGGGTGCCCGCGCTCAAGGCCCGGCTCGACCTGGGCGAGGCCCAGATCGGCCTGCTGCTGATGACCTGCGGGATCGGCGCGGCGGTGTCCTTCCCGCTGGTCACGGTGCTGATGCGGCGGCTCGGCTCCCGGCTGCTCTCGGTGCTGTCCGCGCTCGCCCTGGGCGTGATCCTGCTCGCACTGTCGGTGGTGCCGAACTATCCGGTCACCCTGCTGGTGCTGTTCTGCGACGGCGTCGCGGTCGGCTGCCTGAACGTCGCGATGAACGCCCAGGGCGCCGCGCTGGAGGCCCGCTTCGAGCGCACCACGATGTCCAGGCTGCACGCCACCTTCAGCGCCGGCTCGCTGCTGGCCGCCCTGCTGGCCTCCGGCGTGAACGCCTTCACCGGCACCCTCGCCGTCCACTTCGGCCTGGCCGCCGCGCTGCTGGCGCTGCTGGTGGTGGCCGCCCGGCCGGGCCTGCTGGCCGACGGGCCGACGGCAGCCGACGGCTCCGAGCCCGCGGCGGCCACGGAGAAGGAGCGGAAGCGCCGCTTCGTCCTGCCCGCCGCGGCCACCCTCTGGATGGGTCTGGCGATGGTCTTCGGCACCGTCACCGAGGGCGCGATGAACGACTGGTCGGCGCTCTACCTCAAGGACGTGGTGCACGCGGGCGCCGGGATCGCGCCGCTGGGCATCGCCGTCGTCTCCGTGATGATGGTCTGCGCCCGGATCTTCGCCGACGGCTGGCGCACCCGCCTCGGCGACGGCCGGATCGTCCGCACCGGCAGCCTGCTGGCCGGACTCGGCCTCGCCCTGGCCCTGCTGGCCGGCGGCGTCGTACCGACCCTGCTCGGCTTCGCCTGCGTCGGCCTCGGTGTCGCCGCCGTCACCCCGTGCGTCTACGTCGCCGCCGCCCGCCAGGGCCCCGACGCGCTCTCCCTGGTCGCCGCCATGGGCACCACCGGCCTGCTGGCCGGGCCCGCCGTGATCGGCTTCATCGCCGGCGGCACCAGCCTGGTCTGGGGCATGGCCGCCGTCGCCGCCTCCGCCGCGGTCGTCTCCCTCTGCGCCACCCGGATCAGTTGGCCGCAGCCCCGGCCGGCCGCCCGGCTCGCCGTCGAGACGAGCTGACGGTCGAACTGACGGCCCATCAGTGCTCGCCCGGCCCGCCCGCGTCCCCCGTCGCGGCGAGTCGGGCGAGTCCGTTCCGCAGGGCGGTGAGCCGGGCGATCTCGGCGTCCAGGGCGGCGAGCCGGGCGGACACCACGGGGGCGAAGGTCTCCGAGCCGGGCTCGGCGGAGCAGCGCCGGGGCGGGTCCGCGTCCAGCAGGTCGAACCGGTGCACCCGGCTGACCAGGTCGTCCACCGTCAGCCCGACGGCCAGCAGTCGGCGGATCGCCCGGACCCTGGCGACCTCCCCGGGGCCGTACTCGCGCTGCCCGGAGGGGGTGCGGGCCGGTGGCGGCAGCAGGCCGCGCTGTTCGTAGAAGCGCAGGGCCCTGGGGGTGGTGCCCGCCGCGGCTGCCGCGTCGCCGATCCGCATCCCGCCTCCTCGGTGCTCAGAGCTCCACGAGGGTCGCTCCGAAGGTGTCGCCGGTGAACAACCGGACCAACGCGTGCGGGGCCTGATCGATGCCCGCGACGGAGGTGTGGGGGACGGTGAGTTCGCCGGTGCGAAGCCAGTCGCCGAGGCGCCGGTGCCATTCGGCGTCCAGATCCGGATGGTCGGCGACGGTGAAGCCGCGCAGGGTCAGGCCGAGGACGCAGATCCGGAAGCCGTCGATCACGGCGGGCGCGCTGCTGCCCGGTGTCGCCGGGTCGAGCTGGCCGGCCAGGGCACCGACCACGGCGATCCGGGCGCCGCGCCGGGCCGCGTCCACGGCGGCGGTCAGCTGGTCGCCGCCGACCAGGTCCAGCACCACGTCGACGCCCTCGGGCGCGGCCTCGGCCAGTTGCTCGGCGAGCGGGCGTTCGCCGGGCACCAGGGCGGCGTCGTAACCGAGTTCGGAGGTGAGCCGCTTCGCCTTGGCGGGCGAGCGGGTGGTGCCGATCACCCGTGCGGCGCCGAGCAGCCGGGCGATCTGTCCGGCCACCGTGCCGACCGCGCCCGCCGCTCCGGTCACCAGCACCACGTCTCCGGGGCGCAGTGCGGCGGTGCGGGTCAGTCCGCCGTAGCCGGCCGAGCCGACCGAGACCAGGGCCAGCGGGTCCGGGAAGTCCGCCGGGACGGGGGTGAACCGCGCCGCGTCGGCGACGAGCCCCTCCCGCCAGCCGGAGAGGTGGGTGACCAGGTCGCCCGGGCGCAGCGGCCCGCCGTCCGGGGCGGCCAGCACCTCGCCGAGGGCCGGGCCGAACAGCGCGTCGCCGGGGTCGATGGCGGGGAGCGGCACGCCGGTGGCCTCGCCGCCGATCAGGGTGCGCAGGCCGGGGAAGACCAGGAAGGCCTTGTTGCGGACCAGTACCTGGCCGGGTCCGGGCGCGGGCAGCGGCTCGTCGGCGATGGTGAAGTCCCGGGGCGTGGGCAGTCCGTGCGGACGGGTGGCCAGTCGCACGACGCGGGCGGTGCCGGGCAGGGGCATGACGGGGCTCCTCGCGGGAGGGAGGGTGCGGCGGCCGGTCCGCCGCGGGATGCCCGGACGCTAACCCCTGACGCGTGCGTCAGGGGCAAGCCAAGCCCGGTGGTGGGACGGGTGTCTGACGAGGCCTCGGGACCTCCGCCTTCTAGAGTCTCCTGCGGTACGACCGTATGACCATGAGCCAGGTGAGCCGCGTGAGAGGGAACAGCAGTATGACCGAGCAGGTCCCCGAGCCCTTCGAGCCCGTCGACGAGGACTGGCAGACCGCGGTGGCGATCGTCGCCCACCCCGACGACATGGAGTACGGCGGCGCCGCCGCCGTCGCCCGCTGGACGGCCCAGGGCAAGAAGGTGATCTACGTGATGGTCACCAGCGGCGAGGCCGGCATCGACTCGCTCGCCCCCGAGCAGTGCGGACCGCTGCGCGAGGCCGAGCAGCTCGCCTCCGCCCGCGTCGTCGGGGTGGAGACCGTCGAGTTCCTCGGCCACCCGGACGGCGTGGTCGAGTACGGCCTGCCGCTGCGCCGCGACATCGCCCGGGTGGTCCGCCGGCACCGCCCGGACATCGTGATCACCAGCAACTTCCGGGACACCTACGGCGGGGTGCTCCTCAACCAGGCCGACCACATCGCGGTCGGCCGGGCCACCCTGGACGGCGTGCGCGACGCCGGGAACCGCTGGGTGTTCCGCGAACTGCTGGACGAGGGCCACGAGCCCTGGAACGGGGTCCGGCAGATCTGGGCGGCCGCCTCGCCCGAGGCCCGGCACGCGGTGGACTCCACCGACACCTTCGACCTGGGCGTCGCCTCGCTGGCGGAGCACAGGGCGTACCTCGCCGGGCTGGGTGGGGCGATGGCGGAGCCCCGGGAGTTCCTGGAGGGCTTCGGCCGGGGCGCGGGCACCCGGTTGGGGACGCGCTTCGCGGTGCCCTTCGAGGTGTTCCCGCTGGGCTAGCCGCGCGCCGAGCCGTTGCTGGCCGAGTCGTCCCCGGCGGCGTCACCCCCTGAGGCGCCGTCCTCCCCGGCGGCGCCGTCGCCGGAGGTGTCGGCGTCCTCGCGGCGCCGGCGCCGGTAGCGCAGCACCTGCCGCAGCAGGAACACCGCGACCAGCACGCCGAGCCCGATCGCGAACCAGAGCTGGTAGCGGATCGCCGTCCGGTACACCGTCCCGATGTTGGCCCCGGCGACGTACCCGAAGGTGCCCCAGACGGCCGTCCACAGCACGGCGCCGAGCAGGTTGAAGACGGAGAAGCGGCGCCAGGGCATCTCGGTGGTCCCGGCGATGATGCCGTTGTACTGGCGCAGCCCGTCCACGAAGCGGGCGACCGCGACGACCTTGCCGCCGTGCCGGGCGAAGAAGCCGTCCGCGCGTTCCATCCGGGCCGGGGTGAGCAGCACGTACCGGCCCCAGCGGTGGACGAAGGCGCGCCCGCCGGTGTGGCCGATCAGGTAGCCCAGGCTGTTGCCGACGGTGGCGGCGGCCACCGCGATCAGCAGGACGGCGGCGAGGTCCAGGTGCCCGGTGCCCGCGTACACCGAGGCGAGCACCAGGATGGTCTGCCCCGGCACCGGGATGCCGCAGTTGTCCAGCAGCACGAGCAGCGCCACCGCCAGGTACCCGTAGTGGTCCAGCAGTGGCGCGAGCCCGGAGAGCGCCCCGGGCAGGGGGGTCGTCGGTGCGGACACCGCTCCTCACCACCTCGCCCGGGCGCGGCGCGGGGTGGTGGGGAGGTGGGTCAGCGTTCCGCCAGGCGGGATTCGATGTTGCAGTCGGGGCCGGGGTAGATCAGGCCCTCGTGGCCGTCGTCGAAGCGGACTACGTACGGCGGTTCGCCGTTGGTGCCGCGCACCTCGATGATCTCGCCGGTCTGGTCCGTCATACCCACCCGGCTGCTGTGGATGTGGAGCTGGTCACCTACCGCTGCGTGCATGGTCTGCTCCTCGGGTCGTGCGGCCGTTTCCGCTATCCACTGTGCTGCGCGGGCGACGGCCTCGCAACGGCTCGGACGGACGGGATGCGCGGGGCCGGTGGGCCGGGCGTCAGCGGGCGGGCAGTCGTTGCACGAGGTAACCGCGCACCAGCCGCTTGCACTCGGCGATCAGGGCCGGATCGCCCTGAGGGTCCCCCCGGAACGCCAGTTTGAGCACCGCGTCGGCCGCCTCCAGGGCGACCCGCAGGGCGAGCGTGGTGGCCGCCGGGTCGCCCGCCTCGAACAACTCGCCGCCGAGGGCCTGCAGCCGCAGGGCGACGGCGGTGTTGTTGTCCACGCTCGCGTCCAGCAGGTGGGTCTCGTCCCGCACCCCGGCCGGGACCGCCGTGCCGGACAGCCCGAAGTCCACCTGTCCGAAGCCGGGCACCGCGCGCTTCATCGCGACGAACTCCTCCACGGCCAGGTCGGTGAACCCGGCCGGGCCGACCGGGTTCACCGACCTGGCCAGCCGGGCGTCCAGGCGCTGGAGGTAGTGGTCGAGGTTGCGGGTGGCGAGGGCGGCCAGCAGGTCCTCCTTGCCGGCGAAGAACTGGTACAGGGTGCCGATCGGCACCTGGGCGCGCTGGGCGACCTCCTTGGTGGTGAGCGCGGTCGCCCCGACCTCGTCCAGCAGCCCGGCGCAGGCGTCCAGGATGCGGCCGTACCGCTCCTGGCTGCGCTGCTGGACCGGCCGCCGCCTGGCCGGTCCGGGGCTGTGCTGGAGACTCCGGGCGTCAACGCTCATGGCGCAACTCTGCCGCATCCGCTGTTCCGACGGCGAATCATCGGGGCGGGGGAGGGCCGGAGTTTCCGGTGGGGAGGGAATCAACTGGTGGCCGGAGCTGAACGGCACGGTGGCGGGAAGGTGTCCACGGGTTGGCATTGCTCTTGTCGTGGACGCGAAGACCGGTTCATACTCCTGGGGCGGAATCACCTTGCGTGGTCATCGCGTGCCTCTTCGTGGTGACCGCGATCCCAGCTGTCTGTGGCGACGACGGGCGACACCGCCGCCACCCGAAGTCTGGACGGACCCGTGTGCCCCCTTGCCCGTACCGCGTCCCGTTGTGCCCTTGCCCGACGCACCCGCTGTGCGTCCCGTCGAACGGAAGGAGGGGGTCGGTACGGTGACGTTGTTCTCCACCGGGCGTGAGGCCCTCGACACCGAGTACCGCCGTCAGTTCCTGGAGTCCGGCTACCTGGTCCTGCCCGGACTGCTCCCCGAAGCACTGCGCGAACGCCTCGCCCCCGAGGTGGACCGCTGGGTGGACGAGGGCCTGCGGGCCCGCTCGATCGCCGCCTGCACCGACCCCGACCGGTACGGGCCGCCCCCGGTGCTGGAACTGGAGCTCCCCGCCCACGGCGAACTGCTCACCCACCCGCCGCTGCTGCGGGCGCTGACCGGCCTGATCGGCCCGAACTTCGTCTTCCACCACCTGCACAGCGACCGCCAGGCCCCCGACATCCCCGGCAAGCCCTGGCACCACGACTACGAGCCGAACGACGGCGCCGACCCCTCGCTGCTGATGGTCCACGCGCTGCACTACCTCGGCGGCCTGGACGACACGGTCGGCAGCCTGGCCGTCCTGCCCGGCTCGCACCGCACCGCCGCCGACAAGAGCGCCTACGCCCACCACGGCACCGGCGAACTGCCCGGCGAGGTGGTCCTCGACCGGCTGGCGCCCGGCACCACCGTGCTGCTCAACTCGGCACTGTTCCACACCCGCAGACCGGCGCCCGAGGGGCCCGGCCGGCCCCGCTACTTCATCGACGCCTCCTACTGCCAGGTCGGAGCGCGCTGGCGCCCGGTGAAGCCGCACTGGCGGCGGATGCTCGCCCGGGCCCGCGAACTGGACCTGGCCGACGGCCAGTGGCCCGACCTGTTCGCGGAACACCACTTCACCGAGTACACCGGAACCGTCTGAACCGTCTGAGGAGCACTGCCGTGGAGATCGTCACCGCCGTCGCCTACTCCGAGGTGCACGACGCCTACCTGCGGGACCATCCGGTGGAGCGGGCCCACGAGGCGAACACCAACCTGTACGGCGAGGAGAACCTCGAACGCGCCGCCGTGATCCCCGGCGGCTGGTGGCGGATCCGGCTCACCCGGGCCGATGTCCTCGGCGTCGTCCTGCCCTGGCACCTCAGCGAGGGCGGTGCGCGCGAACTCGTCCCGCGCACCGGGCTGACCGTCGCCGGCGCGGCCGAACGCGTCCGCTCCGGCGGCGCCGACTGGGCGGCGGCCAACCCGCTCTGCGCGGCGAAGCTGCGGCTGCTCCGCCGGGCGCCCTTCAGCACGCTCTACCTCGCCACCGCGCCGGTCGACCACCGCGACTACGCGGGCCTGGCCGTCCGGCGCGGACTGATCCACGTCGACGGCCTGCACCGCATGCTGGCCTGGGAGCTGGCCGGCCGGCTGTCCGAACACACCGGACTGGACGGGTACTTGGCGGGCGACCCGGCCGTCCTCGCCCCATCGGCGGTCCAGGCCGAATCGGCCCGGAGGGCCCGGACGGGGGACAAGCCGGCGTGACCTCCGCGACGCAGCACGTCCGGTCCACCCCCGCCACCGGCTCGCTCAGCGCGCTGCTGTCCCACCTCGCGCGCACCCACCCCGACCGGCCCGCGGTCAGCGACGGCCTGCGCACCCTCGACCACCGCACCCTGGACGCCGCCGCCGGGCGGATCGCCGCCCGACTGGCCGCCGACGGCACCGGGCGCGGCGACCGGGTCGCCCTGCTCGGGCCCCGGGACGCCCGGATGCTGGTGCTGCTGCACGGGGTGCTGCGCTCCGGCGCGGCCGCCGTGCTGACCGACCCGGACTGGACGGCGGCCGACCTGGCCCGGCGGCTGGCGGCCGTCGGGGTGGGGCGGGTGCTCGCCACCGAGAGTGGGCCGGGCGGACCGGGCGGACCGGGCGGACCGGGCAGGCCGGGCAGGCCGGGCGGCCCGGTCCGGGGCGGGGTGGAGGTGGTGGACGTCCTGGGCGGGCTGGGCGTCTCAGACGTTCCGGGCGGTCCCGGCGGTCCGGGCGATCCGGGCCTTCCCCCGGCCGGACCGGCCTGGCTGGGCGGCGAGCCCACCGGGGAGGACCCGGCGTACCTGTCCTTCACCTCCGGATCCAGCGGCGAGCCCAAGGCGGTCGCCGTCACCCATGCCAACGCCGTCCACTACGCGCACGCGCTGGCCGACCGGCTCGGACTCACCGAGGCCGACGCCCCCACCCTCGCGCACGTCACCACGCTCGCCGCTGACCTCGGCCACACCGCCTGGCTGCTCGCCCTGGCCACCGGCGGCTCCGTGCACGTCGTCCCCGACCACGAGGTGCGGGACCCGGCGGCCTTCTGGACCACCCTGCGCCGGGCCGGGGTCGACACCCTCAAGACCACCCCCTCGCACCTGACCGCCCTGCTGGAGGGCCGCCCTGCCGGCACCCCGCCGCTGCGCACCCTGCTGCTCGGCGGCGAGGCCCTGCCGCGTCCGCTCGCCGCCGCCCTGCTCGACGACGGTGTCACCGAGCGGCTGGTCAACCACTACGGACCGACCGAGACGACCGTCGGCGCGACCTGCTTCCTGGCCACCACCGCCCGCCAACTGCCCGACGGGGAACCGACCGTACCGATCGGCGACGGCATCGGTGAGGTGCTGCTCACCCTGGTCGACGGCGCCGGGCGGGCGGTGGCCGACGGTACGGCCGGGGAGCTGCTGATCGGCGGGCGGGGCGTCAGCGCCGGGTACTTCGGGCGGCCCGAGGAGACCGCCCGCGGCTTCGTCCGGCGGGACGGCCGGCGGATGTACCGCACCGGCGACCTGTGCCGCCGACGGGCCGACGGGCACCTGGTGTTCCTCGGCCGGGCGGACCGCCAGGTGAAGGTCCGGGGGTACCGGGTCGACCTCGCCGAGGTCGAGCGGGCGATGGACGGGTACCCGGGCGTGGCCGGCTCCGCGGCGCTGCTGCGGGAGACCGCGTTCGGGAGCCAACTGATCGGCACAGTAAGGCTGTTGGACCCGGCCGTCGAGATGGCGGGGCTGGTCGACCACCTACGCGACCGGCTGCCCGGCTACTCCGTGCCGCAGCCGATCCTGGTGCTGCCCGACTTCCCGTTCGGGCCGAACGGCAAGCTGGACCGGGCCCGGCTGGCCGAGCTGGTGGACCGGCTCGTCGAGGCCCGCGCCGAGCCGGCGGGGCCGGCGGGGGACGGCCTGGCCGCGGAGATCGCCCGGTTCTGGGCCGGCGCGCTCGGACTGCCCGGCGTCGGACCGCGGACGGACGTGATCGGCCTCGGCGGGGACTCCATCCTCGCCATGCGCACCATCGCCCTGTTGCGGCGCTCCGGGCTGAGGGTCGCCTACGAGGACTTCTACCGGCACCCGACGGCCGCCGGACTGGCGTCGGCGGCCGTGCCCGTCGGCGCCGCCGGTCCGGCGCCGCAGCAGCGCGGAGGCGGTCAACTCGCCCCTGCCCAGCGCTGGTTGTACCAGCAGCGGTCGGTCGACGACCTGCGGCACTGGAACCAGTCCGTCCTGCTGCGCTGCCGCACCGCCGTCGACCCGGCCGCGCTCTCGGCGGCCCTCGCGGCCGTCCTGGAACGCCACCCGGCGCTGCGCCGACCCGTCCGCCCGGACGGCCCCGGCGAACCACTCGCCGTCACGGACCTCGACCCGCTCTCCCACTCCCACATCCCCCGCGCCACCAGTGCGATCGCCGACACCGTCGCCGGGGTCTGCACCGGACTCCACCGCAGCCTCGACCCGGCGGCCGGCCGGCTGCTGCGCGCCCACCTGTTCACCGGCCCGCCCGGCACCGACCAGCGGCTCGCGCTGATCGCCCACCACCTGGTGGTCGACGGGCTGTCCTGGCGGATCCTGCTGGACGACCTCGCCCAGGCCTACCGCGCGGTGCTCGACGGCGCGGTGTCCGACCGAGTTGTGCCCGGCCGGGTTGTGCCCGACGGCGCGGTGTCCGGCGAAGGGGTGTCCGACGGCGCGGTGTCCGACGAAGGGGCGTCCGACCGGCGACCGGTCGAGCTGCCGCCCACGCCCGACTTCTACCAGTGGGCGGCGGCCGCCCCTCCGGCGGCTCCGGTGTCACCCGCCGCCGATCCCGGCCCGCCCACCCAACCGGCCGCGCTCAGCTGGGCGTTGGACGCCGCCGCCACCGCCCGACTGGTCGCCCGACACGGCGGCGGAGCCGGGCTGGAGGCCGTCCTGCTGGACGCCTTCGCCGGCGCCGTCGGCCCCCGGCGCGGCGAGCCCCGGCTCGCGGTGGAGGTCGAGACCCACGGCCGGGACACCGTCGGCGACCCGGGCGAACACCTGGACACCGTCGGCTGGTTCACCGCCGTCAAGCACGTCGAACTGGACCCCTCGGCCGGGGCCGGCCCGGCGGAGACGGCACGACGGCTGCGCGAGACGCCCGTCCGGCCGATGGACGCGCCCGGGGCGCGTCCGGACGTCGGCTTCAACTTCCTCGGCACCTTCCGGCTGCCCGAGGAACCCGCGCTCGACTGGACCATCGCCGACGAACAGGCCGGTGCGGCCCGCTGCGCCGGCGGCGATCCGCTGTACCGGCTGCGGCTCACCGCACGGATCGTGGAGCAACGCCTCGTCGCCGACCTGGTGTACGGGTGGCCCACGGTGGCCCATCCGGCCGCCCGGCGGATCCTCGACCGCTTCGCCAGGGCCCTCGCCGGGCCCACCGCGGACAAGCCCGTCCGCTCGCCGCTGTCCACCTCCGGGCAGCTGCTGCACGCCCGGGTCGCACCCACCGCCCGGGCCGCCGTCCGCGAACCCGCCCGGGTGCTGCTCACCGGCGCCACCGGCTACCTCGGACGGCACCTGCTGGACGCCTTCCGGCGGCGCGGCGCGGTGGTCACCTGCCTGGTCCGGGCCGCCGACGACGCCGCGGCCGTACGGCGGCTGGCCGGCGAGCGGGCCCACGTCGTCGCCGGGGACATCGACCGGGACGGCCTCGGCCTCTCCCCGGCCGGGCTGGAACGGGCCCGGGACGCCCGGATCGTGGTGCACGCGGCCGCGGACGTCCGGCTGGTCGCCTCACCCGACGACCTGGAGCGCGCCAACCACACGGCGGTGCGCCGGCTGCTCGGCTGGGTCGACGAGCACACCCCGCAG
This sequence comes from Kitasatospora sp. NPDC023176, assembly GCF_055560495.1. Classification (NCBI taxonomy): domain Bacteria; kingdom Bacillati; phylum Actinomycetota; class Actinomycetes; order Kitasatosporales; family Streptomycetaceae; genus Kitasatospora; species Kitasatospora sp. NPDC023176. The sequence continues at coordinate 39,609 of NZ_JBVHIP010000032.1, read as the reverse complement.
GCCCGGCTGCACCACGTCTCCACGCTGGCCGTGTCCGGCGGGGTGGACGGCCCGCCGCGCCGGTTCAGCGAGGCCGACCTGTGGATCGGCCAGCACTTCCGCACCCCGTACGAGCGCAGCAAGTACCGGGCCGAGCAGGCCGTCCGGGCCTGGGCGGCCACCGGGCACGCCGCCTACCTCCACCGCAGCGGCCACATCGCCGCGCACAGCCGGACCGGCGCCTTCCAGGCCAACCTCGGCGACAACCGGATCTACCAGCTCGTCCGCGGCTACCTGCTGGCCGGCGCCGCCCCCAGCCGGCCGGGCACCGCCTTCGCGTTCTCGCACGTGGACACGGTGGCCGCCGGGATCGCCGCGATCGCCCTCGACCCGTACGCGGTGCCCGGCGCCTACCACGTCGAGACCCCGTACGAGACGCCGCACGACGAACTCGTCGGCTGGCTCTCCGCGCACGGCCGGCCCGTCCGGCTCACCGACGACGAGACCTTCACCGCCGCCCTCGCCCGGGCCGAGCGGCAGCACCCGACGGCGGCCCGGCTGGCCGCCGCCTGGGCCCAGCAGGAGGAGCGCAACGTCCGGGTGGACAGCGCGTACACCACCTCGGTGCTGGACCGGCTGGGCGTGCGCTTCACCGCGCCGAGCCGGCAGTGGTGGTCGGCCGCGCAGACCTGGGCGGCGGAGGCCGGTCACCTGCCGCCCCGCTGACCCGACCCGCCCGCTGGCCCGACCCGCCCCGCTGACCGGCCCGACCCGGCGTGAGACCCGACCCGACAGCTCACCTCCGACAGGCTCCGACCCGACAGGCTCCGAGAGAAGGCAGACTCCGTTGTCCCAGCTCTCCCCCGTGCTGAAGCAGGCCACCCCCGTCGTCGCCGTACGCGGCGAAGGCCTCCACCTCTACGACGCCGACGGCCGCCGCTACCTCGACTTCACCTCCGGAGTGGGGGTGACCAGCACCGGCCACTGCCACCCCAGGGTGGTCGAGGCCGTCCGCGAACAGGCCGGCCGGCTGCTGCACGGCCAGTACACCACCGTGCTGCACGACCAACTACTCACCCTCACCGAACGGTTGGGCGAGGTGCTGCCGCCCGGTCTGGACTCGGTGTGCTACGCCACCGCCGGCACCGAGGCCGTGGAGGCGGCGCTGCGGCTGGCCCGGCACGCCACCGGGCGGCAGAACGTGATCGTCTTCGAGGGCGCCTTCCACGGCCGGACCATGGGCGCGGCCGCGCTCAGCACCGCCGGGATCCGCTACCGGGCGGGCATCGGCCCGCTGGTGCCCGGGGTCGCGGTGGCGCCGTTCCCGGCCGCCTTCCGGCTCGGCCTGTCCGAGGAGGAGGCGGTGGCACACGCCCTGCGCGGGCTGGACGAGGTGCTGGCCACTGTCTCCGCGCCCGCCGAGACGGCGGCCCTGTTCGTCGAACCGGTGCTCGGCGAGGGCGGCTACGTCCCCGCCCCGGCCGGGTTCCTCGCCGGACTGCGGGAGCGCGCCGACCGGCACGGCTTCCTGCTGGTGGTGGACGAGGTGCAGAGCGGCTTCGGCCGCACGGGCCGGTTCTGGGCCCACCAGTACGAGCCGGCCCGCCCGGACGAGGAGGGCTTCCGGCCCGACGTCCTGATCACCGCCAAGGGACTGGCCAGCGGCCTGCCGCTGTCCGCCCTCGCCGCGCCGACCGACCTGATGCGGCGCGCCTGGCCCGGCTCCCAGGGCGGCACCTACGGCGGGAACCCGCTGGCCTGCGCCGCCGCGCTGGCCACCCTGGACGTGCTGCGCGAGGAACGGCTGGTGGAGAACGCCGCCGAGCAGGGCGTCCGGCTGCTGGACGGCCTGCGGGCGGTCGCCGCCGGGGCGCCCGGCATCGGCGACGTCCGGGGCCTCGGACTGATGGCGGCCAGCGAGTTCTGCCGACCGGACGGCTCACCCGACCCGGCGGCCGCCCTGCGCGTCCAGCGGGCCGCCGCCGACCTCGGACTGCTGCTCCTGCTCTGCGGGATCCACCTCAACGTGGTCCGGATGATCCCCGCGCTGGTCGTCACGGCCGCGCAGACCGACGAGGCACTGGCGCTCTGGTCCAAGGCCGTCGCGGCCGGGGCCCGGCCGGAGGAGGCGTAGTGAACGAGCACACCGTGACCGAGATCGGCTGGAGCAGCCTGGAGTTGGAGGCCCGGCGGCAGATGTGGTCGCTGCCGCTGGGCGACGACGAGCGGGAGCTGCTCTGGGCCGACGCCCGGGCCGGCCGCTGGGGCGCCGCCGCGCCGGCGCGCGAGCGGCTGCGGGCCTTCGTCCGGGAGAGCGTCGACTCGGTCGGGCTCACCCATGTCGCCAACCTGGTCGACCCGGCACGGCCCGAGCCGGAGATCACCGAGGCGCTCGCCTTCCTGCTCCGGGACTACGGCCGGATCGTCCCGCAGAACGGCCGCGGCGACCTCACCTCGGTACTGCGCGACCAGGACGGCGACGGCAACACCGAACTCGGCTTCCACTGCGACACCTGCGACCTGCTCATCCTGCTCTGCCTCCAACCCTCCTACCGTGGCGGCGGATTGACCAAGCTGGCGAGCGCCCGGCACGTCCACGACCTGATCGGGCGGGAACGGCCGGACGCCCTGGCCACCCTCGGCGAGGACTGGACCTTCGACCGCACCGGCCGGGCCGGCCCGCAGCTGATCGTCACCCCGATCCTGTACCCCCGGAAGGACGGCACGATCGGCTGCTACTACCAGACCCGTACGGTCCGCTCCTCGCCCGACCGCGGCGGACCGGAACTGACGGATCGACAGTGGGAGGCGCTCGGCGTGCTGGACGAGGTGCTCTACCGGCCGGAGATCGCCTTCGGCCTGCCGATGGCCGCCGGAGACCTGCTGATCATCCGCAACAGCCGTGTGCTGCACGGGCGTTCGGCGTACGTGGACGAACCCGGCCGGTACGCCCGGCGGATGCTGCGGATCTGGCTCAACGAGGGGGAGACATGGACGCCGTGAAACCCCGGGTGGCCCTGGTGACCGGCGGCGGCAGCGGCATCGGCCGGGCCTCCTCGCTCGCCCTGCTCGGCGCCGGCTGGACGGTGGTGCTCGCCGGGCGCCGCAAGGACGCGCTGGAGGCGACCGCCGCGCTCGCGGCCGTCGCCCCGGAACGGGTGCTGGCGGTGCCCACCGACATCCGCAGCCCGGAGGAGGTCGCCCGACTGTTCGACGCCGTCCGCGACCGCTACGGCCGGCTCGACCTGCTGTTCAACAACGCGGGCGCCGCCGCCCCGCGCCGGCCGATCACCGAGACGCCCTTCCAGGACTGGAACCGCGTCCTGGACACCATCGTGACCGGCAGCTTCCTGTGCGCCCGGGAGGCCTTCCGGCTGATGAGCGCCCAGACCCCGCAGGGCGGCCGGATCATCAACAACGGCGCGCCCTCGGCCCATGTGCCCCGCCCCAACTCCCTGGCCTACACCGCCGCCAAGCACGCCGTCCTCGGCCTCACCAAGGTGCTCGCCCTGGACGGCCGCCCGTACGGCATCTCCTGCGGGCAGATCGACGTCGGCAACGTCGCCCCGCCGGACGGCGGGCCGCAGCCGGCCGCGATGCAGGCCGACGGCACCATGGCGGTGGAGGCGACCATCCCGGTCGAGCGCTTCACCGAGGCGCTGCTGCTGATGGCCTCGCAGCCGCCGGACACCACCATCCAGTCCCTGGTGGTGCTGCCGAGCACCATGCCGTTCGTCGGAAGGGGCTGAACCGTGCTGGTCAGTGCCCGCTCCTTCGCGGAGTACCGGGCGATGTTCGCGCTCACCGACCGCGACCTCGCCGGGCGCGTCCTGGACTGCCCGGCCGGCGCGGCGAGCTTCGTCGCGGAAGCCGGGCGACGGGGGATCGACGCCGTCGCCGTTGACCGCGAATACGCGTTGCACCGTGAGGAGTTGGGCCTGCTGGTCGAACGGGAGACCGGCTACAAGCGGGACCGGCTGGTGAAGGAGACGGCGGGCTACTCCCGGTCCTGGTACGCCGACGCGGACGACATGATCCGGCAGTGGACCGCCAACGCCCGGCTGTTCCGGGCCGACATCGCCGCCCGCCCGGACCGCTACGTCACCGGGGCGCTGCCCGAACTCCCCTTCGCGGACGACTCCTTCGACCTGGTGCTCAGCTCGCACCTGGTCTTCTCGTACGGCAACCGGCTGGGCGAGCAGCTCGTCCGGGCCGCGCTGCTGGAACTCGCCCGGGTGGCCCGGCGGGAGGTCCGGCTCTTCCCGGTCATGGTGTACGACACCGGGGAGCGGTACCCGGGGCTGGAGCGGCTGCTGGAGCGGCTGGCGGGCGTCGGCATCGGGAGCCGGGTGGAGCGGGTGGCGTACGAGTTCCAGCCGGGGGACGACGAGATGCTGGTGCTCACCTGCGCGGAGTACCGCACCCCGGCGCTGACCGCGCCCGCCGCCCCGGGTGCGGCGGTGGCCGTCGACCCGGTGCGGTGGCGGCACCGGGAGCGGGGGGCCTGAGGGCGGCCGGCGTGGTTCGCCGGCAGCGGAACGCCTGTGGGGAACGCGGGTGCCACGGGCCACGTTCATGACCGACATGAACACGCATCAGCACCACGAGCAGGAGCACCACGAGCACGACGAGCACCATGCACACGACGAGCACCACGGGCACGACGGGCACGACGGGCACGACGGGCACGACGGGCACGTCGAGCACCACGGCCACGACGGGCACCAAGGTCATGGCGGTCATGGCGGCCACCACGGCCACGGCGCTCCGCAGGGGCTGACGGCCTCCGACCAGGGTTACACCCTGATACCGGAGACCGTCGGCCCCGAGGGCGAGTTCACCTTCCGGATCACCGGGCCCGACGGCAAGCCCGTCACCGGGTACGAGCCGCAGCACGAGGCCCTGCTGCACCTGATCGTCGTCCGCCACGACCTCTCCGGCTACCGGCACGTCCACCCCGAGCTGGACGCGGACGGCACCTGGCGCGTCGCCGGCCCCTTCGACGGGCCCGCCGCCTACCACGCGTACGCCGATTTCAAGGCCGTCGGCGCCGCCCCGCTCACCCTCGGCGTCGACCTCACCCTCCCCGGCGAGACGACCGGCCGGCCGCTGCCGGAGGCCTCGGCCACCGCCACCGTCGACGGCTACACCGTCACACTGACCGGCGGGTTGGCGGCCGGCAACGGCGCTCCGCTCACCTTCACCGTGACGCGCGACGGCGCCCCCGTCACCGACCTCCAGCCCTACCTGGCCGCCTACGGCCACCTGGTCGCCCTGCGCGCCGCCGACCTCGCCTACCTGCACGTCCACCCCGACGGCGAACCCGGCGACGGCACCACCGCGCCAGGCCCGGACATCACCTTCCACGCGGTGGCCCCCACGGCGGGCCCGTACCGGCTCTACCTCGACTTCAAGCACGGCGACGCCGTCCACACCGCCGAGTTCACGGCCGTGGCCGGAGCCTGAGCCCGCCGTCGCCGTCGCCGTCGCCGGCGACCGACCGCAACCGGGCTGCCCCCGGCGGATATCCGCACGACGGCCGCCGGGCCGCTCCGCTACGGTGCGGCGATGGTGAACTTCGTACTGGTCGCCGGAGCCCGGCTCGGGTCGTGGGCCTGGGACGACGTGGTCCCGCACCTCCGTGCGGCCGGCCACGCCGTCCACCCGCTGACGCTGTCCGGGCTGGCCGACAAACGCGGCCTGCCGGCCGGGCAGCGGACCCACGTCCAGGACATCGTGACCGAGGTCGAGCGCCACGACCTGCGCCAGGTCGTGCTGGTCGGCCACAGCTACGCGGGCGTCCCGGTCGGCCAGGCGGCGCAGCGGATCGGCGACCGGCTGGCCCGGATGGTCCTCGTCGACTCCGACGTCCCCGTCGACGGCCGGTCCTTCGCCGCCGGCTGGCCCGACGGCGGCGCGGCACTGACGGCAACGATCGCCGACAACGGCGGCTTCTGGCCCTGCGGGCAGGCCGAACACTTCGCGGGCCACGGCCTCTCCGAGGAACAGACCGCCCGCATCCTCGCCGGCGCGACCCCGCACCCGGGCGCCACCCTGACCGAACCCGCCACCCTGACCGGCCCCCTCGCCGACCTGCCCACGACCTACGTCAAGTGCCTGCTCGCCGGGGCGGAACCGGACGAGGAGGTGGCCGCACTGCTGACCGGCGGGCACTGGCGGCTGGCCGAACTCGACACCGGCCACTGGCCGATGTTCTCCCGCCCGACCGACCTCGCCCACCTGCTGCTCTCCGCTGCCGCCGACGGCCCGTCGGGCGAACACGGCACCGACCAGCTGAGGCGCTGTCAGTAGCGTTGCGGTACGCGCCACATGAGGACATCCCCCTTGCGGCCTCCCGTTGTCCGGCGCGCCTCTGGTGTTTCGGTGACGCGTCGGTAACATGAGTCACCCTCATGTTCTGCCCTCGTGTGCTACCAGGAGGAGGCCGCCATGCCGGACCGTCTCGACCTACCGCCCGGCTTCCGCTGGGGCGTCGCCACCGCCGCCTACCAGATCGAGGGGGCCGTCGACGAGGACGGCCGCGGCCCGTCCGTCTGGGACACCTTCGCGGCCCGCCCCGGCGCCGTCCGCGACGGCCACACCGGCGCGACCGCCTGCGACCACTACCACCGGTACCCCGAGGACGTCGCCCTGATGAAGGACCTCGGGCTCGACGGCTACCGCTTCTCCCTCTCCTGGCCCCGCGTCCTGCCCACGGGCGCGGGCGCCGTCAACCCCGCCGGACTCGCCTTCTACGACCGGCTGGTCGACGCATTGCTGGAGGCGGGCATCACCCCCCTCCCCACCCTCTTCCACTGGGACCTCCCCCAGGCCCTCGAAGACCACGGCGGCTGGCTCAACCGCGACACCGCCTACCGCTTCGCCGACTACGCCACCGTGATGGCCGACCGCCTCGGCGACCGCATCCCCACCTGGATCACCCTCAACGAGCCCTTCGTCCACACCGTCTTCGGCTACGCCCTCGGCACCCACGCCCCCGGCCACACCCTGATGTTCGAGGCCCTCCCGGCCGCCCACCACCAACTCCTCGCCCACGGCCTCGCCGCCTCCCTGCTCCACGACCGCGGCCTGGAGGTGATGCTCTCCAACAACCTCACCCCCGTCGAGCCGGCCTCCCCCTCGGCCGAGGACGCGGCCGCCGCCCGGGCCTACGACGCCCTGCACAACCGCCTGTTCACCGACCCCGTCCTGCTGGGCCGCTACCCCGACCTCTCCGCCCTCGGCGTCCCCGACGACATCTTCGGCGCGATCCGCCCCGGCGACGTCGACCTCATCCACGCCCCCGGACTCGACGGCCTCGGCGTCAACTTCTACAACCCCACCCGCGTCGCCGCCCCCAGCAACCCGGACCTCCCCTTCGACCTGGTCGCCATCCCCGACGTCCCCCACACCGCCTTCGGCTGGCCCGTCGTCCCCGACGCCCTGCGCCAACTCCTCCTCGGCCTCCGCGACGTGTACGGCACCGCCCTCCCGCCGATCACCATCACCGAGAACGGCTGCTCCGTCGAGGAGTCCACCGACCCCGACCAACCCCGCATCGACTACCTCGCCGCCCACCTCGACGCCGTCGCCCAGGCCGTCGCCGAAGGCGTCGACATCCGCGGCTACTACACCTGGTCCCTCCTCGACAACTACGAATGGGCCGAGGGCTACCACCAGCGCTTCGGCCTCGTCCACGTCGACTTCGCGACGCAGCGGCGCACCCCGAAGGCCTCGTACGCCTGGTACCGCGACCTGATCGCTGCCCACAAGGCGCGACATGCGAAACAGGGGCTGGTAACTCCCTTGTAGCACGGTGTTGATGCCCGAACGCAGGGCCTCGCAGACGAACGCAACGATCGGAGGGAATGGCCGGGAACGGTCTGCTGGGACAAAAGCGCCTCACTCCGTACGCGGTGCGAACGGGAATGGTGGGAGAAATTCAGTGAATCATTTGCCAATGAGCTGCCGACTGAATGTCAGATCGCGGGCTCGGTGAGCCCGTTCGACCTTGCGCTCGGCCCGCACCGGTTCGGGTGTCTCCCGCGCGACGCCGTCCGGGCCGAAGACCGTGAACCGGTCGACGGGCCGGGCGAACCAGCGGTCGTGCGTGACGGCCGGAGTCGTGCCCCCGCATAATCTCCAGGCCCTCCTGCGGGGCCCCGCCGACTCTCGGTCCGCAACCGCCGTCCGAGGGGTCGGAGTCGAGTCCCGCCGTGCCCCTTCTGGTCGCCGTACGGGGCGGTAGGGTCACCGGAATCTGCTGGACATATCGGTTTCCTTTCGGGGGTTTCTGAAATTCGACCGGTGGCCTAGGCTGCGGCGCGTGTCGATCCTTCGAAGACTTCGCGCTTCCGGCCCGCGCCTGCGGCCGGAACTCGACGACGTTGAACTCGGTCGCGTGCGGCGACAGCTGAATTCACCCGCGATGCCGGGGCAGCACGGAATTCAGATCGACCAGATCGAGCGGCTGCTCCACGGGGCCGGTACGGACTGGGACCGTCGCGCGCACCGCTTCGCCGTGCTCGCCGAGGCGGCTGCGCACTCGGCGCTCTCCCGCTCCTGGCGGACGCGCCGCCCGCGCGGTGCCGACCCGCAGGTCTTCGAGGCGTGGGTCGAGCTGTGCCGTGGCCGGTGGGCGGGGCGGATGGAGGACGCCCCCGCCACCGCCGAATGCTGCCGTCGTGCCGCCGCCGCCGTTCCCGACGACCCCACGCCGTGGGTGGTGCTGCTCGGGATCCTGCGTCTGACGCGCGCCGAATCGCGAGAGGTGTTCGCCGTCTGGCACGAGGTGACAGCGCGCGACCCCTGGAACCGTGAGGCCCATCTGCACATGCTGCGCTACCTGTCGCCGGAGGAGTGCGGCTCGCGCAGCAGTCAGCTGGACTTCGTGCACGCTGTTCGGGCCTCGGTGCCGGCCACCGCACCGGCCGTGGGCGTGGAACTGACCGCACTGGTCGACGAACACACCCGCATCGCCGCCCGGGGCGGCGTCGAGGCCCTGCTGGTCCGCCGCCAGTGGGAGAACAACCGGGCCGCCACCGCGTTGGAGACCGCTCTGGCGGGCTGGCCGCGTCCCGGCCACCTGCGGCACGCGGCCGCTCTGGCCGACCTCAACCTGCTCGCCTTCGCCATGGTCCAGGCCGGCCGCGTGCGCGAGTGTGCCGACGCCTTCGGCCTGATCGGCGACACGGTCACCGCCTGGCCGTGGACACTCGACGGTGACCCGCTCGACCGGTTCGGTTACTGGCGGTCCAGGGCGCTGACCTGACACCCTGCCGTCGACGGCCACCGGTCGGCACTCCGGTGGCTACGCGGGGCGACACAGGACTCCTGTCTGTGGCGGGGGCGACGACGGGCGGCGAGTAGCGGGGGCCAGACCGGGCCACTATGGGAGGGGGCCTACGGGTTCACCGGTCGGCTCGAATGGGGTGATCGTGATGGGCGTACCGTGGCATCCGTCGCCAGGGCCCGGACACGAGGCCGCCGAGGCGTCGGCCGGGCAGGGCCTTGAGGCGATGGCGCAGATCCTGCGATCCGCGCCGGCCCGGCTCGATGCGCACATCGGAGGTCTCTATCTGCTGTCCGAGGACCGGCAGCTGCTCGAACTGGCTCTGACACTGGGGGCTGCCCGGCAGTTCACCAGGCCGTGGCAGCGCGTCGGCCTGACCGCACCGATACCGGTGGCGGAGGCGGTGCGCAGCGGCCGGGTCGTCTGGGTGGGCGGCGCGGAGGACATGGCGCGCAGGTATCCGAGGATCGCGGTCGCCATGCCGTACGCGTTCTGCCTCGCGGTCGCCCCACTCATCAGGCGGAGGACCGCGTACGGGGCCGTCTTCCTGCTCTGGCCCGCGGCACATCCCCCCGAGATGTCGCCCGGTGAACGGGACGCGTTCGGCGCGTTCGCCGCGCTCCTGACCGAGGCGCTGGCGGAGGCAGCCCAGGCAGGACGTCCGGTCCGGGCCGGCCCGCGCCCCGAGGTGGCGGAGCGCGGTTCCGTCGCCCAGCTCACCACGATGGCGGCACGGCTTCCCGAGGGCATCTGCGCCATCGATCTGAACGGCAGGCTGGCCGTGGTCACACCGGCCGCCGCCGAGCTGCTGGGCGAGCCGGCCGAGCGGCTGCTGGGCGCGAGGCCGTGGGAGGTCCTGCCGTGGCTGCGGGACCCGGTGTACGAGTACCACTACCGGGCCGCGGTGATCAGCGGGCAGTCCACCTTCTTCGTGGCGATGCGGCCGCCGGACCGGTGGCTGTCGTTTGAGCTCTTCCCGGGCCCGTCCGGACTGACCGCGCGGATCGTCACCGCCGACGCCGCCCACCGCGCCCGGCCCACCGGGGCGCCCCGGGCGGGGCACACCCGGCCCGGGGCGCTCTACCACCTCCTCCACCTCGCCGGTGCGCTGACCGAGGCCGTCAGCGTGCAGGACGTGGTGAGCATGGTCTCGGAGCAGATCGTGCCGGCGTTCGGCGGCCGAGCCGTGGCGGTGCTGATGGCGGAAGGAGGCCGACTGCGCATCGTGGGCCATCGCGGCTACCCGCCCGGCCTGGTCGACCAGTTCGACGGCACTCCGCTGACCGAGCCCACGCCCGGTGTCCGGGCGTCCACCAACCCCGTACCGGCGTACTTCGAGACCCGTGCGGAGTTGGAGCGGGTCTACCCGGGCCGCCCCGAGACGCAGGACGGGATGGCCGCCTGGGCCTATCTGCCGCTGGTGACCTCGCGCAGGCTGATCGGCACCTGCGTGCTGGCCTTCGCCGAGCCGCACCACTTCGATCTCGAGGAACGCGCCGTTCTCACCTCGCTCGGCGGACTGATCGCCCAGGCCCTGGACCGGGCCCGGCTGTACGACACCAAGCTCGGTCTCGCCCACGGCCTCCAGGAAAGCCTGCTGCCCCGTGCACTGCCGGACGTCCCGAGCCTGGAGATCAGTGCCCGCTACCTCCCGTGCACGGAGGGCATGGACATCGGAGGCGACTTCTACGACGTCATCCGGGTCGGGCCTGACAGCGTGGCCGTGGTGATCGGCGACGTCCAGGGCCACAACGTCAACGCCGCCGCGCTGATGGGCCAGGTCCGTACCGCTGTCCGTGCCTTCGCCGCGGCCGATGCCGATCCGAGCACCGTGCTCTCCCGCACCAACCGCCTGGTGGCCGACCTGGAGACCGCCTTGCTGGCCAGCTGCGTCTACCTTCGCGTCGACCTCGCCCGCCGTGAGGCCTGGCTGGCCGACGCCGGTCACCCCGTGCCCCTGCGATACCGCCCGGACGGCCTGGCGGACGCGCTGGAGCCGCCCGTCGGCCTGGTGCTGAACGTCGACCCCGCCGCCGACTACCCGCAGATCCGCATCGACCTGCCGATCGGCACCACTCTGGTCCTGTACACCGACGGCCTCATCGAGACGCCCGGTACGGACCTCGACCAGGCGTTGGCGGACCTCACCGCCACGCTGGCCCGCCACGGCGGCGAACCACTCGACCGGCTGGCCGACGCGCTCGTCGATCGGGCCGGACACGGAGAGCACCGCACCGACGACGTCGCGCTGCTGCTGATCCGCTCCGTCCCCCGCTGAGCCATGACGGAGCGGGGCCGCTTCCGCGGCCTGCGGGCGGGGCGTACCAGGGGGTGCTCGGGCGAGGTGCCCCGTGCGGCGTGTCCCGCGCTGTCCGGGGCGGGACCATGGGTGTATGGCGAGAGACACGGGCCCCGCGCCCCGGGTGCCGGGCCGAGCGGGTGGTCATGGCGGGCGGCGGCATCCGAGTCCGATTCCGGGGGAGCCGTCGGCGCGGCGGCTGCGGTCGGTGACGAGCATCCGCAGCGTCGCCGGTCAGATGTTCCTCCTCCAGGTGTTGATCGTGCTGCTGCTCGTGGTGGCGGCGGTCGTCGCACTTCTGATCGAGTCTCGCAGCGACCGGTTCGCCGCAGCGCGCGACCGTTCGCTCGCTGCGGCCGAGGCGTTCGCCCACGGCCCCGGTCTGGTGGCGACGATGCAGGGCCCCGATCCCAGCACGGTGCTCCAGCCCCTGACCGAAGCGGCCCGCAAGGACGCCAAGGTCGATTTCATCGTGGTGACCGACCGAAACGGCATCCGCTACACCCACCCCCAGCCGGAGCAGATCGGCAAGAAGTTCGTCGGCACCATCGGGCCGTCGCTGCAGGGCCGAGTCACCGTCGAGCAGGTGCACGGCCCGCTCGGCCTGGAGTACCAGGTGGTGGTTCCGGTGGAGGACACCCACGGTGCGGTCGTGGGCATCGTGTCCGCCGGGATGAAGGTCGCCAACGTGAGCAGCACGGTGAACCGCCAGCTGCCGGTCGTGCTGGGCGCCGGTGCCGTCGCGCTCGGCCTGGCCACGGCCGGTACTGCGCTGGTGGGCAGGCGTCTCCTGCGGCAGACCCACGGCTTGGGGCCGCAGGAGATGACCAGGATGTACGAGCACCACGACGCGGTGCTGCACGCGGTGCGCGAGGGCGTGGCCATCGTCAGCGGCGACGGCCGGGTCCTGCTCGCCAACGACGAGGCGCGCCGGCTGTTGGACCTGCCCTCCGACGCTGAGGGGCGAGCTGTCACCGACCTCGGCCTCGACCCCCGTACGACCGAACTGCTGCTCTCCGAGTGCGCGGTCACCGACGAGGTGCTCCCCGTGGGCGACCGCCTGCTGGCTGTCAACAACCGCCCCACCGACAGTGGGGGAGGCCCGCCCGGCAGCGTCACCACCCTGCGCGACTCCACCGAGTTGCGCGCCCTCGCGGGGAAGGCCGAGGTCGCCCGCGGTCGGCTCAGGCTGCTGTACGAGGCCGGCATGGCCATCGGCACCACCCTGGACGTCCGGCGTACCGCGGAGGAACTCGCCGGGACGGCCTCCCGGGAATTCTGCGACTACGCCACCGTCGACCTCGCCGAAGCGGTCCTGCGGGGCGAGGAGCCGCAGACCCTGACGGTCGGTGCCACGGTGGAGCTGCGGCGGGTGGCGCTCGCGGGCATCCGGGACGATTCGCCGCTGTACCCCCAGGGCACGCTGGTCCGATGGGTGGGGAGTACCCCGCAGGCGGCGGGCTTCGTCAGCGGGCGATCCGCGCTGGTCCCCGAACTGGCGGCCGATGCCGGGTGGCGCATGCAGGATGCCGAGCGTACCCAGGCGGTGCTGGAATTCGGCCTGGCGTCGCTGATCGCCGTTCCGCTGACGGCGCGGGGTGTGCTGATGGGCATCGCCTGCTTCTGGCGTGGCCGTGACAGAGGCCCGTTCGAGGATGACGACCTCTCCCTGGCCGAGGAGCTGGCCGCCCGGGCCGCCGTGTCCGTCGACAACGCCCGCCGCTTCACCCGCGAGCACACGATGGCCGTCACCCTGCAGCACAGCCTGTTGCCGCGCGCGTTGCCCGAGCAGAGTGCCCTCGACGTCGCCTACCGCTACCTGCCCGCCCAGGCAGGGGTCGGCGGCGACTGGTTCGACGTCATCCCGCTGCCGGGCGCCCGGGTCGCGCTCGTCGTCGGCGACGTGGTCGGCCACGGCATGCACGCGGCGGCGACCATGGGCCGCCTGCGTACCGCTGTCCAGAACTTCTCCACCCTCGACCTGCCGCCGGACGAGCTCCTCGGACACCTTGACGATCTGGTCGCCCACATCGACCAGGAGGCGGCCGCGGCCGGGGGTGAGCTCGCGATCACCGGCGCCACCTGCCTCTACGCGATCTACGACCCCAGCACGGCCACCTGTGCGCTGGCCCGGGCGGGCCATCCCCCGCCCGCCCTCGTCCACCCGGACGGCACGGTGGAGCTCCTCGGCCTCCCCGACGGCCCGCCGCTCGGCCTGGGCGGGATGCCCTTCGAAGCAACGGAGGTGCGGCTGCCACCGGGTAGCAGCCTGATCCTCTACACCGACGGCCTCGTCGAGGACCGCACCCGTGACATCGGCGTCGGCCTGGACATCCTGACGGCCGTCCTGGCCCGCCCCGACCGATCGCCCCAGGCGATCTGCGACGCCGTGCTCGACGCGCTGCTGCCTGACCGTCAGACCGACGACATCGCCCTCCTCGTCGCCCGCACCCGCGTGCTGGAGCCCGATCGGACCGCCGAGTGGGAGGTGGCCCCGGCTCCGGAGGCCGTGGCCCAGGCCCGCGCCGAGGCCACCCGACAGCTCGCCGAGTGGGGTCTCGACGAGGCCGCCTTCGTCACCGAACTGGTGCTCAGTGAACTGGTGACCAACGCCATCCGCTATGCGACCGGACCGATCAGGGTGCGGCTGCTGTACGACCGCGCGCTGATCTGTGAGGTCTCCGACAGCAGCAGCACCGCCCCGCACCTGCGCTACGCGGTCGAGGAGGACGAGGGCGGCCGCGGCCTGTTCCTCGTCGCCCAGCTCACCGAACGCTGGGGCGTCCGCTACACCCCCGAGGGCAAGATCATCTGGGCCGAGCAGTACCTGCCACCGGGCGTCCCGACATCCGGCCCGTGAGCGAGCAGCCGGCGAACGTCCCGTCGCAGAACAGCCGCCAGGCACCGTACGATGACACCCCGTTCGACGGGCCGAGGGCCACCACCGGCGCTTCGGCCTCGTCCACGTCGACTTCGCGACGCAGCGGCGCACCCCGAAGGCCTCGTACGCCTGGTACCGCGACCTGATCGCCGCCCACCGCGCCCGGTGCGGGAGGTGGGTCGAGTGAGGGAACTCGCCGCAGCCACGTTTTTTGACGTCGCGTCAGTATCGATGTGTGTGCCGTGGAGGCCCGGTGCGGCCGAACGCACTCGTGCACATCCCTTCGACAGCGCGAGCGTCACGTGACACCCTGGAATCAGCGTTGCTTCGGTACGGTAAGCCGGTCGTGCGCCTGTGCGCCGCCGACGCGAGCTGCTGCCACGGTGGTCGCGCGACGTTCGACAAGAGAAGGGGTCGCCGGTGGTGTCGGACCAGGCCGTGATCGGTTGCCCGGGGGTGTTGGTGATCGGCACCAGGGGAGCCGCCGGCCCTGGTGAGGTCCTGGTGAAGATCAGGGGCGGTTCGGAGTCCTTCCTCGCCTGGTCGGAGGAGCCCCTGCCGAAGGGGACGTCCGTCCTGGTGATCGAATCGCGTGGTACGCGCCAGGTCGACGTCATCGAGTGGACCGACCCGACCGACGACCCGTGGGCCGACCGTGCCGACGGCATTCGCTGAGGAGACAACCAGGATGTTCGGCTATCGTGTTCCCGCCCCCGACGAGGCGATGCTGATCTCAGGCGGACAGCGGGGCCTTGCGGGTGCGCCGTTCCGTGTGGTGACCGGACACGGCACGTTCGTGCTGCCGGTCTTCCGCAAGGTCCGCTTCCTGACTCTGGCGATGTGCGAGGCGGAGGTCGCGGAGACCTGCGTCACCAAGCAGGGCATCGCGCTGACGGTACGGGCGGTGATCGCGTTCAAGGTCGGCAACGACAGCGAGAGCATCGTCAACGCCGGCCAGCGCTTCCTGTCCGACCAGGATCAGATGTCCGTGCTGACCGGCCGGATCTTCGCCGGGCACCTGCGTGCCATCATCGGCTCGATGACGGTCGAAGAGATCGTCACCGAGCGGCAGAAGCTCGCCACCGAGGTCCTGGACACCTCGAAGGCTGAGATGGCGAAGATCGGACTGATCGTGGACTCGCTTCAGATCCAGTCGATCGATGACGGAGACACCGGTTACATCGTCGCGATGTCGGCCCCGCACCGGGCGGCCATCCAGCGGCAGGCCCAGATCGCCCAGGCGCAGGCCGCCCAGGCCGCAGCGGAGGCGGAGCAACAGTCCGCCCGGCAGCAGGCCGAGTACGCGCGGCAGACGGCGGTGGTGAAGGCGCAGTACAGCGCCGAGGTGGACCAGGCGCAGGCACAGGCCGCCCAGGCCGGCCCGCTGGCGCAGGCCCACGCGCAGCAGGAGGTGCTGGCGGCACAGACCGAGCTGGCCCAGCGGGCGGCGGAGCTACGCCAGCAGCAGCTGGTCGCCGAGATCGTGAAGCCGGCCGAGGCGGAGGCCGAGCGGATCCGGGTCGTGGCGCAGGCCGAGGCGGAGCGGATGAAGATCCAGGCCGAGGCGGCGGCCTCGTATGACCGGGTGGCGCTGGACCGGATGCTGATCGACCAGTTGCCGCAGATCGTCAAGGAGGCGGCGGGCGGGCTCGCGGGCGCCAACGTGAACGTCCTCAATGGCACCGACGGCTTGGGCGAGATCGCGGCGGGCCTGGTCAGCCAGGGCCTGACGATCCTGGACTCGGTCCGCAGCGGCCTGGGCACGCAGCAGGGCCGCGTTCGTCAGAACGGCGAGCGGGCCGGGCTCGAACCGGGACAGTAGGCGGAGATTGCCGGCCGCAGCTACCCGGCGGCCTCGCCCCCGGGTGCGGTTCTCGGCGGTGAGTCGCTGAGCGTTGCCCGCCGTGGTGTTCAGGTGCCAGACATGGGTTCAGGGCAGGGCAGAGCAGGGCCGGGGCCCGGACAGGCCGGGCCCCGGCCCTGTGCCAGGGGGGTCAGACGGTGGGTCAGGCGGAGGGGCGGCGGTCGACGACCGTGCGCAGTTTGCCGCTGGTGGGGGTGCGTTCGAAGGCGGCGGTGGGGGCCGTCTCGACCGTGCAGGTGAGCAGGCCTTCGGCGACGGCGGTGCCCAGTTCGGGGACGGCGGTCAGGAAGGCCTCCCGGGCGGCGGTGGCGGCCGCGGCGTCCGGGACGTAGCGCTCGTCGAGGCGGACGGTGACCAGTTCCCGGCCGTCGCCCGCGTCCAGGAGCAGCTGTAGTTCGCCGCGGTAGCCGAGGTCCTCGGCCGCCACCGCGATGAGGCGGCGGACGTTGAGGAAGTAGGTGCCGACCCGGACGACATCGCCGTAACGGCCGAGGAGTTCGATCCGCGGGGTGTGGCTGCCGCAGGGGCAGACGCCCTCGACGGCGCGGCCGAGGTCGCCGATCTGGTACCGCTCCAGGCGCTGCCCGGCCCGGGTGCGGGTGGTGAAGACCAGGCGGCCGGGTTCTTCGGGGAGTGCCGGGCGGTCGGCCTCGCGGTCCAGGACCTCCAGGGTGTGCAGGTCGGTCAGGACGTGGTGGACCGAGCCCTCGCTGTGGGTGCACTGGTAGCCGAGCGGCCCCAGGTCGGTGCTGCCGTACGCCGCCGAGCGGATCAGCTGGACGCCGAACTCCTCGGTGAGCACCCGGCGTTGCTCCGCCGTGAAGTGCTCGCCGCCGTAGAACACCTTGCGGATGCCGCCGTACCCGCGCAGCACTTCGCCCTGGTCGTGGAAGAGCTGCCAGAGGTAGGAGGGCATGCCGAGGACGGTGTCCGCGCGGTGCGTCACCAGCGCCTCGGCGGTGGCGGCGTGGTCGGGGCCGGCCGCGAGGGGGAGCTGGGTGGCGTTGAGGCGCTCCAGGATGGAGAAGAAGCTGATGAAGCTCCCGTACATGCCGCCGCAGTAGAACAGGTTGGCGGCGCGGTCCCGCGCCGGGTCGAAGCCGGCGGCGAGCAGGCCGTCGGCGGCGGCCCGCATCTGGGTGTCGTAGTCGGCGTTGGTGAACACCGACAGGGCCGGGGCGCCGGTGCTGCCGCCGCTGCGGAAGTACAGGTGGGCGTGGTCCGGTGCCAGGGTGCGCAGCTGTTCCTGAACGCCGGCCTTGTCCAGCAGCGGGCCGACGGGCGCGGCCGGGACGGCGGCGGGGGCGGCCAGGTCGTCCAGGCAGGCGGTGGTGGCGAAGGCCTCGCCGGCCGCCCGGACGCTGACCCGGCGGCTGTAGCGCTGGAGGGCGTAGACGCCGTCGTGGGGCTCGCCGTGGTAGCTGTCGAGCATCCCGCCGACGGGGGTGACCCGCAGCGCGCCGGCGGCGAGGACCGCCCGGGAGAGCCGGGCGACGTCGGCGCGGCTGCCGCCGATCGCGGCGGTCTGCAGGTAGCGGCGCATCGGGCGCAGCACCGTTATGACGTCGGCGCGGGGCAGCGGCTTGACCCAGACGCTGCGGTTGAGCGGAGAGGCGGCCAGGGCGGGGCGGGTGTCGGCGAGGACGCGCCAGGAGCCGTCCTCGGCGGCGACCACCCGGGTCAGGCCCAGGTGTTCCTCGAGCCGGGCGATCAGTTCGGTGGTGGTGATCTCGGCGTGCTCGGCCGGTTCGAGTTCGGGCCGGGGCTGCGCGGCGGAGGCGGTGGCGAGGTGGGCGGCGAACCGTTCGGCGAAGGCGAAGACCTCGCCGTCGTCCTCGGTGTCGAGGTAGACGACCTGGGGGCTGGAGCAGGCCTGCTGCTCGAAGCGGCAGACGTCGGCGGCGAGCGCGTCCAGGGTCGAGCCGTCGGACCAGGCATCGCGGGTGAGGTAGGCGAAGGAGATCCGGTGGCCCCACTCGACCAGTCGGCAGCCGGCCGGGACGAGGTCGGCGATCGCGCGGACGGCGTCCTCGCCGCCCCAGACCGAGACGGCGTCGGCGGCCTCGCAGAGCAGCCGCAGCCACTCGGTGCGGGCGGAGGGGAAGCGCAGTACGACGATCCGGCGGGCGAGCGCGCCGGTCGGGTCGGCGGCGGCCAGCTCGGCGAGCAGGTGCTGGGCGAGCGGGGTGTCGCCGCTGCTGGTCTTGAGGACGTTGAGGTTCCCGGTGAGCAGGCCCTCGACGACGGTGAGCGGCGCGACGGCGGCGGCGTTGCCTGGCGCGATGTGGACCAGCAGGCCGACCGGCGCCCAGGCCTCGAAGACGGTTTCGCGGGCATCGGGCCGGGTGAGCCGTTCGGGGCGCAGCCCGCCGAGCTCGCGCCGGAGCTTGCGCTCCAGGGCCGGGCGGGTGATCGCCCCGGCGATCTCGTCGAGGGTCGCGGCCGCCTCGTCCGGGTCGGTGCCGCCGTCGGTCAGTACGGCGAGCAGCCGGGTGCGGACGGGGTGGGCCGCGGTGCCGGCGGCGTCGGCGGGGGTGGCGCAGAGGTCGTCCGCGAGGTCGTCGGCGGGGGCGGCGGAGAGCGCGTCGGCGAGCTGCTGGCAGGCGTTCAGCACCAGCTCGGTGGCCAGGGGTTCGGCGAGGACCCGGGCGGCGAGCTCCGGGAGCCCGGCGAGCCGGTCGGCGGCCTCCTGGTCGTCGATGAACGAGCCCTGCCAGAAGTGGGCTCCGGTGCTTGCGGACTCGGGGTTCACGACAGTCCCTTCAGGAGTTCGGCGGCGGCCGCCGCGCAGTTGCGGTTGCGGCTGACCCCGGCGCGGCCGTGCACGGTGAACCAGGGCGTGGGCAGGGGGCAGGGGCACTCCTGCGCGGGGTGCAGCGAGGCGAGGTCGCCCATGACGACGCTCTGCGCCGGCACCGAGGTGATGTACGGCGAGACCAGGTGGAGGAAGCCGCGCGCGCCGTACGGCAGCGGCTCCAGGGTGCGGGTGTCGCGCACGGCGGCCCGCGACCAGACCGGGACGTGCAGCCGGTGGTGCCCGCACTCGACGTACGGCACGCAGTGCTCGACGGAGCCGAAGGTGTCGCGGATCCGGTCCGAGGGGATGCCCAGCTGCTCCGTGACCTCGGCGTAGAACCGGTCCTTGCCGATCTGCCGGTCGGTGTGGCCCTTCCAGCCGCCGCCGAGCAGCACCAGGGAGCCGGCCGGCAGTTGGAGCGGGGGCAGCCCGAGGGCCCGCATCCGCTCCAGGGTGAAGTGCAGGAACGCGGGGAAGCCGAGGATGCGCACCGGCAGCCCGTCCTCGGCGTACCGCTGGAGCGCCGCGATGCAGCCGTGGACGTCGAACTCGTGGCCGACGCCGGTGTGCCGCAGCGCGTGGGTGGTGTGGTTCGCCGGCGCGAAGTCGCAGAGGTAGTTGTCGGTGAACGAGGTGCCGAGCTTCAACCGCGGGGCGGGCTCGTAGCTGTACAGCAGGTAGTTGACGGGCTGGTCGGGGGTGATCCAGCCGTAGTGGTCGAAGATCCGGGCCACCATCCGCTGCGCGGAGCGGATCGTCCAGGTGTCGAAGAACATCTGCGACTTCTGGCCGGTGGTGCCGGAGGAGGTGAGGTGGAGGAACACCTCCTCCCGGGGGATGGAGAGCACCTCGTGCCGCTTGAAGAAGTTGGCGTGCACCAGGGGTGTGCGGACGCCCTCGCCGACGGTCGGCGCCGCCGTCTCCGCCGGGCCGTCCAGCAGCGAGCGCAGGAACGGGGAGCGCCGGGCGTGCCAGGCGTTGGTCTCCGCCATCGCGGCGGCGAACAGTGCGTCGGCCTCGGGGCCGGCCGCGTACGGGGTGGTCAGGTCACAGAGTCGCTGCACGTGCGGGAGCGCGGCGGGGTCGGGGACGCCGACCGGCGCGAGGTGCGGGTTCACGGGACGCGCGTCCTCGGGATCGGTGGTCGCAGGGTCGGTGGTCGCAGGGTCGGTGTTCACGGGATCTGTGGTCACGGGGCAACCTCGGGGAGGGGTAGGTAGGTCGAGGTCCAGGCGGTCAGGTAGGCCCGCAGGTACGGCTGGAGCGGGCCGCTGACGGCCGTGGTCCGGAAGTCGATCTGCCGGCTGGTCCGGGACAGCACCACGTAGTCGTGGAAGCGGTCGCCGGCCCGGCGCATCGCGGGGTAGACGGCGCTGGGGATGAACCCGGCGGCCAGGAAGGCACTCAGCCCGGCGGTGTCGGCCAGCGGCAGCAGCGTCTCGACGTAGTCCGCGCCGGCCCGGGTGACGGCCGCCATCAGCGGCTCCAGCGCGCCGGTGACGGCGGCCGGGGACGGGTGGACGGCGACCAGCGAGCAGCTCGCCGCGACCGGGTCCAGGTCGGCGTAGGCCTCGAAGGAGCCGTCCGGCGGGGTGAGGACGGCGTTCGGGACGTGCAGCGGGAAGAACCGCTCGGCCGGGTCGGGGAAGAGCTCGAGGAACCGGCGGCGGACGAAGCCGGGCGCGGTGATCAGCTCCATCGGCGCGGTCACCGGCGCGGTCACGGGGGCGGGTGCCGCCCCGGCTGCCGGAGCTGCCACCGGGGTGGGCCCCTCCGCCGGGCCCGACCGGCCGTACCCGATGCCGGTGCTGCGCCGGGCCGCCTTCAGCAGCGGCAGCACGGCGGCCGGTACCTCGCCGACGCCCTCCCGCCGGGCGAGCACGCCGTCGGCGTGTCGGGCGAACAGCGCGAGGCTCTCGCACCCGGCCACCTCGACGGCGTTCGGCAGCAGGCCGAGGGCCTGGAAGCCGTTGCGGGTGAAGACCTGCTGCGGGCCGGGGGTGACCACCCGGACGGTCGCGTAGATCGAGTCCAGGGCGCCGTTCGCGAAGGCGTCCGCGCACACCTGGGCGGTCAGCCGTCCGGCCAGCCCGCCGCCCCGCTCCTCCGGGTGGACCGCCAGGCCCACCAGTTTGCCGATCCGGCTGCCCGGGTCGGTCTGCACCGCCACCGACCCGGCCAGCCGGCCGGCGCCCTGGTGGCGGGCGGTCAGCCAGTGGGTGTGCGGGTCGGCGATCAGGCGGCGCATCTCCTCGGGGTCGCTGCCGAGCGCGACCGGGTAGCCGTGGCCGTAGACGTCGAAGTAGAGCTGGCGCAGCTGCGCGACGTCCTGCGGGGCGGCGGGAGCGATCGTCACCGTGGTCGTGGTCGTGGTCGTGGTCGGGGTCGTCACCGTCGTCGTCATCGCACGTCCCCGATCGGTTGCGCGTCCGCCGGCGCGGGCGCGCTCGCCGGCTCAGGGGCCTGCGGCTCGCGCCGGCCGGTCCACCAGAGCGCGGCGGCGACCGGCAGCACGCCGACGGCCTGGACCAGGCACAGCGTCCGCGCCGGGAGGTGGTCGCCGAGCAGGCCGAAGAGCAGTGAGGACACTGGGAAGGTCGCCCCCAGCAGGGCCTGCATCACCGCGAAGAAGCCGGGCCGGTCCTCGGCCGGCACCATCCGCTGGAACAGCGCCACGAACCGGACGCCGATCACGCCCACGCACCAGCCGGCCACCGCCATCGACCCGAGCGCCGGGGCGGTGCCGGCGGCCAGCCCGGGCAGCCCGAGCGAGGCGGCCATCAGGACCAGACAGCCCGCGCCGATCGCGGTGGGCGCGCCCGGGAGGCGGCCGGCGGTGAAGGAGCCCACGAGCGTGCCGGCGCCGAGCGCCGCCTCCAGCGCGGCGACGGTCGAGCCGTCGGCGTGCAGCACCGTCCGGGTGTACAGCGGCATCACCACGAACACCGCGGTGGTGAACAGGTTGGCCGCGGTGAAGCAGAGCAACACCCGCCGGATGAAAGGAAGTTCGGCCAGGATCCGGCGCAGCGGCCGGGTCGGGGCGGGGGTGTCGGCGGTGGGGGTGTCGGTGGCGGAGGTGTCGGTGGCGGGGATGGCCGGGGCGCCGCCGTCCGCCGGCTGCGCGTCCCCGGTCGGCGTGCCGGAGCCCGGGAACCGGGTTGCGCCGATCAGCGCGGCTGCCAGCAGGTAGGCGCCGGCGCACCCGGCGACGACACCGGCCGGGCCCGCGAGGTCGACCGTCAGCGGGCCGAGCAGCCCGCCGGCGAGTCCGGCCAGCGACTGGGTGCTGAGCTCGAACCCGGTCGCGGTCTCGATGTCGGCGTCCTCGACCAGCTCGGGGACGGACGTGGTCAGGCAGGGGTCGAAGACCGCCTGGCAGCCCGCCAGCACCAGTGCGGCGCCGTACGCGACGACCAGCGGCGGCGTCCCGGCGTACGTCCAGCCGGCCGTGCCGAGGGCGACCAGACCGGCGACGGCGGCCGAGACGCCCAGCACCGTCCGGTGCGGGCGGCGGGCGATCAGCCCGGCCACCAGCGGCGCCAGTGCCACCGCGGGCAGGGTGCTGACGGCGAGGAAGGCACCGGAGGCGAGGCCCCGGTCGGCCCCGGCGGCCCGGCTCACCAGCCACCACACCGTGCCGACCTGGAACATCCGCCCGGCGGCCTGGGTGAGCACCTGCGCGGCCCACACGGCGCAGAACCGCCGGTTGCGCAGGACGAGCGGCCGGCGGCGCGCGGCCGGGGCGATTCCGGGGGCTGTCTCCGCAGCCGTTTTCGCGGCCGTCGGCGCGGCCGTCTCCGCAACCGTCTCCGCGGCCGTCTGTGCGGCCGTCCCCACCGCCGTCACGAGTGCGGCCGTTCGTCGAGGACCCGGATCAGCTTGCCGGTCCGCGGGTTGACGGCGAGCTCCTGCCGCCGCACCCACGCGACGGACAGCGGGTTCACGTACCCGGCGGCGACGGCCTCCGGGTACAGCGGCCGCGCCGCGTGGATCCCGGCCTCGACGGCGGCGGCCAGCTCGGGCAGCCCGGCGGGCTCCCCGTCGCAGGCCAGGCGCAGCACCAGCCCGTCCCGGCCGTCCCAGCGGCGCACCACGAGCTGCGCCCCGGTGACCCGGCCGGCCGGGTCGGCGGCCCGGACGAGGTCGAGCACGTCCTCGGTGTACAGCGACACCGGCCCGACCCGGACGCCCTCCTGGGCCCGGCCCAGGACGCGGAACCGTCCGGTGGAGACGTCGGTCCACTCGGCGCGGTCCCCGACGGGGTAACGCAGGACGGGCATCAGCCGGCGCCGCAGGTCGGTCACCACGACCCGGCCGGGCACGCCGTCGACGGTGATCGGCTCGTCGGTGTGGTCGTCGAGGATCTCCACGACGGTCTCCGGGGTGAACGCCCGGTGCTCCCGGGTGTCCGGGCCGGGGACGGGCCGGCCGAGCAGTCCGGCGTCGACGGCGGCGTAGCCGATCGAGGAGATCCGGGCGTGCGGGAAGGCCTTGGTGAGCAGCGGCTGCTGGTCCTGGTAGAGGCCCTCGCCGCCGAACAGCAGCAGCTCCACGTGCGGGAGTTCACGTCCGGAGGCGACCAGGTGGTCGGCGAGCGCGCACAGGGTGGTCGGCGTGCCGGCCACCACCTCGGCCGCGAACTGCTCCAGGGTGCGCGCGGTCGACTCCAGTGGCGCCGCGCCGCCGATCGGCAGCCGGACGTTGGCGACGGGGGAGCGGTGCAGCGAGTCGAGGACGAAGGTGTAACTGGCGTACAGGTCGCCCGCGTAGAAGAGGTCGGCGACCCGGTGTCCGGGGCGCAGTCCGGCGTCGACCAGTCCGGCGCCGAAGGAGGTGGTGAACTCCCGCCACTCCTCCCGGGTGTAGCAGGAGAACTTCGGCGAGCCGGTGGTGCCGCCGCTCTTGAAGACCACCGCCTCCTCCAGCGGCCCGGTCAGCACCCGGTTGTCGCGGGGCGTGTTCGCCTGCCAGAACGCGGCCTGCGGGACGACGGGTAGGTCGGTCAACTCCACCGAGCGGTCGGGCAGACCGGCGTACAGCTCCGCGTAGAACGGTGAACTGCGGCGTACGAAGCGGATGAGTTCGGATATCGGTTGGGCGGGCATCAATTCCTGCTCGGGGCATGCGAGGACCGGGCGTGAGGTCGCGTGTCGTGGCGACCCCGCCCGATCGGTCGAGGGTGAGGGGTGATCCGGGAACGCGGAAATCGAATTCCGCCGCTGGCCCCGCCGGGGCTCCGGACCATAGATCAACTTATGGGAAGTAAAGAGTTCTTTGCTGTTTGTCCGTCAGAAAGCAAGGCTAACACCAGGATGCACCTTCGGAATCCAGCCTGTAGGCCCATTGGGTCCCCTGGGCTAGGGCGAAGGGCGGAATTCGGCCGCGCGGTTTTTAGTTGAAGGAAAGACATTTCACGTGCGCCCGTCTGATTGCGGATCAGATGCCCGGAATCGCCACCCGCCGTCCGGGGGGTGTGCCCTCCGCCGAATGGCGGAGGGTTCGGCCACAATGCGCCAGGCCGCCGCCACGGACCGGGGATTCCGGTCGTGACGGCGGCCTGGTGGTCTCTCGGACGGGCCGGGCGCGCGCCTCGCGCGCTCAGCCGAGCGGCTTGTCCAGCACCGCCTTGAGGTGGCTGAACGTGTCGATGGAGTAGGCGCCGTGGTAGCGGCCCATGCCGCTCTCGCCGACGCCGCCGAACGGCAGCTCGGGGACGGCCAGGTGCGACACGGGCAGCCCGAAGACGAGCGCACCGGACGAGGTCTCCTCGGCGAGGCGCTGCTTGGTGCGCTCGGACTCGGTGAACGCGTACAGCGCGAGCGGCTTGTCGCGCTCGTTGACGAAGTCGATCGCCGCGTCCAGGTCGGGCACGGTGACGATCGGCAGGATCGGCCCGAAGATCTCCTCCTGCATCACCGGCGCCGTCGGCGGAACGTCGGCGAGCACGGTGGGCGCGAGGTAGCGGCCGGCGCGGTCGTGGTCGCCGCCGGTGACGGTCCGCCCCTCGCCGAGCAGGGCGGTGAGCCGGTCGAAGTGGCGCTCGTTGACGATCCGCCCGTACTCGGGGTCGTCGGCCGGGTCCTCGCCGTGGGCCGCGCGGACGGCGGCGGCCAGTTCGGCCGCCAGCGGGGCCGCGGTGTCGCCGACGGCCAGCACGTAGTCGGGGGCGACGCAGGTCTGCCCGGCGTTGAGGAACTTGCCCCGGACGATCCGCTGCGCGGTCACCGCGAGGTCGACGCCGGGCTCGACCACGACCGGGCTCTTGCCGCCGAGTTCGAGGGTGACGGGGGTGAGGTGCTTGGCGGCGGCCGCCATCACGATCCGCCCGACCGCGCCGTTGCCGGTGTAGAAGACGTGGTCGAAGCGCTGCTCCAGCAGTGCGGTGGTCTCCGGGACGGCTCCCTCGACCACGGCGACGGCGTGCCGGTCGAGGTAGCGGGGCAGCAGGCGGGCGAGGGCCGCCGAGGTCGCCGGGGCCAGCTCGCTGGGCTTGACCACGGCGGTGTTGCCGGCCGCCAGGGCGCCCACCAGCGGGGCGAGGGCCAGCTGCAGGGGGTAGTTCCAGGGGGCGATGACCAGCACCACGCCGAGCGGGTCGCGGACCACCCGGGCCTGGGCCGGGAGGAAGGCGTCGGGGACGGCGGCGGCCGCCGGGCGCAGCCACTCCTCCAGGTGCCGCATCGTGTGGTCGAGCTCGTTGAGGGTGAAGGCCACCTCGGTGCGGTAGGCCTCGGCGGGGCCCTTGCCGAGGTCGGCGGCGAGTGCGGCGAGGAACGCGTCCGACTGCTCGGTGAGCAGCGCGCGCAGGGCCCGCAGCTGGCCGAGGCGCCAGTCGAGCGGCTTGGTGCGACCGGACCGGAAGGTCGCCCGCAGCCGCTTCACGACGGTGGCGGCGTCGGTGGCGAGGGCCTCGACCAGCTGGTGGGCCAGCGCGGCGGAGGAGGCCGGGTTCTGCCCGGTGTACAGGTTGCGGTCGACGACGGTGTGCGGGGCGAAGGGGGCGGCTTCGGCGAAGTCGGCGCCCAGCTCGACCAGGCGGTCCTGGAGCAGCCACGGGGCGCCGTCGGCCAGGCCGGCCGCGCTCTCCTCGGCGTTGGTGAAGGCGGTCATCCGGTAGCCGGCGAACGGCCAGCTGCCGTCCTCGCGCCGCGCGGCCAGCAGGGCGGCGGGCGCGTGGCAGACCACGCCCAGCGGCCGGCCCGCGTCGAGGGTGCGGGTGAGGATCCGGCCGGACGCCTCGTCGACCGCGAGGTCCTCCATCGGGCCGTGGCCGCCGGGGTAGAAGACCAGGTCGTAGGCGTCGGGGTCGACCTCCTCCAGCACGGCGGGGCCGTCGAGCGAGGCCCGGAGGGAGTCCAGGTACGCGGCGACGGCCTCGGCCCGTTCCTGGCTCCCGTTGGCCGCGGCGGTCAGGCTGGCGCGGTCGACGGTGGCCGGGACGCCGCCGGGCGTGGCGATGGTGATCTCGTAGCCGGCCTCACGGAAGACGCGGTGCGGCTCGGCGAGTTCCTCGGCCCAGTAGCCGGTCGGGTGGGTGGTGCCGTCGGCGAGGGTCCAGTGGGTGGCGCCGGTGACGACGAAGAGGGCGGCGGTCATGGTGCTGCTCCAGGATGAGTTGAGGGCATCGATGGTTGAAGTCCTCAAGTAGTACGGTCGACGGTAGGCCCGATGGTTGAGGATGTCAACCAATGGTGCCTACACTCGACCCATGACCAGCACCGACCCGCCCGCCGTGCCCACCTCCGTCGAGCTGATGGACCAGCTCGCCCGGGCCGCAGCCGGGTACTACCGGAGCTTCTCCACCGTGGCGGCCGCCCGCGGCCTCACCCTGATGCAGGGCAAGATGCTGAGCCTGCTCCGGCGCCCGATGCCCATGCGGACTCTCGCCGACCTGCTCGCCTGCGACGCCTCCAACGTCACCGGCATCGTCGACCGCCTGGAGGCCCAGGGCCTGGTCCGCCGCGAGGTCGACCCCGCCGACCGGCGGATCAAGCGGGTGACCCTGACCGGGGACGGCGAGCGCACCGTCCACGAGATCCGCGCCGAACTGCTGACCACCCTCAGTGGCCTCGACGAGCTCCCCGACCGCGACCGCCGCACCCTCCACCGCCTCCTCGGCCACCTCTACCCGGCCGGCCCCGACGCCGCCGACGACTGATCCGAGTACCGGCGCGGCGGGTCAGGTGCTCCGGATGGCGTCCAGGATCTGGCGGGCCCAGTCGGTGGGGCGGGTGTGGCCGAGCAGGGTGGAGAGGCGGGTCATCCGGGTGCGGCGTTCGGCCGGGGGCAGGTCGAGGGCGCGAGCGAGCACGGTGGTGAGGTCCTCGGGGGAGCGGGGGTCGGTGAGCAGGGCGGCCTCGCCGAGTTCGGCCGCGGCGCCGGCGTGGCGGGACAGGACGAGGACGCCCGGGTCGCAGGCGCAGGAGGCGTCGGCGGCATCGCCGGGGAGCGCGGCGCGGGCGGCGACGAACTCCTTGGCGGTGAGGTTCATGCCGTCCTGGAGGGAGGTGACCCAGAGGACCTCCGCGGCGAGGTACTGGTCGACCACCTCGGCGCTGGACAGGCGCTGCGGCAGGTAGTCGACCGGCTGCCAACCACCGCAGCGCCAGCGCGCGTTGGTCTCCTCGACGCGTCGTTCGAGCTCCCGGCGGGTGGTCTCGTACGCGGTGATGCCGGGTTCGGGCGGCGGGCAGACGAGGCGGAAGACGAGCCGGCCGTGCAGGTCGGGGCGGCGGGCGAGCAGGAGGTTGACGGCGTCGACCTTCTGGACCGGGGCCTTGGCGTAGTCGAGGCGCTCGACGGAGAGCACCACGCGCCGGCCGCCCGGCCGGCGGTGCGGAGCGCACAGCCGGGCGAGCCCCTCGACGGCCCGCCGGTCGATGCCGAGCGGGTGGACGCCGGTGCGCGGCACGCGGGGGAGGCCCGCCAGGGTCCGGCGGAAGCGCTCGGCGAAGGCCTCGGTGTGGAATCCGGCCCAGTCCAGGCGGGCGAGCGAGGAGCGCAGTTCGGCGGCCACGGGGAGGGCGGCGAAGGTCTCCGGGTCGGGGAACGGGGTGTGGTGGAACAGCCCGGTCCTGAGGTCGGGCCGGGTGCGGCGGAGCAGGCCGGGGACGAGCCAGAGGTTGTAGTCGTGCAGCCAGACGGTCGCTCCGGGAGCGGCCTGGGCGCTGATCCGCCGGGCGAAGCTTGCGTTGACGGCGCGGTAGTCGGCCCAGGCGCGCTCGTCGAAGACGGCCCGGTCCGGTTCGGACATCAGGACCGGCCAGAGCGTCTCCTTGCAGGCGCGGTGGAAGTAGCCGCTCCAGGTGGCCGGGTCGACGGGTACGGCGGCCATCGGCGGGGCGGAGACGGGGGGCGGGAGCGGGGCGTGCCGGTCGCGGCCGGTGCGGGCGGTGACCCAGACGCCGGGCAGGTCGTCGGCGAAGGCGCTGGTCAGGGTGGGCAGGATGCCGTTGGGGCTGCTGGGCGGCTGCCAGCTCTCGCCGTTCCAGTGCAGGGGAGGGCGGTGGTAGGCGACCACGAGCGAGTGCGAGCCGACGGGCGTGGGTGCGGCGGAGGCCTCCCCGGAGGTCCAGCCGAGCGTGCGCAGCGCCGCGTGGATGCCGGCGGCACCGGGCCGGTCGGGGCGCTGCACGAGGGGGCGGCCGGCGAGGGCGGTGAGCAGAGCCGGTTCGGCCCCGGCGACGACTACCGCGTGGGTGCCGACGCGGAACAGCGAGAGGTCGTTGAGGGAGTCCCCGGCGACCAGGATCTGCTCGGGCTGCCAGCCCAGTTTGGTGGCCAGGGCCCGTAGCGCGTTGCCCTTGGAGGCTCCGGGCGGCAGGACGTCGAAGTAGCGGTCCGCCGAGTACTCCCAGGCGCAGCCGAGGGCGCCGACGGCCGCGGTGAGCTCCGGGGTGAGCCCGTCCGGCGGGAGGTGGTAGGAGCACCGCCCGTCCTGGCGGACACCGTGCTGGTACACGAGCCCGGGGAACCCGCGCAGCGCGGTGCGGATCCGGTCCGGGCCCGGCCAGCCGGCCCGCAGCTGCTCCTGGACGGGGTCGACGGGGGTGAGGTCGGTGCCGTCGAGGACGGTGGCGCCGACATCGGCGATGATCCACCGGGGGCGGGGGACGAGCGGGTCGCGGAGCACCTCGCGGATCGAGGCGATTCCGCGTCCGGTGGCGAAGACGGTGGTCACCTCGGGGTGGCGGGCCAGCGCGTCCCGTAATCGGCTCCGGTCCTCCCGGGTGCCGCCGAGCAGGGTGCCGTCCAGATCGGTGACCAGAATCCTCGACATCCGACGGACGCTAACACGGTCACCGCGGTCGGTGAAGTGTTCATGTCGGCCTGCCAGGAGCGCAGTTCGGCCGATCGGTGACCTCGCGCGGACCGGTCGGGGCGGAGAGCGAGAAGGCGCTCCAGGTCCCCGGCGTGCTGCCTGCGGCGCGGCCCGGCGCCCGGTGGCGGGATCGGTCGATCCCCCCGCCGGACGCCGGACGCCGGACGCCGGACGCCGGACGCCGGACGCCGGGCGGCGCCGGCGCCGGTCAGCTCAGGGTGCGGACGGCGGCGGCGTCGTACGGGCGCAGCTCGGCGACGCGGTCGGCGAGGACCTTGGCGGCCCACTCCGGGTCCTGGAGCAGGGCGCGGCCGACGGCGACCAGGTCGAACTCGTCGCGCTCCAGGCGGTCGAGCAGGTTGTCGATGCCGGCGGTGTCGGAGCCCTGCCCGGCGAAGGCGGCGGTGACGTCGCCGGCCAGGCCGACCGAGCCGACGGTGATGGTGGGCCGGCCGGTGAGCTTCTTGGTCCAGCCCGCCAGGTTGAGGTCGGAACCGTCGAACTCGGGCACCCAGTAGCGGCGGGTCGAGGCGTGGAAGGCGTCGACCCCGGCCTCGGCGAGCGGGGTGAGGATCGCCTCCAGCTCCTGCGGGGTCTCGGCGAGGCGGGCCTCGTAGTTCTCCGCCTTCCACTGCGAGTAGCGGAAGATCACCGGGAACTCGGGGGAGACGGCGGCGCGGACGGCGGCGACCAGCTCGGCGGTGAACTTCGTCCGGGCGACCGGGTCGCCGCCGTAGGCGTCGGTGCGGCGGTTGGTGCGGGCCCAGAGGAACTGGTCGAGCAGGTAGCCGTGGGCGCCGTGCAGCTCGACGCCGTCGAAGCCGATCCGCTCGGCGGCCGCGGCGGCCTCGGCGAAGGCGCCGATGACGGCATCCAGGTCGGCCGGGGTCATCGCCCGGCCGGCGCCCTCGGTGCCGTCGAGCCGGATGCCGGAGGGGCCGATGGCCGGGGCGTCGGCGATCGGCGGGTCGCCCTGCTTGCGGACCATGCCGATGTGCCACAGCTGCGGGACGATGGTGCCGCCCGCCGCGTGGACGGACTCGGCGACCTCGGCCCACCCGGCGAGCTGCTCCTCGCCGTGGAAGCGCGGGATGGAGTCGCTCTGGCCGGCGGACTCGTGGCCGACGTACGTTCCCTCGGTGACGATCAGGCCGACGCCCGCGGCGGCGCGGCGGGCGTAGTACGCGCGCACGTCCTTGCCGGGCACGCCGCCCGGGGAGAACTGGCGCGTCATCGGCGCCATGACGATGCGGTTGGGGACGGTCAGCCCGTTGATGGTGGTGGGCCGGGAGAGGAGTGCGGCCGCGCGGGAGGCGACGGGCTCGGTGACGGTCATGGGTTCCTCGCGGGTAGCGGTGGTGCGCCGGGACTTCCTGATCGCCGGTGCCAACCACCGCGAGGGCTCGCGCATTTCGTCCTCCGCCCGGAACCCGCCGTGATCCACGCCACTCCACGCCACTCCACGCCACTTCGTAC
The DNA here is from genome assembly GCF_055560495.1 of Kitasatospora sp. NPDC023176. Classification (NCBI taxonomy): domain Bacteria; kingdom Bacillati; phylum Actinomycetota; class Actinomycetes; order Kitasatosporales; family Streptomycetaceae; genus Kitasatospora; species Kitasatospora sp. NPDC023176. The sequence continues at coordinate 8,700 of NZ_JBVHIP010000032.1, read as the reverse complement.
TGCTTCGTGCTGCTTCGCGTGGTCGGGCGGACGGGTGAGCGAGTCGGGTCGGGTGCGTCAGGCGGACGGGCGCGGGTGGCCGACCAGGAACTCGGCCAGGGTGCGGACGCCGAAGCCGCTGGCGCCGGCGACCCATTCGGCCTCCGTCCCGTCGGAGAGGGCGGTGCCCTGGATGTCGAGGTGGGCCCAGGGGACGCCGGGCGGCACGAACGCGCGGAGGAAGTGGCCGGCGAGCAGTGCGGTGCCGTGCCGTGTGCCGAGGGTGTAGTTGACCAGGTCGGCGACCCGGGAGCGGAGCTGGGGCCGGTACGCCTCGGGGAGCGGCAGCGGCCAGAGCGGCTCGCCGGCCCGGGCGCCGGCCGCGCGCAGGCGCTCCACCAGGGCGTCGTCGGTGCCCATCAGTGCGGCGACCTTGCGGCCCAGGGCGATCGCGGCGGCGTCGGTGAGGGTGGCGATGTCGACGATCGCCTGCGGTTCGGTCTCGCCGGCCAGGACCAGCGCGTCGGCCATGATCAGCCGTCCCTCGGCGTCCGCGTGGCAGATCTCGACGGTGGTGCCGTTGCGCATCACCAGGACGTCGCCGACCCGGATCGGGTCGGCGTTGGGCATGTTCTCGGTGAGCGGCAGCCAGGCGTCCACCGCGACGGGGCAGTTCAGCGCGTCCAGTACGGACATCGCCCCGAGGACGGCGGCCGCTCCGGCCATGTCGGCCTTCATCCCGGCCAGGTGCGCGTTGGGCTTGAGGGAGAGGCCGCCGGCGTCGAAGGTGACGCCCTTGCCGACCAGCGCGATCCGTGCGGGCCCCGCCGTCCCCGCCGTCCCCGCCGTCCCTTCGGCCCGTTCCGTCCAGCCGGGCGGCCGGTAGCCCAGCTTGACCAGCCTGGGCGGCAGCAGGGAGCCCCGGCTGACCCCGAGCAGTCCGCCCAGCCGCTCCTCGGCGATCCGCGGGCCCTCCCAGACCTCGCACGACAGCCCGGTCGCCGCGGCGACCTCGGCCGCGGCTGCGGCGAACGCGGGCGGGGTGAGGGCCTCACCCGGTTCGTTGACCAGGTCCCTGGCCAGGAGGACGGCTTCGCCCAGCCGACGGCCCTCGAACAGGCCGCGGGTGGCGTCCGGAGTCTCGGGAGTGAGCACCTCGACGAGCTGGTCGGCCGGCGCGGCCGCACCGCTGCGGTACCGGGTGAACCGGTAGCCGCCGAGCAGGTAGCCCTCGACCAGCGGCCGCAGGTCCGGGCCCGGCGGGTGGACGGCCAGCCGCCGGTAGGCGCAGACGGCCCGGGCCAGCCCGGCGGCCGCCGCCCGGACGGCGCCCCGGTCCGGGCTCCGGTCCGCTTCCCGGTCCGCCGCACGGTCCGGCCGGGCCCGCGGCCCGACGCCGAGCAGCACGGTCACCGGAGTGCCGGGCAGCTGCAGCACCTCGCCCACCTGGCCGCTGAACCCGGTACCGGCGAGGAACGCGGCGGGCAGCTCGGCGGGCAGCTCGCCGACCCGCACCGGCCGTACGACGGCCTCGACCTCGGGGCCGGGCTCGGGGCGCAGCACCCAGGTGACGCTCACGCGCGCTCCCGCCGGGCGGCGCGCCGGGCCGCTCCCCACGCCTCCAGGTCGGCGAGGTACCTGCGGGCCAGCTCGGCCGTGCCGCCGGCCGTGCCGACGGCGGCCCACCCGCGTGCCGCGGAGATCGCGTACGGATCCAGCCGGAGGGCCTGGAGGTAGCAGTCCTCGGCCAGGACCGGCTGGCCGGCCCGCCGGAAGCACTCGGCCGCAGAGGCGTAGCCGAGCGCGGTGGAGACCGGCCCGAGCCGGGCGGTCCGCAGGAAGCTGTCGGCCGCCTCCCGGGGGAGGCCGCGCCGCAGCAGGCCCTCCGCCACCTCGATGTGGGTCTTGGGCTCGTACGGGTCCAGGGCCAGCGCCTCCGCGACCAGGACGTCGCCGCGGTCGTCCTCGCCGAACGCGTAGCACTCCTTGGAGCGGCTCTCCACGCAGGCCCGCAGGTTCTCCCGCTTGAGGAACTCCTGGTATGCGCCCTCGGCGGGCACCGACCGGGCCAGCTCCTCGGCGCGGTCCATGTCGCGGGACAGCCACGCGCGGTCCCGGGCCAGGAACGGCACGAAGCTGACGCTGCGGTAGAACCGGCTCTCCAGCATCGACTTCTCGAACGCGGAGCGGTCCGGCTCCGCCAGCAGCTCCGCGAGCGCGGCGGCACCGATCTCCCGCCAGCGCGCGGCCTCCTCCAGCGACCGCGTCTCGCGGGCGTGGAACACCACCGCCACCACGGCGATGACGAACCGCAGGTGGGTCGGGCAGGCCGGGTGTTCCGCGACGGCGAAGGAGGTGTCCGGCGTGGCCACCCTGCCGGTGCCGATCGAGGCGACGTAGCGCACCAGGTCGCGCCAGTGGTGCAGGCGCAGCTCGGCCGGGGTCCGGAGCCGTTCGACCGGCACGGCCGGGATCAGCTCCAGGACCAGCTTGGTGAATCCGAGCCGGTACAGCACCAGGGCGATCTGCTGCTGCCGCTCGGGCCCGCAGTCGGCGAAGTCGTCCAGCCACGCGCAGAGCCGGTTCCAGCGCGGGGTGCGCAGGTGCTCGGGCAGTTCGGCCGGGTGGTCGACGGCGAACTCGGTCAGCCCGGACTCGCGGATCAGGTTGCGCCGGAACGCCGGCGGCATGAGGCGCTGCCAGTTGACCTCGGCCCGCTCGCTCCCGCGCTCGGCGGACTCGGCGAACTCGTAGGCCAGGCTGGGCAGTCGGGCATACAGGCCGGGGGACTCGGACTCGCCCAGGTCGAAGTACGAGGCGTACATCCGGTAGTGCCAGTTGTTGGCGTACGGCCGCTCCCGGTCGAGGGTGGCGGCGCGTTCGGTCAGTTCGGCGAGCGGCTGGTCGCCGTCGTCCCGGCAGGCGGCCAGCAGGGCGTCCCGGGTGGCGCCGGCGCGCGGTGCGGCGCGGAAGGCCCGTTCGACGAGCACCCGGGCGAACTCGGTGTGCCCGAGTTCGCGGGCGCGGTCGGCGGCCCGCAGCAGTGCGAAGCCGGTGCCGAACGGGCCGAGCCGGGCGGCGTGCAGGTAGCCGGCCAGCGCCTGCTCGTGCTCGCCGGCGCGCTCGTGGGCCTGGGCCGCCTGCATCCGGATCTTCACGTCCCACGGGTCGAGGGCCAGGCCCTCCTCGACGGCGGCGCGTTCGGCCTCGGTGTCGCCCTTCCGCACCGCGATCTCCAGGTGCCGGTCGAGCAGCCGTCGGCGGGTCTCCAGCAGGACCAGCTCGTCGTCCCGGTCGGGTGCGGTCAGCTCGGCGACGCCCGCTCGGACGTCGGCCAGCAGCGCCCGGGCGCTGCCGAAGTCCCGCCGCCGCTCGGCGTACATCACCTCGCGCAGCGCCAGCCGGGCGGTCAGCACGGTGTGGGTGAAGGGCGTGAGCTCGCCCGCGACCGCCTTGAGCAGGTCCCGGGCGCGGCCGAGGAGGAGCGGCGCGGCGGAGTCGTCCCCGGCGTGCCGGGCGAGGAGGTAGCCCCAGGCGGCCACCGCCTGGACGTGGGCGACCGTGGGCGCGGGGTGGTCGGCCAGCACCCGGTAGGCCGCGGTGGTCCGCTCCGAGAGGCCCTCGGAGCCGAACAGGGCTGCCGCGCGGGCGGTCTGCAGGCCCGCCGTCACCTGGTCCCGGCAGGCCGCCGGGTCGAGGTCCGCCGGGACGACCTCCAGCACCGCCGTGGGGAGGCAGACCGCGACCAGCCAGTGCGCGAGCCCGGACCGCTCCAGCTGGTCCAGCTCGGCGTGCCGCCGGTACGCCTCGGTCATCCGCCGCCAGGCGGGGGAGGCCAGCTCATCGGGCAGGTCGGTCGGGAGCACCGCCCGGTAGGCGGTCAGCCGGGACTCCTGCACCAGCAGCCGGCGGTAGCTCGCGGGCATCGTCATGCCGAACCGCAGCGAGCCCGGAACGGGGTTCTCGAAACGCCGGGCGGCCAGGACCGCGGACCGCGCCTGGATGGCCGTGGCCGGTGATTCGGCACCGTCGAAGTACGGGCGGTGCACCTCGAAGGTGAGCCAACTCGGCGCGTTGACCCCGACGATTCCGTGACTGAATTCCCACCGGTTCACGCGGTAATTCCTTTACTGATCGGGAGTCGGGCGCCGGGCGATCGGCGACATGCCCCGCGACGTAATCCGGGCGGACCGGAATTCCGTCACGGGGCATGCGCGGAGCGCCGGAATCAGACGCCGGCGTCGTCGACCAGACAGGTCCAGCAGTCCGCCGCACCAGTGCTGATCTCGACCTCGTCCTCCAGGGACTCCCAGGTCTCGTAAGCCATATCGCAACCCCTCTCTTTTCACGGGCCGGCCCGGATATCCGGTCCGGCGAAGTGGTTGAGCGATATTCTTCGGGAACCGGAACAGCGCCGTCAAGGCTTCTGCACGGCAAGCTCCGAGAGGATCTCCGCGACTTCTCCGTCGGTCGTCCAGAAATGCGGGGAAACCCGGACCAGGCCGTCCGGAACGGAAACGTGTATTCCGGCCGACGCCAATCTCCGGACGATCTCCACGCCTTCTGTGCGGCGGCCGGTGAAACTCACCACGCCCGAGTGCCCGGTGCCGTCCGGGGGGAGCACCAGGTGGTAGCCGAGCTCGGCGATCCCGCTGCGCAGCCGGTCGGCCAGGGCGCGCACCCGCTCGGCGACCGCAGTGGTCCCGGCCTCCTCCAGCTCGGCCAGCGCGGCGGCCAGCCCGGCCATGCCGACCAGGTCGTACATCCCGCCCTCGACCCGGGCGGCGGCGGCCCGCTCGGGCAGGTCGTACCGCAGGTGCCCCGGCCCCTTGGACACCTCCGCGGCGCCCTCGTGGCCGAACCAGCCGGTAGGCGTGGTGCGCAGCAGTTCCAGCCGGTCGGCCCGGCAGTAGAACACCCCGGTGCCCGGTGGCCCGCACAGCCACTTGTGCGCGCCCGCGGCCAGGAAGTCCACCGGGGTGTCGGCCACCGACAACGGCAGCGCGCCGAAGCTCTGCACGGCGTCCACGCAGACCAGCGCCCCGACCTCGGCGGCCAGCGCGCAGATCCGGTCGAGGTCGCAGCGGAAGCCGGTGGCGAAGTTGACGTGGCTCACCGCGACGAGCCGGGTGGCCGGCCCGATGGCCGCCGCCACGTCCTCGATCCGGTAGCCGCCGTCCCGCATCGGCACCCAGACCGGCTCGACCCCGAAGCGGCGCAGCCGCAGCCACGGCCGGACATTGGCCGGAAAGTCCCGGTCGAACAGCACCACCTGGTCGCCCGGGTGCCAGTCCAGCCCGTCGGCCACCAAGTGGATGCCGGCGGAGGTGTTGGGGACGAAGGCGACCTCCTCGGGCGTGCAGCCGAGCAGCCGGGCGACGGACCGCCGGGCGGCGGCCCGCGCGCCGAACAGCGGGCCGACCCTGGCGCTGCCGTGCGGGAGCACCTCGTCCACGGCGGTGCGCATCGCGGCGACGGCGGCGGGGCGCAGCCGGCCGAGCCCGGCGTAGTCGAGGTAGGCCCGGTCGGTGGCCGTGCCGACCGGCCTGCCGGGCCCGCTCACGGGATGCCCGCTCGCAGGACGCCCGCTCCCAGGACGCCCGCTCACGAGACCGCCTCGACCGAGCGGGCGGCCCGGGTCGCGGTGACCGCCGTCCAGCCGGCCACCAGCAGCGGCACGCCGTGCAGCAGCAGCACCCACTGCGCCACCCAGGAGGGCTGCAGGACCAGGCTGGTGACGAGCAGGCCGGACATGAAGCCCGCGTTGACGGTGATCTGGGACAGTCCGAACGCCCTTCCCCGCCGCCCGTCGGGCAGTTGCTGGAGCGACTGCTTGTAGGTGATCTCGCTCAGCGCGTCGCCCAGACCGGCCCCGGCCGCCGCCAGCAGGCGTGGCCACCAGCCGTCCAGCCAGAAGACGCCGATGAAGCCCACCGACATCACCATGGTGGCCACGCAGTAGACCGGCGCCGGCGCGCGTTCGACGATGCGCTTGGCCAGCGGCCGCAGCACGAAGCTGGCCAGCAGCAGGCCGGCCGCCCAACTGCCCCACACCGCACCGGAGACCACGGCGGGCTCACTCGGGTTCAGTTCGGTGCCCAGCAGCGGCAGCCCCACGTGCTGGGAGGCGCTGCCGAAGGCGTCCAGCCCGCGCAGCACGACCAGCCCGGCCAGTCCGGCGGCCACCAGCAGGGGCCAGGCTCCGGAGCGCTCCCGGCTCCCGGCGGCCGGGCCGTCCGGCTCCCGCATCCGCAGCCGCAGCGCGAGCAGCACCACCGCGGAGAGCGCGTAGCTGGACGCGTCCAGCCCGAACACCCAGCGGTACCCGGCGACGGGGACCAGGACGGCGGCGAGGCCCATGCCGACCATGAAGGCCACGCCCTTGAGCCCGGCCAGCGCGCTGTTCACCGACGGGGTGCGCGGCCCGGCCAGCACGGGAGTGGCGGCGGACAGCGTGGCCTCGAAGACCGACCGCCCGGTGCCGATCACCATCACCGCCGGGTAGAGCCACCAGTTCTGCACGCCCGTCGGCAGGGCCGCCAGCAGGGCCAGCATCAGCGCCCGGGCGAGGTCGGCGCCGATCATCACCCGCCGGCGGTCCCAGCGGTCCCCGTAACGGTGCCCGAGCCGCCCGCCCGCGATCGCGCCCGCGTACAGCGCCACGCTGACCAGCCCGGTGTGCAGGGCCGAGCGGCTGTGCTCCCAGACGAAGACGGACAGGCAGATGAAGTCGAGCGCGTAGCCGACGTCCGAGATCGTCTTGGCGGTCAGCAGGACCGCCAGCTGACGGCGACTCGCCGAGGCCGCCTGCCGTGCCACTTCGGTCCCGGCCACCCCGGCGCCCATGAGGTCTCAGCTCCCCTGTCGTGTGGAGGCGGTTGTGTGAGGGCTGACATGATTCCCTCACCAACCCCCCACTTACAAGAGCTCGTTCGATGAGAACGTCGGCCTCTTGCGGCGGACCGCGCCGTCGGTGTCGTCGTGGTGCACGAACCGGCCTCCCGGGAGACGATGCCCCCGTGGACACCGAGACGCTCGTACGGACCCGTCGCTCCCTGCACGCGGTGGCCGAGCTGGTGCTCGCCGGGCCGCAGTACCGGGCGAGCGGGACGATCCGGTTGCGCGCCTGCCCGGGAGGCTTCGGGACGGTGGCCGAACCGTGGCTGCGGGTGGTGGGCGCGGAGCTGGTGGGGCGCGGGCGGGCGATCCCGCTCGTACGCACCAGCTGCGGCGCGCTCGGCGCGGCCCTCGGGCTGGATGCGGGTGCGCCCGCCGGGCTGTACGGGGACGGGCCGGGGATCGACGCCCGGCATCCGATCGAGGTGGACCCGGAGGCGGCCCGCCGGCTGGCGCACTGCTTCGCGCTCGGCGATGCGGCGCTGGTCGGGCTGTTCCCGGGGGAGCGGCCGGTGATCTGGCCCGAGCACTTCGACCTCGGGGTCTCCCTCAGCGCGGTGAACTACGGCGTCTCGCCCGGGGACGCGTTCCTCGCGGAGCCGTACGCGTACGTGGGGCCGCACGCCGACGGCCCGCGGCAGGGGGAGTTCTGGAACGCGCCGTTCGGCGCGGCCCGCCCGCTGCGCGAACTCGGCGGCGCGGGCGGCCTGATGGACTTCCTGGCCCGGGGCCGCCGGATGACGGGCGACGACGCCTGACCGGCGACGACCGACGGGCGACGCCTGCCGGGGCACGGCCGTCAGGCGTCCCCGGGCGGAGCGGTCAGCTGTGGTGCCAGGTCACCGAGAAGTCGGCGCCGTCGGTGATCCCTGAGGTGGTGGCCTTGGTGACCTTGCTCGTGGCCATGTCGACGACCGAAGGGTTCGAGGCGCCGAGCTCCTTCCCGTTGACCGAGGCGTTGGTGAAGCCGACCGTGCCGAAATCGGCCAGCGGAAGGACGCCGAAGACGGTGGAGGGAGCCTCGGCGATCACCTCGGCGGAGGCCAGGGCGGCGTCCTTCAAGGACTTGGCGATGCTCCGGCTCCAGCCCGCGGTGGTGTTGCGGAGCGTGAGGGTGAAGGAACCGCTGCCGTTGGTGGTCACGCTCGCGACGAAGTGGTCACCGGCGTTCACGGGGTTCCGGAAGTTGACCGGGTAGGCCGGGTACATCTCGTACCAGGACGAGTAGGACGGGGTGCCGCCCGAGCAGTCGGCCTCGGTGCCGATCTGCTCGACCGTCTTGCTGCCGTCGCCGTCGAGGCCCACCCAGAAGGCGGCGTAGGTGTCGGTGGCGGTGCAGGTGACGGCCGGCTGGTCCCACTCCGCGCTGACGCTGGTGAACGTGCCACCGGTGGCCGCGTAGCCGGACCAGTTGCTGCTGGTGCCGTACGTCAGCGAGCTGTCGTGGTGGTGCTCGGCGATCGGGGCCAGGAAGGTGCCCTGGGCGGGGAGGGCCGGCGAGGCGCTGCCGAGCAGCGCCAGCAGAGAGGTGGCGGCGACGAAGGCGCGCCGAAGGGCTTTGGACATGGCTGGTCCCTGGGGTGTCTGGGAGGAGTTGACCAAGCGTCGACAAAGCTAGCGGCCGAGACCCCGGGCGACGGGCCAGCAAGAGACGGCGATCCCCGGAATCCCCTGGTCGGCCCAGCGAAGCCCACCGGGGCCTGCCCGCCGGCAGGCCCCCTCCAGGGCGCTAGATGAATGAGTCCGATGTCTGGGCTGGCCGCGACCATGACGAAGGGTGCCCGTTGGTTGGTTTGTGAAGACGAACCTGGACACCCTTCTGAC
>NZ_JBVHIP010000031.1:0-118123 GCF_055560495.1 Kitasatospora sp. NPDC023176 | reverse complement strand
TCGTCCGGCAGCTCGGTCTCGGCGTCCAGCTCCCCGGCCACCCAGGCGGCCACCAGGTCGACCGCGACCGCGCCCAGCCGGTCCGCCGCGGCCGGGCCCAGGGCGGCGGCCTGCCGGTCCAGCCCGACCAGGAACTGCGCCAACAGCGCGCAGGTGCCCTCCCGCACCGAGAACCCCCGGCCCAGCAGGTCCCGCAGCCGGTGCGGCGGCAGCGGCAGCAGCGACACCGGGAAGTCGATGCCCACGGCCTCGGTCCGCTGCTCCCCGCGGCCGGCGGCGGGCGCCCCGAGGGCCCGCACCTCGTACGGGTGCGAGCTGTCGGCCAGGTACAGATCGCCCCGCCCGAAGGTGCGGGTGTGCTCCCCGGCGCCGCGGGTGAGCGCCAGCCCGCCGGCGAGCGGCATCGTCAGGTGGTACACCTCCGGGTCGGTGCGCCGCACCATGGCGGCGGTGCGCAGGAACCGGGTCGGCGGGAACGAGGACCGCAGGAGGGTCACCGGCCCCAGCTCCAGGCGCCGCATCTCCGCCCGGAAGTCATCGGCGTGGACGCTGGTCATCTCGCTGGCCCGGGTGCGCCCGATCAGCTCCCGCCAGCAGTCGAACCGCTCCTGCGCGGGCACACCCTCCCCCCGGAACACGCTTCCCGCTGCCGCGGCCACTCTGCGCCCCTCCCGCTCTGCTGCACGTCCCCGGCACGGACGGCCGGACCGTCGACCGTAGCCGATGCCCGCCCCGCCCCTGGTCACGGGCCCTACCGGGCCAGCAGAGCGCAGACGAAGTCCTCCTCGACGGCCCGCAGGCCGGGGTTGCCGGCCTGGTTGACCTGCGTGGTGACGGAGACGGTCAGGCTGCGCCGCCCGTCCGGGGTGCCCACGCCTGAACGCCTTCGCGGCGCTGGCCAGGCGCATGTGGTCGCCGGCCAGGGGCGGGCGGTCGGTGCCGGCCTGCGCGACCCCGGCCCACAGCACCCGGGTGCGCCCGTCCTCGCGCAGCACCGCGATGGCCCCGGGCGGGCCGTCCGGGCGCTCGACCAGCTCCTGCAGCCGGGTCCGCAGCGCCCGGTCGCCGTACTCCGCGCCGCCCCTGCGGGCAACGGCGGGAGCGCGGTGACATGACGGGGCCTCCGGACGGGCGACTCGGCGATCGGTGGTCGGACGACGCGAGGGCGGCGGCTGAGGGCCGCCGCCCCGGCGGCAAGGGATCACCGGTCGGCGGCGCCGGGAAACGGCCGGGCGCCCGCCGTGACCCACCTGGTCGAGTGCTGTCGAGGGAGCCTCGGGCCCGGGTCTCAGGCCTGGAACGGCCCCTCGTCGACGAAGGTGCGCAGCAGCCGGGCGAAGACCTCGGCGTCGGCCGCCGGCCAGGAGGCGAGGGAGTCCTCGATGCGGGCCGCCAGGCGGTCCCGGGTGGCCCGTACCGCGTCCTGTCCGGGGCCGGTGAGGACGAGCAGGGTGGCGCGCCGGTCGCCGGGGTCGGCCTCGCGGCGCAGCAGGCCGGCCTCCTCCAGCCGGTCGGCGCGGCGGGTCACGGTGGTGCGGTCCAGTCCGATCTCGCGGCCGAGGTCGGCGGCGCTGCACGCGCCGGTGCGGGCCAGGCCGCTGAGGACGGGGTAGGTGAGTTCGTCGACGGCTGCCCCCAGGCCGTCGGTCAGCTGGGCGTGGAGCCCGGTGCGGGTGCTGCGCCGCAGCAGCAGTCCCAGGGCCTCGGCGATCTCGTGTCCGGTCGGATTCGTCACCCCCTCAGATTAGCGTGCACCGGGCACGCTTTTCCTGTCGCATTAGATGAGTGCTTAAGGCGCGCATTCCGATTCGGTCCTCCGGAGGAACCCCGTGCGCCACACCGACATCACCACCGCCCTGACCGACCTGCTCCTCACCCCGGGCCTGGCCCGCATCGCCCACCTGCGCACGGTCGTGGCCGGCGGCTCGGTCGAAGTCCACGACGAACTCTCCGACGGCGACCGCTGCGCCGACCGCCACACCATGACGATCACCAAGACCGACGGCTCCACCGTCCGCATGGAGGTCTACCTCTTCGCCGAGTTCGCCCCCGACGGCCGCTCGTCCACGCCCTCGGTGTCGATGTGCGGCAGGACCTTGTCCAGGAAGCGCGGCGTCCACCAGGCCGCCGGGCCGAGCAGCGTCATCACCGCCGGCACCAGCAGCAGCCGCACCACCGTGGCGTCCACCAGCACGCTGACCGCCAGCCCCAGGCCCATCATCTTGATCACCACGTTGTCGCTGACGATGAACGCGGCGAACACGCTGACCATGATCAGCGCCGCACAGGTGATCACCCGGGCGGTGATCTCCAGCGCGTGCGCCACGGCGTCCTGGCTGCGCCCGGTGCGCAGCCAGAACTCGTGGACGCGCGAGAGCAGGAAGATCTCGTAGTCCATGCTCAGCCCGAAGACGATCGCGAACATCATCATCGGCACATAGCTCTCGATCGGGACCTTCCCCGCCACCCCGAGCGCCGGCCCGCCCCAGCCCCACTGGAAGACCGCCACCACCACCCCGTACGAGGCCGCGATCGACAGCAGGTTGAGCACCGCCGCCTTGACGGCGACCAGCAGGCCGCGGAAGACCACCAGGATGACCAGGAAGGCCAGCGCGACCACCACCGCGATGATCAGGACCAGCCGGCTGGAGACGATGTTCAGGAAGTCGACCTGGGCCGCGGTGTTGCCGGTCACGTACGTCTTCGCGCCGGTGCCGGCCACCGCGTCCGGCAGCACGGTGTCCGACAGGTGGTTGACCAGGTCGGTGGTGGCCCGGTCCTGCGGGGCGCCCGCCGGGACGACGGTGGAAAACAGCACCGCGCCGTCCGGACTGGTCTGCAGCGGGGTGGTGCTCGCGGCGCCGGGCAGGCCGGTGAGGGCCTGCTGCACCGCGCCCTGCACGCCCGCCCGCGATCCGGCGGGCACGGCGCTCTGGTCGACGACCACGGTCAGCGGCGCGTTCGCCCCCGGGCCGAAGGCCTCGGACACCAGGTCGTAGGCGCGCCGGTCGGTGAAGCTCGTCGGGTCGGCGCCGTCGCTGATGTGGCCCAGCTGGATCGAGAACAGCGGGATCGACAGCACCCCGAGTGTCACCACCCCGGCGACCAGGTACCGCCAGGGGTTCGCCTCCACCCGCCGGGCGTAGCGGTGCCAGCTGCCGCCGCGCTCCCCGTCGCCCCCGGCCTCGGCAATCGGGCGGCGCACCGCGAACCGGTCCATCCGGGGGCCGATCAGCCCCATCAGCGCCGGCAGCAGGGTCAGTGCGCCGAGCACCGCCGACACCACGGTGACCGCCGCCGTGGCCCCCAGCTTGGCGATGAAGGAGATGCCCGACACCGACAGCCCGGACAGCGCGATGATCACCGTGCAGCCGGAGACCAGCACCGCGCGCCCGCTGGTGGCCACCGCCTGCCCGGCCGAGGCCACCGGGTCCACCCCGTCCATCAGGTTCTGCCGGTGCCGGGTGAGCAGGAACAGCGCGTAGTCGATGCCGACCCCGATGCCGATCATCGTCGCCAGGGTCGGCGCGACGGTGGCGAACGTCGACAGCGCCGCGACCAGCCCCAGCGCCCCGAGCCCCACCACCGCCGCGACCAGCGCCGTCAGCAGCGGCAGCCCGGCCGCGATCGCGCTGCCGAACCCCACCAGCAGCACCACCACCGCCACCGCGAAGCCGATCACCTCGCTGGACCGGTCGTCCGCCGGCGGCCGGGCCAGCTCACCCAGCGGCCCGCCGTACTCCACCTGCACCCCGGCCTGGCGCAGCGGCGCGACCGCGGCGTCCACCCCGGCCAGGTAGTCGTGGCCCAGCAGTGCGGGCATCGTGTCGAAGCGGACGGTGATGTACCCGGTCAGCCCGTCGGGGGCCAGCGGCCCGCCGGGCGGGGCGGCCTGACCGGCCGGCGGCAGCGGACTCTGCGCGCTGATCACGTGCGGCAGCCGCTGGAGCGAGGCGACGGCCTGGGCGATCTGCGGCTGGAAGCCGGCCAGCTGCCCGGCGTCGTGCAGCACCACCTGGGAACTGGTGCCCGCGGCGGCCGGCTCGTGCGCCTGCAGCACGTCCCGGCCCTGCTGCGCCTGGGTTTCGGGCAGCGAGAAGTCGTCCGAGTAGGTGCCGCCGACCGTCCGGTTGGCGGCCTGGATGCCGGCCAGGGCGACGATCCACAGCACGATGACGACAACCGCGTGGCGTGCGCACCACTCGCCCAGGCGGCGCAGCGCCGCGCGGCGGGCGGGCGGCGGCGCGGCGGCCGGGGGGACGCGGCGGGCGGACGGCGGCATGGACGGCTCCCGGGGTCTCCTGCGCGGTGGTGCGCCGAATCGGCGCAGTGTTCCCGGCGGGCCGCTGCCGCCGCTGCGTACCGGCGGGTAGTCGCCCCGACGGCCGTCCGCCCGCCCACGGCGGTTGTCCGCCCGCTCCGTCCGCCCGCTCCGTCCGCCCACGGCGGCAGGTCAGGGCCGGCCGCCCCCGCCGAGCCTCGGCGTGGTCACCGGCGCCGCCGCGCCCACCAGCACCACCAGCTCGTGTCCGCCGGGATTGGCCTGGACCGGCACGGTGCGCCAGTTGTTGACCAGCCAGACGTTGCCCGAAGGGTCGATCTGGACACCGGTGTTGCGCTCCAGCCCGTCGCTCGTGTACCCGGTGCCGGGCGGCGAGATCGGCTCACCGGTGCGCGTCCCGGGCGGGCAGGCGGCCGGGTTCACGCCACACAGCCGGGCGACCCGGTGGCCGCCGAAGTTGGCCACCCACACGGTGTCGTCCCCGTCGACGGCCACGCCCCAGGGCAGGAACAGGCCGCCGTTGGTGAAGGGTTCGGGGGCCGGCGTCCCGTCCGCCCCGATCATGGTCACCGATGTCCCCGGACGTGGACCGTCCTCGCCGGCCAGCGCGTCCGCCAGGTCGCCGGCGGTGCTGTCACCGCAGGGCACCGGCAGGATGCCGCTGTTGCTCACCCAGGCGTTGCCCCGGCTGTCGGTGGCCAGCCCCAGCGGCCGGCGCAGGCCCGCCCCGGTGACGGTCCGCTCCAGCGCCCCGTCGGGGCCCACGACCTGGACGCTGTCACTGCCGTTGCCGCTCACCCACAGCCGCCCGGCCGGGTCCACGGCCGCGCCGAAGGGCTTGTGCAGCCCCGGCGTGGCGATCTCCCGGGCCGAGGCCGCGTCGCCGTCCGGGATCCGGGCCACGCTGTCCGAGCCGCAGTTGGCCACCCACACCGTGCCGGAACGGTCGGCCGCCATGCCCTGCGGCTGCACGATCCCGGCACCGCGCCAGCCCCGCGGCGGGGACAACGGGGCGCCGTCCGGGGCGAACCGGGAGACGCTGCGCTCCAGCGGGGCCGGGTCGACTGGGCAACCACGGCCCTGGAAACCGAAGTTGGCGACCCAGGCAGTGTCCTTCGCATCCACGGTGACGCCGAAGCCCGCGCCGTACAGGCCGCCGCCCCGGTAGGGGGCGCCGGGGGCGTCCTGCCCGGTGGGGGTGAACTTCAGCACCGCGTCGCCGCCGCACACCGGGACGGCCGGGTCCGGGCCGTAGCGGTAGTTGTTGCTGACCCAGGCGTTGCCGTCCGCATCGAAGGCGATGTTGCCGGGGCCGTCCAGCTCATGGCCGTTGCCCTCGTAGCGCAGTGCCACCGTCCAGGCGTCCGGGGCGGTCGGCAGCGCGGGCCGGTAGCGGGCGGTGGTGCCGGCCAGCGCGAACAGGGCGGCGGCGTTGTGGCCCGGGTCGTGGGCGATGTCCACGGCGGCCAGCAGGGTGTCGCGCGGCCGCGGGTGGCCCGGGCGGCGGGCCAGGTCCAGCAGCCGGTCGCAGGAGTCGCCGCTGACGCAGGACGCCAGCAGATTGGCCAGGGTGTTGAACTCGGCCATGGTGGAGGTGAGTTCGCCGTTGGGCGGCGCGGCGAGCAGCGGGGCGACGCCGCCGGTGCCGGTGTCGGCCAGGTTGTGCGCGACGGCCGCCGCGTTCGGCAGCCCGGGGGAGGAGCCGGCCACGCCGGCCGGGCCGGTGAACCGGGCCAGGGCGTAGGCCGCGGCCACCGTGGTCCGCTCGTTGACGACGAGTTCGGGCGGGGCCGCGGCGCCGCTGAGCACCGCGGCCAGCGTCACCGGCCCGCCCGCGCCCTCCGGCCCGGAACGCCCGCCGCTGCCGTGGTCGCCCCGCGGGCCCCCGAGGTCGGCCAGCACGTACAGCACCGCCCGCGGATCCCGTGGCCGACGGTAGTCCAGGCTGAACCGTCCGTCCCCGGCGCTACGGGCCCGGGCCAGCACTCGCGGCCGCCCGCCCTCGCCCTCCCCGGCCTGGTACAGCGTCACCTCCGCCCCGCCCAGCGGCGCGTCACCGCTGCGCACCACCCCGCACTGGCCGGCCGGCTCCCACCCGGCGGGGGCGGCCGGTGCGGCGTGGGAGGGCCCGGCGGCGATCTGGGCCAGGAGGGCGGCGGTCAGCAGGACGCCGCGGCGTCGGCGCATGGGGGCTCCGTTCGGTCACTGGGGGAGGGGGCGCGCCCGGCGGGGCCGCCGCCCTTCTGAGTGCCACATCCCCGGGCCGCCCGCACGCGACCGGCCGCCGGACGCGACGGAAATTGCCCGGTACGGCCGAGCCGCACCCCCGGCGGTCGGCCCGGCCCGGCCCCGGCACAGATCCCTGGAAACCGCCGAAAAGGGGGAGGGGCATCTACGTGTTGCCGGGTGCGGCTACACGTAGCAGGTTGTGTCATTGCTGCCGGAAGTCGCGCCGACGTGCAGACGGAAGGGCACCTGCCGAGTCGCGCGGAAGCCCCGGCTCAGGGGCCTTGGGCCGACTTCCCGCGCATCACCGGCGAGTTGGCTAGACTGCCCCGGCCCGATGTGATCAAGAAAGGACAAGGATGATCATGGGGGGAACCTGGATGACCGCGACCGAGCCCGACCCCGCGGAGCCGGCGGCACCACCGATACGCCAGGACATCCCGCACAGCGCCCGGATGTACGACTACTTCCTCGGCGGCAAGGACAACTTCGCCGTCGACCGCGAAGCCGCCGAGCGCGTCCTGACGGTCTTTCCCACCATGCGCACCGCCGTGCGGGCCAACCGCACCTTCATGCACCGCGCCACCCGCGCCCTGGCCCGCCGCGGCCTGCGCCAGTGGCTGGACATCGGCACCGGCATCCCCACCTCGCCCAACCTCCACGAGGTCGCCCAGGCCGTCGAACCGCGCGCCCGGGTGGTCTACGCCGACAACGACCCCGTCGTGCTGGCCCACTCCCGCGCCCTGATGACCAGCACCCCCCAGGGCCGCACCGCCTACGTCCACGGCGACGTCCGCGACCCCGCCTCGATCCTGGCCACCCCCCAGGTCGCGCGGACCCTCGACCTGACCCGGCCGGTGGTCCTGTCGATGGTCGCCCTGCTGCACTTCGTCCCGGACCTCGACGACGCCCACGCCATCGTCAAGTGCCTCCTGGACCCGCTGCCGGCCGGCTCCGCCCTGGTCCTCTCGCACGCCACCGCCGAACTCGACCCGCCCGGTGCCACCAAGGTCCAGGAGATCTACAACCAGGCCGGCACCTCCCTGCGGCTGCGCCCCGAGGCCGAGTTCGCCACCTTCTTCGAGGGCCTCGACCTGCTGGAGCCGGGCATCGTCCCCGCCCACCGCTGGCACCCCGACGGCACCGAGGGCACCGCCGAGCTGCTGCCGGCCGACGTCACCGACGCCCAGGTCTCCTTCTACGCGGGCGTCGCCCTCAAGCCCTGACCCGGCGACGGCACGCCGAGGGCCCGCGGCGACGCCGCGGGCCCTTCGTGGTGTCCCGGGCCGGGCTCAGCCCTCGACGGTCGAGACGTGCACCCCGGACACCGGCCCGGCCGGGAGTTCGGCCAGGCGCCGCTCCTGGGTGGCCGTCAGCCGCCGCACCAGCAGCACGGCGAAGACCGCGGCCACCGGCTCCAGCAGGTCGGAGGCGCCCAGCCACAGGGCGGACTCCCGGTAGGCGTCCGCGTAGAAGGCCTGCTCGTCGGACCGGCTGCCCAGCCAACCGAGCAGGTCGGCCCCCAGGAAGGTGACCCACCAGAAGTTGAGCAGCGCATGGGGGAGCGGCTCGCGCACCCCGAGCCCGTCGGGGCGGGCGCCGGCCTGCCAGATGTCGCCGGTGATCTGCCGGGGGAGCCAGAAGTTGGCGACGGGGACGAACCAGCCGACGAGCGCCCACATCCGCCGGTAGCGGTGCCCGTGCGGGGCGAGGAACTCGGCGTTCACCCGCACCTGGTGGAACCAGGCGAGGAAGGCGACCACCGAGCCCGCCTGTGCCACCAGGTGGATCGTGCTCGCGGCCCGGGCGAGTCGGTCCGCGTCGCCGAACGCGTCGCCGCTCAGCACGGAGTGGGTGAGGATGTCGTCGGCCGCCGCGAACATCCGGACGTCGGTGTAGAAGGAGAACAGCGCCGCGGCGCCGGTGACGGCGAGCAGGACGGTGGCGGCGGTGGCGGCCGTCCGCGCGGAGCGGTACAGGGCGGGCGAGGACATCGGGCAGGGGCTCCAGGGGCGGACCAGGACGACGGAGCGAAACCCTAGGGCCCGCACGTCCGTTCGTACAGTCCGTTTCGTCAACGGCCCGGCCGCCGCCGGGATCCCGTCCGGGTGACGCGGGGGTGGTTCCGGCCCCCGGCCCGGCCCTGGTCCGCTCTCCTGGAGCGGCCGACGGAACCCGCCGTCGCCGCACCCGGCGCGCCCCGCCCCGGAGGAGGAGTCCCGTGCCCTCGCCCTGTGACCCCCAGTACGCCCCCGCCGGCGATGTGAGCGCGGCGCTCATGGTGATCGACTCCCGGCTCAAGGCCCTCTACGACGGCAGGACCGGGACCGACCCCGAACACCGCAAGATGGTCGACCACCTCGCCGCGTCCATGGGCCCGGACGACTTCAGCGCCCTGCTGGAGGGCGCCTGCACCCTCATCTACCTGTACATGAACTGGCTGCGGACGGCCTGCGAGGACCACGGCAAGGACGTCATCGAGTACGTGGTGCCGACCCTGGTGGCCACCATGCGGATGATGCCCAGGACTTTCCGCCCCGAGGTCATCCCCACCATGGCCGGCCTGCTCGTCGCCGCCGGCAGCGGCCTGAGCCCCAACCTGTGGCGCGCGCAGTACGGCCCGTGGACGGACGCCGAGATGAACCCCCTGGAGGCCACCGCCACCCTGCTCGCCGAGTACGTCAACCGGATCTGCGGCGACGACCAGGAGTTCGCCACCCGCCTGATCACCGACGCCCTCTCCCGGGCCGACGAGGGCGAGGGCGAGGGCGAGGGCGGGGACGAGGACTGAC
This sequence comes from Kitasatospora sp. NPDC023176, assembly GCF_055560495.1. Taxonomy (NCBI): domain Bacteria; kingdom Bacillati; phylum Actinomycetota; class Actinomycetes; order Kitasatosporales; family Streptomycetaceae; genus Kitasatospora; species Kitasatospora sp. NPDC023176. The sequence goes on along the minus strand of NZ_JBVHIP010000031.1, from coordinate 108,823 downwards.
GAGTGCCTCACGAGGACCTGACGAGGCCTCACGAGGCCTCACGAGGCCTCACGAGGGCTGACGAGGGCTGACGAGGACTGACCGGCCCTGCTCCTGGGAGGTCCTTCCGCGGTCCAAAAATATACCTGGGCGAAGGTATACGGCCAGAAACGGCAGGCCGATGGCCGTTCGGCACGGGAGCGATGCCATGTGGCCGCTAAAATACCTTCCCAAAGGTATGTAGATCTCCTACGATCGCTGCGATGCATGCCCCTCGGTCCGTGTCGCATGTCGGAGGACTCGTCGTGAAGCCTGAGACCGCAGCCGTCCGCGCCCAGGAGAGCCCCGCGTTCCGGTTACCCGGGCAGTGGGTGCCGGTGCTGTCCGAAGTGGTGGCGGTGCCGGTGGCCGCGCTGCTGCCGGGGGACTCCCCGCGGAAGGGGGGAGAGGACCCGGAGCACGTACGGACGCTGGCCGAGGTCGGCCCCGCGCTGCCGCCGATCATCGTCCACCGGCCGAGCATGCGGGTGATCGACGGCATGCACCGGCTGCGCGCGGCCGCCGCCGACGGCGCGCTCGTCATCCCGGTGCGCTACTTCGACGGGCCCCGGCACGACGCCTTCGTCCTGGCGGTGCAGAGCAACACCCGCCACGGACTGCCGCTGTCCCGCGCGGAGCGGCTGTCGGCGGCCGGACGGATCCTCACCACCCACCCCCGGTGGTCGGACCGGATGGTCGCCGCCGTCACCGGCCTGTCCGCCCGGACGGTGCGCACCCTGAGACACGACACCGCCGCCGCCATCCCGGCGGTCGCGACCCGGATCGGCCGCGACGGCCGCACCCGCCCCCTGGACAGCACCAGCGGCCGGCTGCGCGCCAGCGAGCTGATCGCCGCCAACCCCCTGGCCTCCCTGCGCGCGATCGCCGAGGAGGCCGGCATCTCACCCGGGACCGTCCGCGACGTCCGCGACCGCCTGCGCCGCGGCGAGGACCCCCTCCCCGCCGGCCGCCGCACCGCCACCCCGCAACCCGTGCCCGTGCCCGTGCCCGCCGAATCCGCCGAGCCCGGTGGGCCCGGTGAGCCCGCCGGACCCGCGGGCCCCCGCGTCGCCCGCCGCACCACCACCGCGTCGCCCGCCGCCCAGGACCCGGTCCGCACCATGGAACGCCTGATGACCGACCCCGCCCTGCGCCTCAACGAGAGCGGCCGCCACCTGCTGCGGATGCTCACCAGCAGCCTGCCCCCCACCGCCCAGCGCGACCAGCTGGTCCGCAGCGTCCCCCCGCACTGCGCCGAGCGGATATCCCAGCTCGCCCTCGAATGCGCCGCCGCCTGGCGCGAGTTCGCCCGCCTGGTGGAGACCACCAAGCCCGCCCCCGGCGCTCTGAGTGCCTGAACACGCTCCGGCCGCACGGCCGTTCGCCGCCGCACCGGCGAACGGCCGTGCAAATGGGTTCGGTTCATCAGTCGCACATCACCCTTGACCAAAGGACGACCGACAGCCCCCCCGCCGGGCGGAATTCCGCCGGAGCGGAAGAATTGCCGGTGACGTTCCGCACACCGGCCACCGCCGCGCTCCCGTACGGTCTTTCCGCCATCCGTGCCACCGGCCCGGCCGGGGCTGTGACCTGCGCCAAGTGGCCCGCCGAGCACGGCGGGCCACTTGGCGCTGCAACTGATCCCCCCACCTCTGGGGGTGCATTCCCTCGCCTATTCCGGACGGTCCGGACCCGCCCTTCGCAGCTGCCGTTCCGGGCGAATTCCGCGCTTGCGTGACGGCCCGTCCGGAAGGCAGAGTGATCCCGGTCCGGGAGGCCAGAACCCGGTGTACGAACGGCGATCCGGCCTCTGGATTCCCGCGGTCCGGCAGAGCGCAATCCGCGTCGGTTACGCCGAGCGTGCCGGCGGCCGTACCGCGTGACCGGCTCGGCCCCTCCCTACGCCCTCAGCGCTCGAGGTGGAAACGACAACGCCATGATTGACGCACTCACCACCATCAACGGCAGTACCGGATCCCGTCAGCACCCGCCGGAGCAGCCGGCCGCCGACCCGGCCGACCCCGCCGACCCGGCCCCGGCGGACGCCGCCCCGCTCAAAGGGCCCGTGAAGTTCCTGATCGAACGCGAGCTGCGCGCGGGGGAGTTGCTGCGCCGCGCCGAGCCCAGGCACCACCTGTACTGGAGGCGGATGGCCGCCTTCGAGATCCTCCTGCACGGCGGCAGCTGGACCGAGGGCACGGGGGAGACCCTGCTGCTGCAGGTCGCCGACAGCGCGGCGCTGCAGCACGTCCTGGCCCAGGACCCCTACGTCCAGCAGGGGTTGATCCTGCGGACCAGGATCCGGGAGCTGGAGAACATCCTGGAGGCGGCCAGGGCGCTGCGCCCCGGACCGGGGCGCGAGGCCGCCGGGCCCCAGCCCGTCACCGAGCCGCTCAGCGCCCATGAGCGGCGCCTGGCCCGGATGATCCTGGACGGTCTGACGAATCGTCAGATCGCCGCGCGGCTGGGCGTCTCGCCGCGTGCCGTCGAGCAGCACATCACGCGGATCTACCGCAAGCTCGCGATCAGCCGGCGGGCCCAGCTGGCGGTGGCCCTGGACCGCTCGGCCGAGCCGGTCGGCACCGGGGCGGCCCGGGCGCCGTACCGGGAGGGTGGCTGAATCCTCCCGGCAGGAGTACCGGGCCTGGGCCCGGGGACCCGGCGGCCGGGCCGGGCGCGCCGCCCACAACGGCGCGCCCGACCCGGCCGCCGGGTCCGGTCCGGCATGGTCAGACCAGTTCCGGCACGGTCAGACCAGCTCCGGCAGCGCCGCGCCGCTGCGCAGCGCCTGCAGCCGACTCAGGACCTCGCCCTCGCCGAGGAGTTGCGCCACCCGGTACAGGTCGGGGCTGTTGCGCGAGCCGGTCAGGCAGACCCGCAGCACGTTGGCGACCTCCTTGAGCGAGCCGCGGAAGTCCTGCGGCGCGGCGCGGTAGGAGCGGGAGTCGGTGGCGAAGCCGTAGTCGGTGGCCACCGACCGCAGCCGGTCCAGCCACTGCTCGTCGGGCCCTGCGTGCCGGTACCCGCGCAGCAGCGCGTCGGCGAGGTCGGCGACGCAGCCGGGCTCCAGCGGCGCGAACCGCTCGTCGTCGGCGCGGGTCACCGGGGTGTGCAGCCCCGGGAAGGCGAAGCCGAACTTGGCCCGGAACTCGCTCCAGCACGCCAGGTCCTTGCGTCCGCCGCCCGCCCCGGCCAGCTCCAGTGCGCCCAGCGCGAGGACCCGGTTGGCACTCAACTCCCGGGCCAGCTCGGGGTCGTGCTCGCAGGCCCAGGACTCCAGCAGCTCCAGGGACCGTTCGGAGGGCAGCGAGGCGATGTGGTCGCGGCTGACCGAGCGCAGCTTGGCCAGGTCCACCATGGCGCCGGACAGCCCGGCCTCGTCCAGGGCGAGCGCCTGCTGGGCGGCCTTGTCCACCGGCAGGTCGGCCAGCCGGCTGTTGGCCAGCCCCCGCAGGTAGTGCCGCACCGCCGCCGCCGGGTAGCCCGCGGCCATGTAGTACGCGACGCCGGCCTCCGGGTCCTTGCGCTTGCTGAGCTTGCGGCGGCTGGAGCCCTCCACCTTCATCAGCGGCGCGATGTGCGCGTACCGCGGGGGCTTGAAGCCCAGCGCCTTGTGGAGCTGGTGGTGCAGCGGCAGTGAGGAGATCCACTCCTCGCCGCGCACCACCAGCGTCACCCGCATCAGGTGGTCGTCGACGACGTGCGCGAAGTGGTAGGTCGGCAGACTGCGGCCCTGCTGGGGCGACTTGAGGATGACGACGTCGTTGCCGTTGTCCAGCATCGTCAGCGAGCCGCGCAGCCGGTCCTGGAAGCGCACCCGGCCGGGGATCCCCACCGGGCAGCGGAAGCGCACCGTGAACGGCTCGCCGGCCCGGATCCGCCGGTCCGCCTCCTCGGGGCCCAGCCCGCGGCAGCGCGCCCACTTGCCGTAGTAGCCCAGCGGGGAGCGCGACTGCTGCTGCCCGGCGGCGTTGGCGGCCAGCACCTCGGACGAGCAGAAGCACGGGTACGCCAGGCCCTGGCGCACCAGCTCCCGTACGTAGCTGAGGTACACGTCCTCCCGCTCGGACTGCCGGTACGGCCCCCAGGCCCCGGCCCCCTGCGCCCCGTCCGAGGAGTCCGCCTCGTCGGGCACCAGGTCGAAGTAGCGGAACGCCTCGGCGAAGGCCTGCGCCGCCCCGGCGACCTCACGGCCGGTGTCGGTGTCCTCCACCCGTACCAGGTACGTCCCGAAGGTCTGCCGGGCCAACTCCTTGGACAGCAGGGCCACATAGAGCCCGCCCAGGTGGAGCGAACCGGTCGGGCTGGGGGCGAAGCGGGTCACCTCTGCCCCCGTCGGGAGGCCACGCTCCGGGTAACGTTCCTCCCATTCCTGCACCTCAGGCAGGCCCGAGGGGAACCACGAGTCTGCGAGCGCGCGGTCGAGCATTGCGGGTCCTTCCGTAGCCGAGTGTGTGTCCGCGGTCGGGCGCGGCGTCGACAGCGAGCTCCACTGCCTTCGGTTTCGAAGCTAGGACAGCTTCCGGCGCCGGGAGCCGGCCCGGCCGCCCGGCGGTGCGGGATCCCGAACCGCCGACCCATCCCGGTGCGGCTGCGCGGGCCCGGCTGGGACAGGCTGATCACCGAAGCCCGGCACCGGTCCGCACGAACCGGCGGCGGCCGGGCGGCACCGAACCAAGGAGGTCGCGTGTTCCGCGCGTTACTACTCGGCCTGGGAGCGCTGTCCATCGGCACGGACGCCTACCTGACGGCCGGCCTGCTGCCCGACATCTCCCACGACCTGCACGGGTCGATGGCGCAGACCGGCCAGCTCGTCACGGCCTTCACCCTCTGCTACGCGCTCCTCGCGCCACTGCTGGGAGCCGCACTGGGCCGCTGGAACGTGCGCACCGTCCTGCTGGCCGCCCTGAGCGTCTTCACCCTCGCCAACGCGGCCAGCGCCCTGGCGCCCTCCCCGCTCGTCCTGCTGGTGCTGCGCGGCGTGGCCGGCGCCGGAGCGGGCGTCTTCATGCCGGTGGCCGCCACCGCCGCCTCAGCCCTGGCCGGCCCCGAACGCCGGGCCCGCGCCCTGGCCATCGTGCTCGGCGGCCTCAGCTCCGGCACCGTCCTGGGCGTGCCCGCCGGACTCCTGCTCGCCGGACACCTCGGCTGGCGCGTCGCGTTCTGGCTGGTCACCGCCCTCGGCGCAGTCGCCTGGGCCGGCACCGCCCGGTGGCTGCCCCCCGTCGACGGCGCCGCCATGCCCGGACTGCGCGCCCGCGCGGAACAACTGCGCGACGCCCGCGTCGGCCTGGCCGTCGCCGCCACCTTCGGACAGACCATCGCCAGCCTGGGCCTGTACACCTACCTGGTGCCCCTGCTGAACGCCCACCACGCCGGCTCGCCCACCCTCGGCCTGTGGCTGTGGGGCCTGGGCGGCGTCGTGGGCAGCTTCGGCATCGGCCCGCTGCTCGACCGCGTCGGGCGCCCCGGCCGGGTGGCCGCGATCCTGCTGGTCGTCCTCGCCCTGACCCTGCTGTGCCTGGCCGCGGCACCCGGCCCCGCCACCCTGCCGCTGCTGTTCCTGTGGGGAGCGGCCGGCTGGGCCTTCGTGGTCCCCCAGCAGCACCGCCTGCTGGGCTTCGGGCCCAGCGCCGGGGCCGGCGCCCTGGCCCTCAACAGCTCCGCCACCTACCTCGGCGGCGCCGTGGGCGCGGCCGCCGGCGGAGCCGTCCTGGCCGCCGGCACCGACGTCCGCCTGCTCCCGGTCCTGGCAGCCGCCGGCGCACTGGGCTCCCTGCTCCTCCACACGGCCGCGCTACGGCTGCGCCCCGCCGGCCCGGAGACGAGCGCGGAGACGATCCACCCCATCCAGTCCATCTCCCGGAGGCCGCGGTGAAGTTCGGCGTCAACGTTCCCAACTACGGTGAATCGGCCACCCCCCAGGGGATGAGCCGCTGGGCGGCCCGGCTGGAGGAGCTCGGCTACCACCAGCTGATGGTCTCCGACCACGTCGCCCTGACCCCCGAGGTCCAGCGGCTGTTCGCCGCCCCCTTCTACGACCCGTTCACCGTGCTGGCCTGGCTGGCCGGCACCACCAGCCGCATCGGCCTGGGCACCACCGTGGCGATCCTGCCCTACCGCCACCCCCTCCTGGTCGCCCGCACCGTCGCCAACATCGACCAGCTCAGCGGCGGCCGCTTCACCCTGGGCGTCGCGGCCGGCTGGGCGCCGGGGGAGTTCGCCGCCCTCGGCGTCCCGTACAACCAGCGCGGCGCCCGCAGCGACGAGTACCTCGCCGCCATCAAGGCCTGTTGGGCGGGCGAGCGGGCCTCCTTCCAGGGCCGCTACGTCTCCTTCACCGACCTGAGCACCGGCCCGCTGCCCGTCCAGCCCGCCGGCCCGCCGGTGTGGGTCGGCGGCCACAGCCGCGGCGCGCTGCGCCGCGCGGTGCGCTACGGCGACGCCTGGCACCCCACCTCCGTCACCGCCGAATGGCTGGTCAACATCGGCCTGCCGGCGCTGCGCGCCACCGCCAAGGAACTCGACCTGCCGGTGCCCGCCCTGGCCCCGCGGATCAAACTGCGCCTCACCGACCGCCCGCTGGGCCGCGAGCGGGTGATGGGCATCGGCACCCCCCAGGAGATCCGCTCCGACCTGAACCTGCTGGCGGACCTCGGCGTCGAGAACGTCGTCCTGGACCCCACCATGCCCGGCGAGGCCCGCACCCGCCGCCGCGAGGAGCAGGACCTCGCCGCCCTGGAGACCCTCGCCCGCGACGTCGTCGACCTCGCCACCGGCACCGTCGCCTGACCCCGCACCCCCGCCGCTGTTCCGTACGGGCAGGCAACCCCCCTCCCCGCACGGAACAGCGGCCCCACCACCGGACGTTGTGCCCTGACATGGAATCAGCCCCCGGACGCCTGCGGCACCCCAGCGAACTGGACCTGCGCAAACTCCAGCTCCTCGCCGAACTCGAACAGCACGGCACGGTCAGCGCCGTCGCCGCCGCCCTGCATCTGACCCCCTCCGCGATCTCCCAGCAACTCGCCGCCCTCAGCAAGGACTTGGGCGTACGACTGACCGAACCGGTGGGCCGAAGGCTGCGCCTGACCGCCCAGGCCCGACTCGTCCTGCAGCACACCACCCGCATCTTCGACACCATCGAGGGCCTCTTCGACGACCTCGCCGCCCAGCGCGACGGCGAGGCCGGCCAGGTCTCGGTGGCCGGATTCGCCACCACCCTGGCCCCGCTGATCCTCCCCGCCGCCGGCCTGCTCAAGCAGACCCACCCCCGGCTGCGCACCGCGCTGGCCGAGGTCGACCCGCCCGACAGCTTCGAGCGCCTCTCCCGCGGCGAGACGGACGTCGCCATCGCCGTGGAGGCCCCCGACGCCCCCGCCCACGACGCCCGCTTCGACAAGGTCCCGCTGATGCGCGAGATCTTCGACGTCGCCCTGCCCACCGGCCACCACCTCATCGACGCCCCCACCCTGGGCCTGCCCGACCTCGCCGACGAGGCCTGGATCTTCGCCACCGTCGGGATGTGCCAGGAGATCCCGCTGGCCGCCTGCGCGGCCGCCGGCTTCGTGCCCCAGGCCACCCACGCCATCGGCGACTGGGAGGCCACCTTCGCCGCCGTGCGCGCGGGCCTGGGCATCAGCCTGGTCCCGCGCCTGGCCCGCCCGGTGGCCCGCGACGGCGTGGTGGTGCGGGAGTTCACCGACGCGCCCAGCCGCCGGGTGTTCGCGGCCGTACGCCGCGGCGAACAGCGCGTCCCGCAGATCGCCGCCGTCCTGGACGCCCTGCGCGAGACCGCCGCCGCCGAGGAGTCCAACGCCCTGCGCGCCGCCGACCAGGATGCTTAAGCTCCCGCTTCAAGATCATCGGTAGCAGAGTTTGATGGACGCCGCAGGGACGCGGATGTGACGCTCTTACTCACAAGGGCCCGCGACCACGTCCCCGCGGAACCCCTCCCAACACGGCAAGTCCGGGAGCAGCCACGGCTGCCCTCCCGCGATCCGCCGTGCCCGGAACGGATCCCCGTCCGGATCCCCACCATGCCGGGGCGTGCGTGAGAAGAGGGAATGTCATGTCGAAGGCCGCATTGATCCGTCTGAGCGTACTCAGCCTCGTCTGGGGATCCGTCTTCCTCTGGATCAAGCTCGCCGGTGACGGCTTCTCGCCCGTGGAGATGGTCTTCGCCCGGCTCGTCCTGGGCGCCGTCGTCGTCCTGGGCATCGGCTTCGCCAAGCGCCAGAGCCTGCCCAAGGGCCGCAGCACCTGGGGCCACATCGTGGTCGCCGCCCTGCTCGGCAACGTCCTGCCCTGGCTGCTCTTCGCCTACGGCGAGCAGACCGGATCCAGCAGCATCGCCGGCATCCTCAGCGGCACCGCACCCGTGTGGACCATGACCGCCGCCGTCGCCCTCGGCTCCGAGAAGCGCCTGGGCCTGGGCCGCATCGGCGGCATCGCCCTCGGCGTGCTCGGCGTCGTCCTGGTCTCCGCCCCCTGGAGCCACGACACCCACGTCACCACCGAGAGCCTCGTCTGCTGCGTCGTCGGCGCCATCAGCTTCGGCTCCAGCTTCGCCTACGTGGGCCGCTTCCTGGCCCCCCGCAAGATGCCGGTGTTCATGCTCGCCGGCAGCCAGCTGTCCACCGCCGCCGTCCTGAGCGCCATCGCCGCCCCGTTCCTGGGCCTGCCCGCCATCCACGCCACCGCCAAGGCCACCATCGCCCTGATCGTCCTCGGCATCGTGTGCACCGGCTTCGCCGTCCTGCTCAACACCATGATCATCACCAAGGACGGCGCCGCCGCCTCCGCCACCGTCGTCTACCTGATGACCGTCGTCTCCGTCATCCTCGGCGGCGTCGTCCTCGGCGAGCCCCTGGGCTGGACCGTCATCGCCGGCACCGCCGCCGTCCTGGGCGCCACCGTCCTGCTGCGCCGCAAGCCCCAGCCGGCCGCCACCCCCGCCGCCCCCGCCGCCACGGCCACGCCCGTCCCCGCCGCCGTCCCGGCCGAATAACCACCCACCCCCACCCGGGCCCGGGGAAGGCCACCACCTTCCCCGGGCCCGACCCATGACCCCGCACCCCGACCCGCCCCGCCAGCACACCCGGAGACCCCGATGCCGTACATCGCCGAACGCACCTTCCGCGACGGAACCAGCAACCACCAGGCCTGGACCCAGCACCGCTCCTTCCTGCAGGGCCTGGAGAACCGCGGCCTGCTCATCGGCGGCGGCACCTGGGAGGGCGACGGCGGCGAACTCCTCGTCCTCAACGTCTCCGACGAGGTCTCCCTGCACCGCCTGCTGCGCACCGACCCGCTGGCCCGCCACAGCCTGGTCGCCCGCTCCCAGGTGCGCCAGTGGCACCTGGCCTTCGGCCACCCCGCCCTGACCGGCCGCCCCGAGACCGAGGACAAGGCCGCCGGCCACGGCCCGCTGACCCCCCACGAGGGCCGCATCGCCCGGCTGATGCTCGACGGGTACACCAACCAGGCCATCGCCGAGCGCCTGGGCGTGGGCTGCCGCGCCGTCGAGCAGCACATCACCCGCATCTACCGCAAGCTGTCCATCCAGCGCCGCGCCCAACTGGCCAACGCCCTGCACGGCGCCACCGTGCACCGCCTGCCGACCCGCCCCGAACTGCTCACCGCCTGAGCGCCCACCGCGGAACCACTCACTGCGTGATTCCGTAGTGCCTCCCCAGCGGAGCGTTCCTAGTGTTGCACCGGCCGCCCAGGAAGGGCGCGGACACCTCCCGCGCCAGGGCCCGAGCCCTACGGACGCATCTCCCACCGCTGAATGAGGTCCCGTCATGTCCCTGCACTCCGCCGCGCGCGTCGGCGTCATCGTCCCCTCCGGCAACGCCGCGGCCGAGCCCGAGATCGCCGAGCTGATGCGCCCCACCGCCAACGTGCACACGGCCCGGTTCCCGCAACTGCCGGGCCAGGGGCTGCGCGAGCGCCTCGACACCTACAACGAGATCCTCCCGCAGGTCCTCAGCACCTTCGGCAAGCTCGCCCTCGACGCCGCCGTGGTGGCCTGCAGCGGATCGCACTACCTGCTCGACCCCCAGGGCGACCGCCGCCTGTGCGACCAGCTCGGCGACAGCGCCGGCTACCCGGTGACCTCCTCCACCCTGGCCACCCTGGACACCTGCGCCGACCTCGGCATCACCGACCTCGTCCTGGTCTCCCCGTACGAGCCGTGGCTGACCGAACTCTCCCGCAGCTACTGGGAGCAGGCCGGCCTCAAGGTCGCCCGGGTGCTGCCGATCCAGGCGGGGGAGCGGTTCTCCCCCTACGACGTCACCACCGAGGACCTGGTCCGCCAGGTCGAGGCCGCGAACATCGCCGCCGACGCCGCCCTGCTGTTCACCGGCACCGGCATGTTCACCTTCGACGCCCTGCAGACCCTGGGCACCGGCAACGACCGCGTCCTGCTGACGTCCAACATCTGCTCCGCCCGCTGGGCGTACAAGCACACCGGTGCCCCGGCCGGCGTCACCTCGCAGCCCTGGCAGCTGAACCGCCTCGCGGTCCAGGCCGCCGGCCGCACCGCATGAGCGTCGCCCGCCGGCCCGTCGTCATCGTCGGCGCCGGCCCGGTCGGCCTCACCACCGCCCTCGTCCTGGCCCGCGCCGGCGTCCCGGTCACCGTCCTGGAACAGGGCCCCGCCCTCTCCACCGCCTCCAAGGCCTCCACCTTCCACCCCGCCACCCTCGACCTCCTGGAGGAACTCGGCGTCGCCGACGACCTCATCGCGGCCGGCCGCCGGGTGGAACACATCCAGTGGCGCGCCCTCGACCAGCGGGTCATCCACCAACTGCCCTACGCCCCCCTGGCCGGCCACACCCGCCACCCCTACCGCGTCCACGTCGAGCAGTCCCGCCTCACCCCCCTGCTCCTGGACGCCCTCACCACCCACCCCCACGCCGAGGTCCACTTCGACACCACCGTCCTGGACGTGCGCCCCCACGGCGACACGGTCCGGCTGTGGACCCAGGGCCCCGGCGGCCTGCGCCTGCCCCTGGACGCCGACCACCTGGTCGCCGCCGACGGCAGCCGCAGCCTGGTGCGCACCGCCCTCCACCTGCCCTCCGAGGCCCGCCCCTACCCCTCCTACGCCCTGCGGGTGGTCACCGACACCCCGCTGGACGCCCTCATCCCCGGCCTGGCACCCCTGGCCTACGTCCGCGACCCGGCCCAGTCCTTCAGCATCCTCGGCATGCCCGACCACTGGCGCCTGATCTTCCGGATGCCCCAGGCCACCGACCGTGACCACGCCGCCGACCCCGCCCACGTCCGCGACCTGCTGCGCCGCGCCCTGCCCGGCGTCGCCGACCAGGTCGGCGTCACCGACGCCCACACCTACCGGCTGGCCCGCTTCGTCCTGCCCGACTACCGCGCCGGCCGGGTGCTGTTCGCCGGCGACGCCGCCCACCTGACCTCCACCGCCGGCGGCATGAACATGAACTGCGGCCTGCACGACGCCGTCGCCTTCGGCCGCGCCCTCGCGGGCGTCCACGGCGGCTGGCTGCCCGACACCGCCCTGACCACCACCGCCGCCCAGCGCCGCGCCGCCGTCCTGGACGCCGTCCTGCCCCGCAGCGAGGCCCGCACCGCCGGCCTCGACGACACCAGCGCCCTGCAGCGCGCCCTGGACGACATCGGCCGCACCGCCGCCGACCCCGAGCGCACCACCGAATACCTGATCAAGGCGTCCCTGCTCGACTGCGCCCCCCGTCCGCAGCTGAGCCACTGACCCGCCGGCACCACCCGCCCGCCGTCCCCACCGTCCCCGCCGTCCTTGCGACCCCAGGAGATGAGACACGTGCGCATCTGGTTCCACAAACACACCGTCGAGGGGCGCCTGCCCCTCCTGGACACCTGGTACCGCGAGCACCTCGACGCGATCAAGGGCCCCGACACCGAGATCGACATCAAGACCCTGCCCGCCCAGACCTACCCCTCCAACACCCCCTTCGGCCTGGTCGGCCACCACGCCGCCCAGGTCCTGTTCAGCGAGCACTTCGCCCACAGCGCCGTGGCCGCCGAACGGGCCGGCTACGACGCCTGGGTGGTCGCCGCCGGCCAGGACCCGGGCCTGCGCGACGCCCGCCACCTGGCCGGCATCCCCACCCTCGGCTACGGCGAGACCGCCTTCCACCTCTCCGCCATGGCCGGCTACCGCTTCGGCCTGCTCGGCTTCATGCCGCCGCTCCAGGAGCCGATCCAGGCCAACGTGACCCGCTACGGCCTGGACTCCTCCCTCGCCAGCTACGAGGTGGTCCCCGGCGGCTGGGACGGCGTCCACCGCGCCCTGGAAGGCGACGACGACCTGTTCCTCACCACCTACACCGAGGCCGCCGAACGCGCCGCCAAGGCCGGCGCCGAGGTCATCATCCCGGCCGAGGGCATCCCCAACGAGATCCTCTGGAACCGCGGCATCCGCGAACTGCACGGCCTGCCCGTCATCGACCCGGCCGGCCTGGCCGTCAAGTTCGCCGAACTGTCCGTCACCCTCCAGCGCCTGGGCATCTTCAACCGCTCCACGGCCGGCTACTGGTTCCACCGGCCGGACCCGGAGATCACCCGCCACCTGGAGAAGGTCTTCCTCGGCGCCACCCTCTGAGACCTGCCCGCACCCCGCCCCACCCCGTCCCACCCGGAGCCCGCCCCCCACCGAGGCCCCGCCCGTACCACCCCAGCCCCGTCAAGGAACAGCCCGTCAAGCACGAGCCCCGCTAAGGAGCACCGACCCGTCATGAGCAACCACCAGTCGATCCTCGGCCCCTCCCCGTTCAGCACCCCGGCCGGCGCCCCGCTGCACCGCCCCCGCCGACTGCGCCGCACCCCCCACCTGCGCCGCCTCGCCGCCGAGACCCAGGTCAACGCCAGCAACCTGATCCAGCCGCTGTTCCTGCGCGAGGGCCTCACCGAGCCGCGCGAGATCCCCTCCATGCCGGGCGTCTTCCAGCACACCCGCGACTCCCTGCGCAAGGCCGCCACCGAGGCCGTGCGGGCCGGCGTCGGCGGCGTCATGCTCTTCGGCATCCCCGAGCACAAGGACCCCCAGGGCACCGGCGCCCTCGACCCCGAGGGCATCCTGCAGGTCGCCCTGCGCGACGTCACCGCCGAGGTCGGCGCGGACACCGTCGTCATCGGCGACATCAACCTCGACGAGTACACCACCCACGGCCACACCGGCGTCCTGGGCCCGGACGGCGACGTCGACAACGACGCCAGCGTCCAGCTCTACGCCCAGGCGGCCGTCGTCCAGGCCGAGGCCGGCGCCCAGATCGTCGCCCCCAGCGGCATGATGGACGGCCAGGTCCGCCACATCCGCGCCGCCCTGGACGCCGCCGGCCACGGCAGCGTCGCCATCCTCGGCTACTCCGCCAAGTACGCCTCCGCCTTCTACGGCCCGTTCCGCGACGCCGTCGAGTCCAGCCTGGAAGGCAACCGGCGCAGCTACCAGCAGCACCCCGGCAACATCCGCGAGTCCCTGCGCGAGGTCGCCCTCGACCTCGCCGAGGGCGCCGACATGGTGATGGTCAAGCCCGCCATGGCCTACCTGGACATCGTCCGCATGATCGCCGACCGCGTCGACGTCCCCGTCTCCGCCTACCAGGTCTCCGGCGAGTACTCCATGATCGAGGCCGCCGCCGCCAACGGCTGGCTCGACCGCGACGCGTCCGTCCTGGAGAGCCTGCTGTCCATCCACCGCGCCGGCGCCGACCAGATCATCACCTACTGGGCCACCGAGTTCGCGCCGCGCCTGGGCGCCTGAGGCCCCGCACCGAGACGACACCCGTCGGCCGCGCCCCGGCCGGCCGACGGGCCGTCACCGCCCCCGGCCGGGCCCCGCCCCGGCCGGGCCCCGTCGGACTACTGAGGTGTGAAATACCGTGCAACGACCGACTCCCGAGAGCAGCACCCTCGTCGCGGTGGGGCTCAGCCACGCCACCGCCCCCCTGGAACTGCTCGAACAGCTCTACGAGACCCCCAACCCCCTGGACGACCTCGTCAGCGAGATCAACACCCAGGGCCTGGGCAACGCCGTCGTCCTGTCCACCTGCAACCGGCTCGAGGTCTACCTCGAAGCCGCCCCCGGCGACGACCCCGCCCCCGCCCTCAGCGACCTGATCGCCCGTCACACCGGCGTCGACGCCGACGACATCGCCCCCTACCAGTACGTGCGCACCGCCGACGACGCGCTGCGCCACCTCTTCCAGGTCGCCTCCGGCCTCGACTCCGTCGTCCTGGGCGAGGACCAGATCCTCGGCCAGATCAAGGAGGCCCTCGACCGCTCCCAGCGCGCCGGCGCCACCAGCGCCAGCCTCAACAAGGCCGTCCAGGCCGCCCTGCGCACCGGCAAGCGCGCCCGCAACGAGACCGGCCTCAACGAGGCCGGCCGCTCCCTGGCCACCGCCGGCCTGGCCTTCTTCGAACGCACCGTCGGCTCCCTCGACGGCAAGACCGCCCTGGTCATCGGCGCCGGCTCGTTCGGCGGCGTCGTCCTGGCCGCCCTGCGCCGCTCCGGCCTGACCACCATCCACATGGCCAACCGCACCCCGGAGAAGGCCCAGCGCCTGGCCGAGACCGCCGACGGCCAGGGCTACCCGCTCGAGGAGATCCCCCGGCTGCTCGCCGACGTCGACGTCGTCGTCAGCTGCACCGCCGCCACCGAACCCCTGGTCACCCACGACCAGGTCGCCCACGCGATGACCCAGCGCGCCGGACGCGAGCTCTACCTGCTCGACCTCGCCCTGCCGCGCAACATCGACCCCCGGGCCGGCGAGGTGCCCGGCACCGTCCTGGTCGACCTCCAGCGCATCGCCCGCGACGGCGGAGACGACGAACTGTCCGTCTCCAGCGTCCAGGAGGCCCACCGCATCGTCGACGCCGAGGTCGACACCTTCAAGGCCGCCCAGCGCGCCGCCCGCGCCACCCCGATCCTCGCCGCCCTGCGCACCAGCGCCGCCGAGGCCACTACCGCCGAACTCGACCGGCTGGCCCGCCGCCTGGACGCCCTGGACGAAGAGGCCCGAGAGGCCGTCGCCCAGAGCATCCGCCGCATCGTCGACAAGATGCTCCACCAGCCCACCGTCCGCGCCCGCGAACTGGCCGCCGCCCCCGACGGCGACGTCTACGTCCAGGCCCTGCACGCCCTGTTCACCCCCGAAACCCGCGCCCCCGCAGGCGCCCAGGAGGCTTTGGTATGAGCGCGATATCAGCGCTGTGGAACGCCGACTCGATCGCCGTCATCGGCGCCACCGAACGCAAGGGCGCCCTGGGCCGCAAGCCCATGGACTACCTCCTGCGCTACGGCTACCAGGGCCGCATCCTGCCCATCAACCCCCGCGGCGGCGAGATCCTCGGCGTGCCCGCCTACCCGAGCCTGCGTGAGGTGCCCGGCACCGTCGACCTGGCCCTGATCATGGTCTCCGCCGACCGCGTCGCCGGCGCCGTCGACGACTGCGTGGCCGCCGGCGTCCCGCTGGCCGTCATCGCCTCCTCCGGCTTCGCCGAGACCGGCCCCGAGGGCGCCGCCCTCCAGGAGCGGATCGTCGCCACCGCCCGGGCCGGCGGACTGCGCCTGATCGGCCCCAACTGCATCGGCGCCGTCAGCTACAACACCCGTGTCCTGGCCACCTTCAGCCCCCTGTTCGGCGCCGACGACGTCCCCTTCGAGCCCGGCACCCTCGGCTTCGTCAGCCAGAGCGGCGCCCTGGGCTTCGGCGCCGCCAGCCTCGCCCTCCAGCGCGGACTGCGCCCCGGCTGGGTGGTCAGCACCGGCAACGACGCCGACGTCACCGCCCTGGAGGTGCTGCGCGAACTCGCCGACGAGCCCGCGTGCACCGGCCTGGTCGGCTACCTCGAGGACATCCCCGACATCGCCACCCTGAAGGCCCTCAGCGCCTCCGGCAAGCCCGTCGCCCTCCTCAAGTCCGGCCGCACCGAGGCCGGCAGCCGCGCTGCCGCCTCCCACACCGGCGCCCTGTCCACCGACGACCGCGTCCTGGACGCCGCGCTCAAGCAGCTCGGCATCGCCCGCGTCGACGACATCGACGAACTCCTCGACACCGCCCAGGCGTTCGAGTTCCCGCTGCGCCCCAAGGGCCCGAAGGTCGCGGTGGTCACCACCTCCGGCGGCTCGGGCATCCTGGCCGCCGACGCCATCGACGCCGGCCTGGAGCTCAGCCGCCTCTCCCCGGAGAGCACCGCCGCGCTGGCCGAGATCGTCCCGGCGTTCGGCTCGGTCGACAACCCGGTCGACATCACCGCCACCGTGCTCAGCGACCCGACGCTGTTCGACCGCTCGCTGGACGTGCTGATCGCCGACGACGAGGTCGACATCATCCTGGCCTGCTTCTGCGTCATGGCCGGCCCCGACGTCGAGAAGGCCGTCACCGCGCTGTCCAAGGCCGCCCGCAAGGGCGGCAAGCCGGTGTTCGTGGCCCGCACCGCCGCCGACTTCCTGGCCCCCGACGCGGCGCAGCAGATGCGCGCCGCCCAGCTGCCCGACTTCCCCACCCCGGCCCGGGCGCTGCGCGCGGCCGCCAACCTGTGGCAGGTCAGCCGCCCGCGGGCCGAGGCCCAGGCCCCGGCCGCGGCCACCGCGGCCCCCGCCGAGGGCGCGAGCGAGCCGCAGCTCAAGCAGCTGCTCGCCCAGGCCGGCATCGCGGTGCCGCGCGGACGCACCGTCACCACCGCCGAGGAGGCCGTCGAGGCGGTGCGCGAGGTCGGCGGCCGGGCCGTGGCCAAGGCCGTCGTCCCGGGCCTGCTGCACAAGAGCGAGGCCGGCGGCGTGAAGGTCGGCGTCACCACCGAGCAGGCCGCGCAGGCCTTCCAGGACCTCGCCGCGCTGGGCGGGGACGTGCTGGTCGAGGAACTCGTCGCCGAGGGCGTGGAGTTGCTGGTCGGCGCGCGCAGCACCCCGCTGGGCACCGTGCTGACCGTGGGCCTGGGTGGCATCTTCGCCGAGATCCTCGACGACGTCAGCCACCGCCTGCTGCCGCTCGCCCCGGGCGAGGCGGCGCGGATGCTGGCCGAACTGCGCGGCGCCCCGCTGCTGGACGGCGCCCGCGGCACCGAGCCGGCCGACAAGGACGCCATGGCCGAGCTGCTGCAGAGCGTCGCCGACCTGGTCGCCGCCTGGCCGGACGGCTTCGAGCTGGACCTCAACCCGGTGCGCGTCCTGCCCAAGGGCGCCGTCGTCCTGGACGCCGCCTACACCGTCACCGCGCCCGCCCAGGACTGACCCCCTCCCCGGCGCGGTGGGGCCGCCGCCCCCAGGCCCCACCGCGCCCCCCTTCCCGACCCACCCATCACCCCTTCCGAAAGGCACCACGATGACCACGACGTCCCGGACCATCGGCCCGGCCGGCGCCACCCAGCACTCCCAGACCCTGTTCGACCGTGCCAACACGGTGACCCCCGGCGGCGTCAACTCCCCGGTGCGGGCCTTCGGATCGGTGGGCGGCAACCCGGTGTTCATGGCCTCCGCCGACGGCCCCTACCTCACCGACGTCGACGGCAACGAGTACGTCGACCTGATCTGCTCCTGGGGCCCGATGATCCTGGGCCACCGCCACCCCGCCGTCCTGGAGGCCGTCCAGGAGGCCCTGGCCCACGGCACCTCCTTCGGCACCGCCACCGAGGGCGAGATCGCCCTCGCCGAGGAGATCACCCGCCGGGTCGCGCCGGTCCAGAGCGTGCGCCTGGTCACCTCCGGCACCGAGGCGACCATGTCCGCCATCCGGCTGGCCCGCGGCTTCACCGGCCGCTCCAAGATCGTCAAGTTCGCCGGCTGCTACCACGGCCACGTCGACGCCCTGCTGGTGGCCGCCGGCTCCGGCCTGGCCACCCTCGGCCTGCCCGACACCCCCGGCGTCACCGGCGCCCAGGCCGGCGACACCATCGTCCTGCCCTACAACGACCTGGCCGCCGTCGAGAAGCTCTTCGCCGAGCGGGGCCAGGAGATCGCCTGCGTCATTACCGAGGCAGCCCCCGGCAACATGGGCGCCGTGCCGCCGCTGCCGGGCTTCAACGCCGGCCTGAAGGACCTGTGCCACCGCCACGGCGCCCTCTACATCTCCGACGAGGTGATGACCGGCTTCCGCGCCAGCCGGGCCGGCTGGTACGGCCGCGACAACGTCGCCCCGGACCTGCTGACCTTCGGCAAGGTCATGGGCGGCGGCTTCCCGGCCGCGGCCTTCGGCGGCCGCGCCGACGTGATGGCCCAACTCGCCCCCCAGGGCCCGGTCTACCAGGCCGGCACGCTGGCCGGGAACCCGGTCGCCACCGCCGCGGGCCTGGCGACCCTGCGCAACTGCACCGACGAGGTCTACGCCCGGCTGA
Organism: Kitasatospora sp. NPDC023176; assembly: GCF_055560495.1. Classification (NCBI taxonomy): domain Bacteria; kingdom Bacillati; phylum Actinomycetota; class Actinomycetes; order Kitasatosporales; family Streptomycetaceae; genus Kitasatospora; species Kitasatospora sp. NPDC023176. The sequence continues at coordinate 90,448 of NZ_JBVHIP010000031.1, read as the reverse complement.
ACCACGTCTCCGAGACCATCGGCGCCGCGGTCTCCGCCGCCCTGGACACCGAGGGCGTGGCCCACCGGCTCCAGTACTCCGGCACCATGTTCTCGGTCTTCTTCGCCGACCAGCCGGTCACCGACTACGACCAGGTCAAGGCCAGCCAGGCGTACCGCTACCGGGCCTTCTTCCACGAGATGCTGCGCCGGGGCGTCTACCTGCCGCCGTCGCCGTTCGAGGCCTGGTTCGTCTCCGCCTCGCACGACGACCGGGCGATCGAGCGGGTGGTCGAGGCGCTGCCCTACGCGGCCCGGGCCGCGGCGGCCGCCACGGCCTGAGCCGCGGCCTGAGGTTCGCCTGAGCCGCCGCCTGAGCCGCCGCCCGGGCCTTCGCCGACTGAGCCGGCGCAGGCCGGGCCGGCGGCCGGGCGAGGGTCCTCGGACTCCCGCCCGGCGCGCCTCAGGCCCCGGGGGCCAGGGCGATCTCCACCCGCACGTTCCCGCTGATCGCCCGCGAGTACGGGCACCGGGCGTGGGCCTGGTCCAGCAACCGCCGGGCGGCGTCCGGCTCCACGCCGGGCAGCGCCACCCGCAGCTGGACGCCGATCCGGTACCCCGACTCGTCCCGCTCCAGGTCCACCAGGGCGGTCACCGTGTCACCGTCCAGCCGCACCCGGGCCTCGCGCGCGGCCATCCGCATGGCGCTGTGGAAGCACGCCGAGTAGCCGGCCGCGAACAGCTGCTCCGGGTTGGTGGCGGTCCCCGGACCGCCGACCTCCTTCGGCGCGGCGAGCGCGAGGTCCACGATCCCGTCCGACGAGCGGACGGTGCCGTTGCGACCGTCTCCGGACGACGTCACCTCGGCGGTGTAAATGACAGCCATCACCCAACTCCCTTTCAAATCGGCGTAAATCTCCGGCGGAAAGCCTCGATGACCATAGGCCCGCCGGAAAAGCACCAGGAATACGGAAACCCGAATACGGGCGCCGAAATACCGGCGCCGGACAGGGGCCTCGAAGTGGGGCGCCGACATACCAAGGTCCGTGACGACCGCCCGCAGCCGTACCAGAAGGAGAAAACCACCGTGGGACCCTTGGCCGGAATCCGCGTCATCGAACTCGCCAGCACCGCCCCGTGCGCCTTCGCCGCCACCCTGCTCGCCGACCTGGGCGCGGACGTCGTGCGCATCGAGCGCCCGGCCCGCCCCGGCGCCGCACCCGCGCCCGACAGCGACCCGCTGGGCCGCAGCCGCCGCTCCCTGACCGCCGACCTCAAGGACCCGGCCGACCTCGCCACCGTGCGCGCCCTGGCCGCCAGCGCCGACGTCCTGCTGGAGGGCTTCCGCCCCGGCGTCTGCGAACGCCTGGGCCTGGACCCGCAGGGCCTGCTCGCCGACAACCCCCGCCTGGTCATCGGCCGGATCTCCGGCTGGGGGCAGATCGGCCCCTGGGCGCAGCGCCCCGCCCACGACATCGCGCTGCTGGCCGCCTCCGGCGCCCTGGACGCCGACCGCGCCGAGGGGGCGGCGCCCGCCCCGCCGTCCACCTACCTGTCCAGCTTCGCCGGCGGGGGCATGCTCCAGGCCCTGGGCGTGCTGGCGGCGCTGCACGAGCGGGCCGGTTCCGGGCGCGGCCAGGTCGTCGACGCGGCCATGCTGGACGGCGCCGCCGTGCTGGACGTGATGATCCGCCAGTGGCGCCAGGTGCCCGGCCACGTAACCGTCACCGACGCCCCGCACTACACCACCTACCGCTGCCAGGACGGCCAGTACCTGGCGGTCGGCGCCATCGAGGACCGCTACTACGCCGTCCTGCTGGAGCAGCTCGGCCTGGAGGACACCCTGGACCGCCAGGACCAGGCCAACTGGCCGGCCCTGCGCGAGCGCATCGGCGAGCGCTTCGCCACCCGCCCGCGCCACTGGTGGACCAAGGTCTTCGAGGAGCACGAGGCCTGCGTGGTGCCCGTGCTCACCCCCCAGGAGGCCGCCGAACAGCCGGCCCTGCGCGAGCGCGGCACCTACGCGTCCGTCGGCACGGGCCACCAGCCCGCTCCCGCACCGCGGTTCAGCCGCACCCCCGCCCCCGCCCCCCGGCCGGCGCCGCAGCCCGGCGAGCACACCGCCGCCGTCCTGCGCGACTGGGCCCCCACCCCGAGCGCCTGACGCCCGCACCCCCTGACGCCCGCACCCCCCTGACCTCGCCGCCCGCGGCCCCCACGGAGGACCCCATGCTGAACACCGCCCCCGCCTTCCACCGCCCCGACCCCGCGATCGGGGCCCACCTCACCGAGCAGCTGCTCACCGCGCAGTCCGTCCGCGAGCTCAACGACACCTTCCCCGCCGACGACCGGTTCCAGAAGGTCGTCGTCGCCACCGAGGTCAAGCGCTTCCAGCTCGGCTCGCTCTGGCTGCACCGCGACGGCGCCCACCTGCCCGCCCTCAAGGAACTGGACCCGGCCTGGACCCGCCTGCTCGACCAGCTCGCCGGCCCGGCGTTCCTGGCCCGGCTGAGCACCGAGGTCGACATGGACCTCGCCGCCCTGCCGCGCGACATCGGCCTGTTCACCCACGCCGAGGGCGAGTTCATCTCCCCGCACCACGACGAGCCGGAGAAGGCCCTCACCGTGGTGCTCTACTTCAACGAGGACTGGCCCGCCGACGGCGGCGGCCACTTCGAGGTCCGCGCCTCCCACCACGGCGGCCGCCCGCCGGTGCGCTCGCTGCCGCCCACGGCCGGCTCCCTGATCGCCTTCGACTCCTCGGTGTGGCACGCCACCTCCACCGTCACCGCCCCGCGCACGCTGCGGGCGGCCGTCCTGGAGTTCTGGCGGGTGCGCCCCCGCCGCGCCGAGTGACCCTCCCCTCCCGCCCCCTCCACCCCGCAGAAGAATCGAGAACCCCCGTGCCCCTGGTCGACATCACCGCCCCCGCCGGCTCCATCGCCCCGGACCGCCTGGAAGGCCTCCAGCAGCAGGTCGCCGACACGGTGCTCCAGTGGATGGAACTGCCGCTGACGGACTTCTTCCGCTCCGCCACCTGGGTCTACGTCCACGAGGCGCCCGAGAAGACCTCGGCCACCGGCGCCGCCGCGACCGCCCCGGGCTTCATCGTCAAGGTCACCGCCCTGGAGGACTTCCTGACCCCCGAGCGCACCGAGCAGCTCTCCGTCGAACTCACCCGCCTCATCCAGTCGACGGCCACCCCGGCCACCGAGGCCGAGTCCACGGTCTGGGTGATCGTCCACGAGATCCCCGAGGGCAACTGGAGCGTCAACGGCAACCTCACCCGCCGCGCCAAGATCGACGAACTCATCGCCCAGAGCGCCCCCGCGGCCTCCTGACCCGCCTCCTGACCCACCCCCGCGACACCGCCCCCGCCGGCCCCCGGGCGGGGGCGGTGCCGTGCGCGCCGCCGGTGCGCGGCATCGGCCCCGACGGATTGTCAGTGCCCGCCCCTAGAGTGGAAACCACGCTGCAGGGAACGCCGAAAGGCCCCGCGGAATACACCGCGAAAGCAGCGTGGAACCACCGCGAAAAGACGCCGGATAAAGGGGAGAGCCATGTCCACGAACAGGATCAAGCACAAGGTCAACCACGTCTCTCTCGTGGTCGACAAGTCCGGCTCGATGCGCCAGCACCAGACCCAACTCATCCGCGTCGTCGACGAATTCGTCAAGGGCCTGCAGGAGGAATCCGACCGCCTCGGCCACGAGACCCGCATCAGCCTCTACGCCTTCGACCACGAGGTGCAGAACCTGGTCTGGGACATGGACGTCAAGCACCTGCCCTCCCTGCGCGGCCTCTACCAGGTCGACAACGGCGCCACCGCCCTGATCGAGGCCGGCGTGAAGTCCCTCGACGACCTCAAGAACATCTGGGAGGGCTACGGCGAGCACTCCTTCCTCCAGGTCGTCGTCACCGACGGCGAGGAGAACGCCTCCGGCTGCTCCCAGAGCGGCCAGATGCACACCCGCATGGGCGCCGGAAAGGGCACCACCGTCCTGCGCACCTGGATCGAGCGCATCCAGGGCGCCATGGACAACCTCCCCGACCACTGGACCTCGGCGATCCTGGTCCCCAACTCCCTGGCCAAGCGCACCGCCCAGGAGTACGGCTTCCCGGCCGGCAACATCGCGATCTGGGACGCCGACTCCAGCCAGGGCGTCGAGGAGGCCATCGGCACCGTCAAGTCCGCCGCCACCAGCTTCCTGCGCGGACGCGAACACGGCGTACGCGGCACCAAGAACCTCTTCGCCATGGGCCAGGACCTCAACACCGCCGACGTCAAGGCCGAGCTCGACGCCCTGGACGCCGGCAAGTACATCCTGATCCCGGTCGACGAGCAGAGCCCCATCCGCGACTTCGTCACCAGCGCCGGCCACCCCTACAAGACCGGCTGCGCCTTCTACGAGCTCTCCAAGCGCGAGAAGATCCAGGGCAACAAGCAACTCGCCGTCGCCGAGAAGGACCCGGCCACCGGCCGGATGACCGGCCGCGTCTTCTCCGGCCCCGCCGCCCGCCGCCTCCTCGGCCTGCCCGCCGCCGAGGCCGCCGTCAAGCCCGGAGAGAACCCCTCTTACACCGTCTTCGTCCAGTCCACCTCCGTCAACCGCAAGCTCGTCCCGGGCACCAAGCTCCTCGTCCTCCTCTGACCCGCCGCCGCGCCGCCGCCCCGCCGGCCGGGCCCGGACACCCGAACTCCCGCGAGCCGCGCGACTGTTACAGGACAGTGACGTTCCGCACACAACCGGTGCCGCCGGGTGAATCGTCCTCATGAAAGACAGCACCCGAACCGCACCGACCGTGCCAACGGGCGAAACGACCACCTCCCCCCTGAAAGGGGTGCACCCGTGATCGTCTCCAAGCGGAACTCCCTGCGCCTGGCCGCCGTCGCCACCCTCAGCGCGCTGCTCATCGGAACGGCCGGCACCGCCATGGCCGCCGCCCCCGCCACCCCGGCCGCCGCCCCGGTGGCCGCCGCCACCACCACCGCCGCCTCCATCGCCGCCAAGCCCTCGGCCACCTCCGTCCCGGCCTGGCAGCTGTTCCGCGTCACCGGCACCACCACCGGTCTCACCGCCGGCACCACGGTGACCCTCCAGCAGAAGCAGCACGGCACGTGGGTCACCCTGCCCGCCTCCGTGCACACCACCCGCACCGGCTCCTACTCCCTCGGCGTCAAGCTCGGGATCAAGGGCCTCAACGAACTGCGCATCATCGGCGGCGGCGCCGCGTCGCCCGTCTTCACCGTGACCGTGCACTGACCCACGGCCCCACCCCGGCAGCCCGTCCCGTCCCCACGGCGACGGGCTGTCGCACGCCCAGCCCCGCCCACCGCTGAACCCCCGCCACCCGTCGAGCCGCTGACGCCCTGAACCCTCCGGAGAAGGGTGCGGGCGGATCGTCACCGTACGTAGCGCCCGGTGGTCACCGGACGGCTGCCCGGACGCCGGTCGGATCTTCAGACGTATCGGCTAGCCTGCCCCCCGGCACCGCGAGGCGCGGTGGGGGAGGGGAAGTTGATGTCCGGTATTCGTTCGGGGGCGACGCGTCGTTCCGCCGCCGCACCCGCGGTCGCGGTGCTCCCGTCGGCGCTGCTGCCGGCGCCGGCGGACGGGGCCGCCACCAGCCCGCAGACCATCCGGCACTGACGGCGCCCGGCCCGCGCCGCGCCACCACATTCACGCGCTCCACGAGGGGGAAACCGATGACCCGCACCACCACCCGCACCACCACCGGCCGCACCGCCGCGACGCTCGCCGCCGCCGCGGCGGCCCTGCTCGCCCTGACCGGCACCGCCGCCGCGGCCGACACCCCGCTGTCCGGCAACGAGGCGACCGTCACGGTCGGCGCCCGCAACGCCGCACCCGTGGTCAGCCCCGACGGCGCCAAGGCCTACGTCGCGGTGACCGAGGCCGACAACACCTCCACGGTGAAGGCGGTCGACACCCAGTCCGGCGCCGTCACCGCACGGCTGGCCCTCGGCACCCTCCAGTGGAGCGCCCACCCGGCGCTCAGCGCGGACGGCTCCCGCCTGTACGTGCTCGACGGCCAGCGCCTCAGCGTGGTGGACACCGCCACGCTGACCCTGCTCGCCACCGTCACCCTGCCCGACCAGCCCCGCCCGGCCGGCTGGGCCGCGGGCTCGACCTCCGGACTGGCCTTCAGCCCCGACGGATCCACCCTCTACGTCTCCCAGAGCGGGCCCACCGCCTACCGGCAGAACGGCCAGAGCCGGATCCTGGCCTTCGCCACCGCACAGCAGGCGTTCACCACCACGGTCCAGATCCCCGCCCCCTACGTCGGCGCCCCCGCGGCCCGCCCGGGCACCGGCGACGTCTACGTCGGCACCAGCCAGGGCGTGGTGCACGTGAGCGCGGCCGCCACCACGCCCACCGTGGCCGCCACCGTCCAGGGCACCGCCACCAACCTGGACTACGACCTGGCGTTCACCCCCGACGGCAAGCGCCTGTTCGGCCTCGCCGAACTCGGCACCGGCGCGAGCACCCTCATCGACCCGGCCACCGACGCCGTGACCACCACCTTCCACCCCGCCGGCAGCGGCGACGCACTGGAGAACCCGCAGGTCAGCGCGGACGGCACCCGGCTCTACCTCACCGACAGCAACTACGGCACGAGCACCGCCTCGGTGCTCGCCCTCGACACCGCCACCGGCGCCCCCGTCCCCGCCGAGAGCGCCGGCGACCTCGACGAGGACAGCCTCACCGGCCTGGCCCTGGGCCCCGACGGCCACACCTTCTACGTGGGCGGCACCGTCGGACGGAACGCCAACCTGCAGATCATCGCCCACTGACCGGCCACGAACCGGCCCCCGCCCGCCCACGCGGGCGGGGGCCGGCCCGTCACGCCGCTCAGGGCCGCGCCGCAACGCTGGACAGCCACACCGGAGTCGGTCACTCTTCTCCACCATGGACCTCCCGCCGCCCCGGCCCGCCGCCGCACGCACCGCACTCCTCCAAGCGGTGACCGCGGTCGGCGACGAGGCCCCCGCCCTGCTCGCCGGCTGCCACGGCGAGACCCCCGTCCCCGGATCCGAGTGGACCGTCGCCGAAGCCGCCGCCCACCTCGCGATGGCCAACGAGCTGATGGCCGCCCTGGCCGCCGGCGAGCAACGCCCGTACGGGGACGGCACCCCCGCCTCGCTGGCCGCCGCGAACGCCGCCGCACTGGCCCGGCGCCCCGAACGGGACCCGGCCGTCCTCGCCGAGCAGATCGCCCGGTGGGCGAGGGAGTTCACGGCCGCCGCCGCCCCGCGCAGCGGCACCGAACCGGTGCGGACCCCGCTCGGCCCGATGGACCTGGACACCCTCGGCTCCTACCTGCTGACCCACATGCTGGCCCACCTCTACGACGTCGCCCGCGCCCTCGGCCGGCCGCACCCGCTCGACCGGCCGCGCGTCGCGCTGACGATGCCGTTCCTGCGCACGGCCATGCCGTGGGTGGTCGACGCACGCGCCGCGGCCGGCCACCACGCCTGCTACCGGCTGCGGGTGCGCGGCCTGGAGGGATTCGCGGTGACCTTCACGGACGGCGCCGCCGAGGTGAGCCAGGAGCCGCCGCGCCGCCCCGACTGCACGATCCTCACCGAGCCGGTGGCGTTCTTCCTCATCGCGCTGGGCCGCTCCAGCGCCACCGACGCGCTCCTGCGGGGCAAGGTGCTCGCCTGGGGCCGCCGGCCCTGGCTGGCCCCGGCCTTCCCCCGGCTGTTCACCGCCCCCTGACGCGGACCCGCCCGGCCCCGGTGGTGCCGTAGCATCCGGACGGCACAGCGCACACCTGTTCACGGGGGAGTACCACAGTTGTCCAAGAGAGCGACGGCCGTGCCGTCCGGGGCTGCCGCACGGGTGGCCCGCGCGTCCGCGCTGATGGTGGCGGGCGCCCTGGTGCTCGGCTCCTGCTCGCTGGTGGGGTCGGCGGGCGGGGGACCGGGAAAGGTGGACGAGCCCACACAGGTCGAGTCCCGGGCGGAGGCGCTGACCCGGGCGGAACGGGTCCAGGACCACGTGCGTGCGCTGACGGGCCTCGAGCGGGATCCGTGGATCAAGCTCGTCGGCTACTACAGGTGCCCGGGCCGGGGGACGGGAATAGCCGATGAGCGCGAGGCGTACCAACTCAGCTCGGCGATTCAGCTGAAGACCACGGACGACCAGCGCCCCGAGGTGCTCCGGGCACTGCGGGAGAAGCTCGCGGGCGAGGGCTTCACGATCACCTCGAACGGTCCGGCCGGCCCGGCTGGCGCGCCGACCGGGGACTTCGACGCCGTCCACGAGCCCGACCGCTACACCGTCTCCCTGGCCGGCGGCACGAAGCCCGGCCAGGGCGTGGGCGTCATCGTCACCCTGCCCTGTCAGGCCCCGCCCACCGGCGCGGCCTCTCCCGCTCCGACGGCCACCACCTGAGGCTTCGGCGAGCGGCACGGCGGCCGGAAGACCCGTGACCATGGTGGTCCCTCGTCCCGCCGCAGGTCACATCGGGCGGCGGTCGCCGCACCGGTGGGCCGGCCGCTCGGCGCATGACGACCGCCGGGTTCCCCCGAGGTTGCCCCCGACACTGTCCCTCGGGTCCTTGCGCGCGCCACGGAACCTGCCATAGACCGGCATGGACAGACAGAGACTGCGGCTTGAACCGCCTGTCCAGGAGGTGGATGTGCACGCGCATGACCAGAAGACGCGGAGCGAGTCCGGGCGCCGTGACCGCAGCCGGCCGACCGCGCAGCGGCAGTCCGCACCGCCGGATCCCCGCTCGATCAGCGCGCTGCAGCGCACCATAGGCAACGCGGCCGTCGCCCAACTGATCAGGCAGCAGCGGGAGTCGGAAGAAGCGCCGGTACAGCGTTCGACGGTCCCCCAGGTGCTGCGGTCCCCGGGCCGTCCGCTGGCCGACAGCGTGCGGACGGAGATGGAGGCCCGACTGGGCGCCGACTTCAGCAGCGTGCGGGTCCACGACGACCCCGTCGCGGCCCGCTCGGCGGCCGAGATCAGCGCCCGCGCCTACACCTCCGGCGAGCACGTCGTGCTCGGCCAGGGCGGCACCGACAAGCACACGCTGGCCCACGAGCTGACCCATGTCATCCAGCAGCGATCGGGCCCGGTGGCCGGCACCGACCACGGGAACGGACTGTCCGTCAGCGACCCCGGCGACCGTTTCGAACGCGCCGCCGAGGCGAACGCCGTCCGGGCGCTGAGCGGGCCCGTGCCCGAGGCCGTCCAACGGGTCGCCGAGCCGGCCCCGTCCGCGGACCAGGAGCTGGCGGTGCAGCGGGCGTTCACCGGCAGCCCGTACGTCACCTACGGCGGGGTGAACGGAAACGGCGTCGGCACCACGATGCACGCCGAACTCTGGCCCGGGCAGCTCGGCAAGGGCTCCGCACCCAAGGAACAGCCGTCCTGGTGGCCCAAGACCGGCGCGACCGGCCTCTGGTTCCAGAACTTCATGGTGCAGGGGCACCTGCTCAACCACAACGTCGGCGGCCCCGGCGTCATGAAGAACATGACGCCGATCACCGGGTCGGCGAACTCCTCGCACCACTCCAAGGTCGAGAAGACCGTCAAGGACGAGGTGCTGACGAAGGGCAACGTGGTCGAGTACTACGTGGAGGCCGACTACAGCACCCACCCCGACGCGCAGGACTTCCAGACGGGCGACGCCAACCTGGACGCCGACATCGACGCCAACTACGCCGCCAAACTCGCCGGCAAGCTCCACGCCGAGTACACGGTCTACGACACCGCCGGCAACGAACTGAAGGGCGACGCGTGGGAGATCGAGAACAACCGGCTGTAGCACCGACCGCACCCGCTGGCGCCGCCGAAGGCGCCGAAGGAGACGTACGTACGTGATCAACCCCCGTGCCCGGCTGACCGCGATGATCGCCGACCTGGAGCGCAACCCCCGCGTGCAGCTCGAGGAGGCCACCGTCGCGCCACCGACCCCAGCCGCCGACCTCGAACTCGCCACCCGCCTGGCCGACGGCCGTCTCCCGGACGGCGTCGAGGCCTTCTACCGCGAGGTCGGCGCGGTCCGCCTGACGTGGCGGCACACCGTTCCCGAACTCCTGAACAACGACCTCTCGGACCAGGGCCTCATCAACCTGCTGCCGCTGCGCGACGTCTTCGGCGACTGGAAGGGCGTCACCTGGCACTCGGCGGAGGACCAGGAGTTCCGCGCCGTCAAACCCTTCGACAGGTTCGTCCCCGAAGCCTGCGCGGCGTTCGTTCCCCCCCTCGACTCCGTCCACTACCACTACCTCGGCGAGGAGTCGCACGACACCGGCTACTCCTTCGACGCCTACCTGGAACGGCTGATCGCCTCCCGCGGCTTCTGGTACTGGCCGCAGACGCTCTGCCGGGGCCTGGAGGACAGCACGGAGGTCACCGCGTTCCGCCGCGCGATGCCGGTCATCTTCCCGGACTACGACGACACGCTGTTCCACCCGGCGCAGCACTGAGCCCGTGCACCGCCGGAAACCGGCGCCGCGGAGGGGCCGCCCTTCCGCCGCGCCGGTTCCGCGGCCGCGGGCAACACCATCCGCCCGGGGCTCCTGGTCGGTGGGGGAGGGTCAGCCGAGGGCGCTGACGACGGCCTTGGTCGCCTCGGCGATCAGGGCGTCGTCGGAGGTGGCGCCCGCCTTGCCGCGGTCGGACAGGACGACGATCACGACCGGGCTGCGCCCGCCCGACGGCCACGCCACGGCGACGTCGTTGCGGGTCCCGTAGCCCGCGTTGCCGGTCTTGTCGCCGATCTTCCAGTCGGCGGGCACCCCCGCGCGGATGTACGGGCCGCCGGTCGTGTTGCCGAGCAGCCAGTCCGTCAGCAGCCCGCGCCGGCCCTCCGGGAGGACGTCGCCGAGCACGTAGCGGCGCAGGTTGGCGGCGAAGACGCGCGGGGTGCTGGTGTCGCGGGTGTCGCCCGGGGTCGCCTCGTTGAGGGTGGGTTCGGTGCGGTCGACGCTGGTGGTCGAGTCGCCCAGGTCACGCAGGGACTGCTGGACGGCCGCCGGGCCGCCGAGCTCGGCGGTGACCAGGTTGGCCGCGGTGTTGTCGCTGTACTGGATGGAGGCGGCGGCCAGGTCACGCAGCGTCATGCCGGTGGCCACGTGCTTCGAGGTGATCGGCGCCCACTCCAGCACGTCCTCCTGCCGGTAGGGGACGACCTTGTCCAGGTCCGCGTCGGACGCCTTCCGCAGCAGGGCCCCGGCGGCGAGCGACTTGATCGTGGACGCGAACGCGAACCGCTCGTCGGCCCGGTGGGCGACCTCCCGGCCGCTGCCGGTGTCCACCGCGAACACGCCGAGCCGGGCGCCGAACCGCTGCTCGAGCGCCGCGAAGGAGGCGTCCGCCGAGGCGTCAGCCGAGGCGGCCGCGGGCCCGCTCGCCACCGTCGTGCCGGAAGCCGTCGCACCGGAAGCGGTGCCGCCGGCCGTCGACGCCGTCGAGGCGCTGCCCGCCCCGCCGCACCCGCCGATCAGCGCGGCCACGAGCAGGGCCACGGCGGGCAGCGTGGTACGGGGGCGGAGGAGGAGGGGCGTCATCGAAGGGTCTCCCGGATCGTTCGTGCCGTCACCGCCGCGATCGCGCCGGCCCGCTCAGCTAAACAGGCCGCCGACTCCCCAGTCCAAGACCGCAATCATGAAGTGGATGATAAGAAAACACCTATGATGGCTGCCCATGGACCTGCTGGGGCACCTCCGCCACTTCCGCGCCGTCGCCGAGGAACGGCACTTCGGCCGCGCCGCCGAGCGCCTGCGGATCGCCCAGCCCTCGCTCTCCCAGCGGATCCAGCGCCTCGAACGCGAACTCGGCGTGACCCTGTTCGACCGCGGCCCGCGCGGCGTCGACCTCACCCCGGCGGGCTGGCTGCTGCTCGCCGAGGCCGAGGAGACGCTGGACAGCGCCGCCCGCCTCCTCGCCACCGCCGCCGACCTGCGCAGCGGACGGGCCGGCACCCTGCGCGCGGCCGTCCCGCCCGAACTCGGGCCGGCCACCCTCGCCGCGCTGCTCACCGGCTTCGAGAGCGCCTCCCCGGGCACCCGGCTCGAACTGCGGGAACTGCCCGTCGCGGCCGTGGTGCGCGAACTCGCCCAGCACACCGTCGACGTCGCCGTCGTCCGCCACCCCTGCCCCGCCGACGGACTGGCCTTCGGCCCCGTCCTGCACCAGCCGCTCGGCATCCTGCTCGCCGCGCGCAGCCCGTACGCCGACCGCGCGGAACTCGCGGTGGCCGAACTGACCGGCCTGCGCCTGGTCCTCTTCCCGCGCGCCACCGCCCCGGCCCTGTACGACGAGGTGCTCACCACGCTGACCAGGCACGGCTGCACCCCCGAGGCCGTCGTCGACCCGCCGGGACCGGACGTCGCCGGCGCGCTCGTGCTCACCGGCAGCGCCATCGCCCTGGTGCCGCGCACCGCGCCACCACCGGGTACAGTCTGGCGTCCGCTCACCGGCACCCCGCTGGCCTGGCGGACCTCCACGGCCTGGCCGGCCGGACGGGGCGGGCCCGCCGTCCGGCTGTTCGCCCAGGCCGCCCACGAGGCGCTGACCGGACCGGGGGGCCTGCTGCCCCAGCCGCCCCACCGCCCGCTCTACCCCCGGCCCGCAATGGAGTTCCCGCTTTGACCAGCGACCGCACCAGAGCCGACCACCCGGCTGCCGACCGGCCCCCGCGCAGCCGGGCCGCGCAGGACCGGCCCCCGCACGACCGGGCCGCGCGCACCCGCATCGCCGCGGCCTTCGCCGACGCGGGCGTCACCGGCCGACTGCACGCGCGCGACCTCGACACCGGCGCCGAGATCGGCCTCGGCGCCGACACCGCCGTCAGCACCGCCAGCGTCCACAAGCTCTGCCTGCTCGTGACGCTGTACCGCGAGGCCGCCGCCGGACGGATCGACCTGACCCGGCAGGTCGACGTCCCCGCCACCGGCCGCACCCCCGGAGGGACCGGCCTCGCCGCCATGCTCGACCCCGCCCGCCTCTCCCTGCGCGACCTCGCCTACCTCACCGCCGCCGTCAGCGACAACACCGCCGCCGACACCCTGTGGGACGAGATCGGCCTCGACACCGTCAACCGCACCATGGCCGACCTCGGCCTGAACCGCACCGTCGCCGTCCACAAGCTCCGCGACCTCATCGCGGCCCTCGCCGAGGACACCGGCCCGGACTCCCCGGTCGACCCCGCCGTCGTCGCCCGCCTCAGAGTCCTCGACCCCGCCTTCACCAACCACAGCACCCCCCGCGACATGACCACCCTGCTCACCGCCCTCTGGCACGGAGACGCCTGCCCCGGCGACCACGGCGCCGCCCTGCGACGCCTCCTCGGCCTCCAGGTCTGGCCACACCGCCTGGCCTCCGGCTTCCCCTTCGACGACGTCCGCGTCCACGGCAAGACCGGCACCCTCCCCACCCTGCGCCACGAGGTCGGCGTCGTCGAATACCCCGACGGCGGCCGCTACGCCCTCGCCGTCTTCACCCGCGCCGCCGCCACCACCATCACCCTGCCCGCCGCCGACGCCGCGATCGGAACCGCCGCCCGCCTCGCCGTCGACGCCCTCCGGGCACCAGCGCCCACCACCGCGCCGCACTGACCGGGACCGCCCGCCAAGGCTCCGCCGCGCACCTCTGCTCGATCAGCGCGGCTACGGCGGTTCGCATCCGCCCCCGCCCACCGACCGCCGCGCACCGTCGGCGGGCCGCCCGGTGCCGAGGCCGTCGGCTCCTCGGGCGGGCAGCGGGGGAGGGGTGGGCCGATCGGTGCGCCGTAGGTATAGATCTGACCAAACCGGGGCGCCTCCCGGGGCATCTCTCACGGACGCGTCCGAGAGTGCCGATGGGTTCCACCGCCGCCGTGGCCGCGCCGCGTGCGCAGCACGGCGGGGGCGGGTTCGCCGGCTCCTCGGGGCACCTGACGGCGCCCGCGCAGGCCCTGTTCGACTACCTGCGGGCCCACCGGGACGGCGCCCGCTACCTGTTCGCCGCCTCCGACTGGAGCGCCGCCGCACCGTTCATCCTGGCGACGGGCGAGGAGGTCCTGCCGATGGGCGGCTTCAGCGGATCGGCGCCCTCGCCCACCCTGGCGGAGTTCCGACAACTGATCAGGAAGGGCGAGTTGCGCTACGTCCTGCTCGGCACCGACCACCGTGGCGGTGACGATTCGGCGGGAGCGACGACCACGGCGCAGGTCCAGTCCTGGGTACGGAGCGCCTGCACCCAGGTGCCGGCCACCGACGTGCCCGGCCCGGCGCCGACGGCCGACGGCCGGCAGCTCTATCGCTGCCCGCGCGCGGACTGAGCGGCGCCCCGGGACGCACCGGCACTGCTCGCCCACCGCGCCGCGCGACACCGCCACCGGGTGGACCTCAGCGCAGCACGGACTCCAGGAAGTCGCTGCCGATCCGGGCCACGACGGAGATGTCGAGCTGATGCAGGACGTAGCGCCCCCGGCGCCGGGTGACCAGGAGCCCGGCCTTCCGCAGGACGGCGAGGTGGCGGGAGATCTCGGGGGCGGTGAGGCCGTACGCGTCGGCCAGCTCGTTCGTCGAGTACGCGGCGCGCGCCAGGCTGCGGCACAGGTTCATCCGCATCGGGTGGGTCAGCGCGTCCAGGCGCAGCTTGACCGTCTCCACGGGCTCGGCGCCGCCGATCTCGTGGGCCGCGGCCGGGTACTGGATCACGGGCTGCCAGCCCGGCCCGTACAGGGTGAACAGGTGCGGCCAGCCGAAGACGCTGGGCAGCAGGGTGACGGCGGTGCCGCGGGCGTCGGTGCGGCCGTGCACGAGCTTGTCGACGACGATGCGGCTGCCGTGCTCGTCCTCCTCCAGGCTCAGCGCCGGTGACGCCGCCGTGAGCGCCTCCGCCAGGCCCTTGCGGCGCAGCAGTTCGCTCTTGTCCTGGGCGTCGGCGGTGAGCTGGACGCGGACCCGGCGCCAGGTGTCGGCGAAGAACGCCCGGTCGCAGTCCTCCAGGAGCCGGCGGATCCACGCCCGGGTGGCGGTGGGGTCGGTGAGCATCCGTTCGACGAACGCCGCCTGGTGCGGACCGCGGGCCGCCGCGAGGTCGAGCGCACGGCGTCGCGACCACGCGTCGACCAGGGGCGAGGGCAGGCCCCTGGGGTAGTGGTTGGTGCTGCAGGAGATCTCCAGGGCCGCGCCGACGAACCTCTCGTCCTCCATCCGGTCGAGGTCGTCCAGTTCCTCGGCGAGGGTCCGCCGGGGCTGGGCGGGCATCAGGAAGTCGGAGCGCGTCGAGCGCCACATGAAGTCGGCCTCCAGCATCCGGCCGGCCAGTTCCGGTTCGAGCGTGCCGGAGGTCGCCGTCGTCCACGCCTGCAACCGGGGGTGGTGGGCCGGCTCGGCGAGCGCGTGCAGCGCGTTGCCGAGCTCGGCCAGCGGCGAAGGGTGGAAGACGATCCGCTCGTGCGGCAGCCCGGTGATGTCGATGGTCACGCTCACCTCCCTATGGTGCCGGGCCGGGTGACCACGTCATTTGACGGGGGTCGTCAATCGGCGGGACCGGCGGGCCGGCGGTGGTGCACGGTGAGCGCATGAACGCACTGCACCAGCACCTCCTGGACAGCTACCGTGCCGCCCAGCACGCCGAACCGGCCCCGCCCGCCCCCGGCACCCACGACCTCGCGGTGCTCCGGGCCGCCCGCGACCGCCGCCGCTTCGAAGCGGTCCTCACCGGCCGCCCGGCCCCCGGCCGCCTGCGCTTCGCGGTCCGCCGCTGGCTGAGCGCCCAGGGCTGACAACGGCGGGTCGCACCCACCCGCTCGCGGCCCACCCGCTCGCACCCGCCCGCTCGCACATCCGTGCCGGGCCGAATCAGGTGGCGCCCAGCGTCCGTCGGCCTCGTCCTGCGCCCAGGACGCCAGGAAGTCGGCATCCTGGGCGACCTCCGAGGCGCGGTCGGCCGGTGTGAGGAGGTGTCGGTGCCACAGGACCGAGGCGAGGAAACGACGGTGCATGGGATCGGGATGGTGCCGCAGAGCGGTGAGATCCGGCACGTGACGGCCGGTCCGACGGCCCCGGTCCGGCGGCGCAGTTCCTCGACCACGCCGGTCTCGTAAGGGCGACCACGGCTCGCCGGGCGGCCGGCGCCTCGGCCCGCGCCCGGTGAACGTGCCGTCGGCCGTGGGCCGGGGCCCGTCCGACCGGTCAGGGTGCTCCGGACAGGACTTCCACGACGCCCGTGTCCAGGGAGTAGTAGGCGCCGACGACGGCCAGGGTGCCCTTGGCCACGAGGGGGGCCAGGTCGGGGTTGGAGCGCAGGTCGGCTGCCGTCAGGGTGACCTGGGCGCGGGACATCGTCTCGACCGGGTCGGCGCCGCCCTCCCGGACCGCCTG
The DNA here is from genome assembly GCF_055560495.1 of Kitasatospora sp. NPDC023176. Classification (NCBI taxonomy): domain Bacteria; kingdom Bacillati; phylum Actinomycetota; class Actinomycetes; order Kitasatosporales; family Streptomycetaceae; genus Kitasatospora; species Kitasatospora sp. NPDC023176. The sequence continues at coordinate 74,113 of NZ_JBVHIP010000031.1, read as the reverse complement.
GTCGTACGCCGGCCGCAGGGCCTTGGCGATCGCGTCCAGGTTGCCGGGCAGCGGCTTGCCGTCCCGGATGGACTCGTACGCCGCCTTGACCGCGCCGCAGCGCTGGTGCCCGAGGACCACGATGAGGGGGGTGCCGCTCGTCATGGGCCCGTACTCGACGGACCCGGTGACCACCGGGCTGACCGCCTCACCGCCCGTGCGCATGACGTACAGGTCGCCGAGGCCGGTGTCGAAGAGGAGCTCGGGCGGGACCCGCGAGTCGATGCACGAGAGGATCGACCCGAACGGCTCCTGCTCCTGGGCGACCAGCTGACGCCGGTTCGGGTCCCGGTCGGGGTGTTGCAGGTCTCCGCTGACCCAGCGCCTGTTGCCGTCCATCAGCCTCGTGAACGCCGCGGCGGGTGTGGTGGGCTGTGCTTGCGGTGTCGACGACGGCGCGGCACTGCCCGTGGGCGAGGCCGGCGAGGCGAGGGGGGCGGGGGAGTCCGCCCTGGTCGTCGTGCATCCCGCGAGCGCGAACGCGGTGCTCACCAGCCCGCCGGCGAGCAGCGCTCGACGACTCGGGCGACCGGCTTCGTCCATCGGTTCGTTCCCCTCACTGCCACTCGGAATGGTCCCTGTGTCCCGACCAGGCCGATTGTTCGGCCTGGGGGAGGGGCCGTGGCGGCAGGCGCAAGCGGGCGCGGGCCACATTGCTGCGGACGGCCCACAGGCGTCGGGATCAGCGGCGCGGGCCGCAGGCCCCGTAGCGGAGCAGCGCCCCGCACGGGTACTGCGCGAGGGGCGCGTGCGGGGCGCTGCTGCCGTAGGAGACGGCGGGGCACAGCCGGTTGTTGCCGTTGACGAAGCGCATGCCGCCCGGCCGCTCCTCGATGCGCCGGGACTGCCCGGCGTCGTTCGTGCACGCGGTCCGGATCACCCGGGCGTTGGCCTCGGTGCTGGAGTCCTGGACCGCGAGGGCCGAGGGTTCGATCGACAGCGAGCCGAGGCCGGCTGCCGTCCTGGGGCTGTTTCGGCGGGCGGCCCGTTCGGTCGTCGTGGCGCTCAGCGCTCCCGCCGGGCGGACTCGTTCTCCTGGGCCAGCCGTCGCAGGGCGAGCAGGGCCGGTTCCAGGAGGACGGTCCGCAGCAGGGCCCGTTCGGCCTGCTCCAGCGGGTCGGCCGCCGGGTCGAGCTGGTCGAGGTCCAGGACGGCGGTCCGCTCGGCCAGTTCGGCGTAGCCCCGCAGAGCCGCCGGGTCGAGTTCGGCGCCGAGCGTGCGCAGGGTCTCCAGGGTCTCGCCGAGTACCGCCCGGGCGGGGGCGTGCTCGGAGACCTCCCAGCCGAGTTCGCCGATCAGCGCGTCCACCTCCGCCGTTCCCGGCTTCGGCTCCCCGTGCGCCTGCTCCGCTTCCTCGTCCACCGGGCGGGCCCCGAGCACCAGGCCGAGCACCTGGTGGCGCTGCCCCGCGTGTTCCGCCACCGCGCCGAGCACCTCGCGGGTGGCGCTCACGCTCAGCCCCCGCACCCCGATCAGCGCCCGCACCAGGCGCAGCCGGCGCAGGTGGCTCTCGTCGTACTCGGCCTGGGTGGCGGCGGTGGCCCGGCCGGGCGGCAGCAGGCCCTCCCGCAGGTAGTACTTGATGGTCGCGGTCGGCACCGCGCTGCGGCGGCTGAGTTCGGAGATCCGCACCGGCGGCACTCGTCCTTTCCCCTGGCATCTGGATACCAGCACTGTCTAACATAGATAGTGCCACTACCCAATGTGGCGTCCTCCGCCGATGGGGAGAGTCAGCCATGCCCACCCTGCCCTGGATCACCCCGAACCCCGCCGTCCCCGGCACCCGGGCGGTCGTCATGGCCTCCCGCTTCGAGGTCCGCTCGCTCGCCGACGTCCCGCGCTTCTTCGTCCGGTCGCTCGCCATCTGGCGCCAACTGCGCAGCGCGCCAGGCGCGTTGGGTGCCTCGCTGATCGCCCGGCCGCTCCGGCGGACCTTCTGGACGCTGTCCGCCTGGGAGAGCCGCGAGGCCCTGGACGCCTTCGCCGCCGCCGAACCCCACCGCAGCACCATGACCGGCCTGCGCGCCACCATGCGGGAGTCCACCTTCACCTTCTGGGACACCCCGGTCGAACGGCTCCCGATCCGGTGGCCGGACGCCCATGCCCGCATCGACGCCCAGCGTGCCGGGGCCGCCGGCCGCTGACCGCCTCGACCTGGATTCCGGCCGGGTGCGGCCCGCTGTCAGGATGCCGAGCTCCGTCGCCCGCCCGCCCGCCCGCCCGCCCGGCCGCACCCGGCCGCCCGCCCGAGGGCGGGGCGTTGGGGTGTCGTGCCCTGTCGAGTCCTTGGCCGTTCCAGATTTGCGTGCGTAAAACACGCTTTCCCTGTACAGTGGCAAGCGTGCCCGAAGCACGCATCTCGGATTGATGCGCGACGGGCCGACTCCCGCATCCGAGCGAAGGAATCCCCGTGAACCGCACCCACGCCCGCGCCGCCCTGACCGACCTGCTCCTCACCCCGGGCCTGGTCCTCGAGGAGGCCGCCGACCGGCACTTCGCCCCCGACTACCGCCAGCGCACCGACGGAAGCTGGGCGAACCGCACCGAGTTCCTCGCCCACATCGCCCACCTGCGCACGGTCGTGGCCGGCGGCTCGGTCGAGGTCCACGACGAACTCTCCGACGGCGACCGCTACGCCGACCGCCACACCATGACGATCACCAAGACCGACGGCTCCACCGTCCGCATGGAGGTCTACCTCTTCGCCGAGTTCGCCCCCGACGGCCGCTTCCGCCGCATCGAGGAGACCACCCTCCTGCTGGAGGGCGCCGACGCCGACCGGGACCTCGGCAGCGCCCGCTGACCACCCCGCCCACCCGGCGCCACGAGGCTGCCCGGTCCCGGCGCATCGTCCCAGCAGTGAGAGGAAGTGGTTGTCATGCTCGACGTGCTCATCGCCGGGGCCGGCCCGGTAGGGCTCTGGCTCGCCGCGGAGTTGCGCCTGCACGGGGTGGAGGTGGCCGTCGTGGAACGCCGGGCGGCACCGGACGGGCGGTCGCGCGCGGTCGGCCTGCAGGCCGGCACGCTGGACACCTTCGCCACCCGCGGCCTCGCGCAGCGGTTCATCGAACGCGGCACCCCGGTGCCGACCGGCCACTTCGGCGCGGCGACCACCCGGCTGGACTTCTCCGCGGTCGGGGCGGTCCACCCCTTCATGCTGGCGCTCGGTCAGTCCGTCACCGAGCAGCTCCTGGAGGAGCACGCGGTCGCCGTGGGCGCCCGGGTGCTGCGCGGGCAGGAGGTCGTCTCGCTCACCCAGGGGCCGGACGCCGTCGAGGTGGTGATCCGGGCCGGCGGCACCCACCGGACCGTGCGGGCCCGCTGGGTGGTGGGCTGCGACGGCACGCGCAGCGCGGTGCGCCAGGCGGCGGGCATCGACTTCCCCGGTCAGGACACCACCATGACCGGGTGGCTCGCCGACGTCGAACTCGACGATCCGCCCACCGGGCCGCTCGCCGCCACCGGGCCGGGCGGCTCGTTCCTGGCGGCCCCGATCGGCGACGGCGTCCACCGGCTGGCGGGCCTGTCCACGGCCACCATGCACCGCGGCACCGGCGAACCGCTGACCCTGGCGGAGGTGCGCGAGCAGACCCGCGCACTGCTGGGACGGGACCTGGGCCTGCGCAACCCCCGGTGGCTCTCGCGCTACGGCAACGCCACCCGCCAGGCCGCCCGGTACCGGGCCGGACGGGTGCTGGTGGCCGGGGACGCGGCGCACATGTTCTTCCCGGCCGGCGGGCAGGGCATGAACCTCGGCATCCAGGACGCCACCAACCTGGGCTGGAAGCTGGCCGCCACCCTCCAGGGCCGGGCGCCCGACGGACTGCTCGACAGCTACGACACCGAACGCCGCCCGGCGGCCCGCGCCGTCATCGACAACACCCGCGCGCAGCTCGCCCTGTTCGCGGCGGCGAACCCGGAGCAGATCGCCCTGCGCGAGGTCTGGTCCGCCGCACTCGCCGAACCACGGACCAACCACCAGTGGGCCCGCCGGATCGCCGGCTTCGACGACCCGCTCCCCGCCGGCACCGAGCCCGGCGGGCACCCGCTGAACGGCACCCGGCTGGCCGGCCTCGCCCTGAACACCCCGGCCGGCGCACCCACCGCCCACCCGCTGATGCACCACGGCCGACCACTGCTGCTGGACCTCGGCGGGACGACGACGCCGTGCCCGACGGACGGCCTGGAGCGGCGCGCCGCAACCGTCGACACCGAGACGGCGCACGCGCTCTGGCGGGACGTCACCGCCGTGCTCATCCGCCCGGACGCCCGGATCGCCTGGGCCGGCACCGACACCGACCCGCAGCGCCGGGCCGCGGACTGCCTCCCCACCCTGCGCACCCTGTGCCGCTGAACACCGCCCGGTGCGCCCACCCGCCCTCCCGCCCGGCGGCCCGTCCTCACGGATCAGGCCGGTGCACCGCCAGGCGGCTCATGGTGCCGAGCCGGACGAGGGGCTGTACAGGTCGACCATCGTGCGCACGGGGAGCGGCAGCCAGTCTCCGGCCGACAGGTCGTCCTGGGAAAGCAGTTCGAGCACCTCGGCGGCCGTCGGGCGGTGCCGGGGGTCGTGGTCGAGGCACCGGTTGACGGTGCCGGCGAGCCGGGAGGGCAGCAGGCTGACGGCGGACGCCAGGGATTCACCGGCCGCCAGTGGCGCCGCTCCGGCGGCATGGCACAGCACCATGCCGAAGGCGTAGAGATCCGCGGCAGCAGTGACCGCCCCACCGGTGAGCCGTTCCGGGGCGACGAACCCCTCGGTGCCGATCACGTAGTTGGTGCTGGTGAGCCCGGTGCTGTCGAGAGCCCGGGCGATGCCGAAGTCGATGATGCGAGGGCCTGAGTCGGAGATGATGATGTTGGCGGGCTTGAGGTCGCGGTGGACGATGCCGCAGGCGTGGATGCGCTCCAGTGCTTCGGCGACGCCGACCGCCAGGGTGTGCAGGGTCCTCGGGGGCATGGCGCCCTGCTGCTTGAGAACCTCCTGCAGTGACGGGCCGGGGATGTACTCAGTGGCAAGCCACGGCGGGTCACCGTGGGGGTCGGCGTCCACCACGGACGCGGTGTGGAATCCGCCGACGAGGCCCGCGGCGCTGATCTCGATGGCGAACCGCCTCCGGAAGGTCGGGTCCTCGGCGAGTTCCGACCGGATGACCTTGACCGCGACCAGGCGCCGGCCGGGCGACTGGCCGAGATAGACCGTGCCCATCCCCCCTTGCCCCAGCACCGCCGTCAGGCTGTAGCGGCCGATCCGGCGAGGATCGCCCTGCCCCAGCGGACGGTGCCCGGGGACACAGCTGGTCCGTGCGAGCGGCTGCGGTGGATTCCGCGGCCCCGCGCTGCCGCCGTTCGGAGCGAAGGGACTCGTGTACGGGTCAGCGTGAACCTCCATCGCCGGTGAGCCCGTGACCGGGCCGGACGCGGCGGCCACCCGGCAATCGACGCGGCGGATCGCGACGCCCCAGCGCACTGCGTCCCGGTCGAGGGCACTCCGCAGGACCGTGCTGATCACCTCGCGGGACGTCAGAGCCGGTTCCAGGTCCATGCCGTCGACGGTGCCACGCACCGTAGCGACAGCGAGCTGCTCGATCGCTCGGGTGAAGGAGTCCACGCCGTAGACAGCGGCCCTCGCATCCGCCACCTGGTACCCGACGGTCACGTCGATGTCGACGCGCCGGTGGTCCCGCGTGGTCACCTCCTGCGGTGCAATCGCCATGCTCTGTTCGCGCAGGTCGACCCGACTGCGAATGGTGTTGATCAACGGGGTCACGAAGTGCGGACCGGCGTCGAGCGTGCGGCTGTAGCGCCCGAACCGCTCCACGACGACGGCGCTGGCATTCGGGACGATCTGGATCGCTTTGACAAGGAAACAGAAGACCAGCACCACGAGAATGATCAGAAGGATCAAGACCGGTTCCACAGTGGCCCCCCACCCCGCAGGCTTCCCTGCCCTGACGCCGCATCATGCGGCAGCAGTCTTCCAGAAGCATCCCCTGCGGGGCCCGTGTTCACGGAACCGCCCGGCTCGGAGCAGCGTCGGGCCAGGGCCGCGGCGAAGAGGCGGTCATCGGGCAATCGTGGCAAGAGATCCCTGCCGTGCTGGACCATCTCCGCCAGGGCTTGGAGGTAGCCGGCACCCGGCCTGCCCGGCAACCCGTCGATCAGCTGACCGAGTAGCGGTCCGCCGGGGAGGTGGTGCCACCGGGCGGTGGCACCACCTCCCGTGCCGTGCAGTGGAAACAGAGCCTTGGAGCGTTTGGACGGCCGGTGGTCCCGGGGGAGTGTCAGGCCAGGAAGCCCCGCAGCAGTGAGGCCGTCGCGGCGAGGTGTTCCTCGGTGGCGCGTCGGGCGCCGTCGCCGTCGCCGTCGAGGATCGCCCGGACCATCGCCCGGTGCTGCTCGGCGGCGTGCTCGATGTTGCGCTCCAGTATGGGGATCGCGTTCAGCAGGTCGTTGAGGCGCATCCTGGCCTCGGCGATGGCCGCGGCGAGGGCGGGTGAGCCGGTGAGTTCACCGATGGCGAGGTGGAAGCGCGAGTCCAGCTGGCGGTACTGCTCCGCCGGGGCTGCGTCCAGCTCGGTCAGCCGGTCCTCCAGGTGGGCGCGCTGCTCGGGGGAGAGGGGGCGCCGGGCGGCGGCCTCGGCGGCCCCGACCTCCAGGACCTGCCGGTAGGTCAGCGCGTCCTCCAGCGCGCCGCCGAGGTCGCGGGCGGCGCGGCGCAGGTCGGCGACGTCCGGTTCGGGCATCCGGTAGGTGACGAAGGTTCCGCCGTAGCGGCCGCGGCGGGGTGCGACGCAGTCGGCCTGCTGGAGGGTGCGGAGCGCCTCGCGCAGGGTCTCGCGGCTGACGCCGAGCCGGGCGGCGAGGTCGCGTTCGGCGGGCAGCCGGTCGCCGGGGCCGAAGACGCCGAGCTTGATCGCCTGGAGCAGCCGTTCGACGGTCTCCTCGAAGGCGTTGCCGGTCCGGATCGGGCGGAAGATCGCCCCGGCCTCCCAGTCGAGCCGTGCCTGCTCACGCGTCACGTCCACGTCCACGCCGGAATCGTACCTGCGCACGGATATCCCGCACTCATTCCCATCCTGCCCTTGACGTGGCCACCGTCCAGCCGGAACGATGCTGCTCACCCACCCAATGGTCTGACTTTAGACCATTGAAGAGCCGTCCGACCGTCGAAGCCGCCGGGGCGGGTGCGCCCACGCCGTCGTGGCCGCGCGCACCCCGGCACACCCTCAACCCCCAGGGGTGCCCATGACCGACGCACGCTCACCCGACCACCCTGGCCCCGCCGTGTTCCCGGTGGATTCCTCCCCTGTTTCCGCCGACGAACAACGCCTCCGCGAGCTGGGCTACACCCAGGAGCTGGCCCGCTCGATGACGGGCTTCTCCAACTTCGCCGTCTCCTTCTCCATCGTCTCGATCCTGTCCGGCTGCCTGACCCTCTACGGGACGGGGATGAAGACCGGCGGCCCGGCCCTGATCATCTGGGGCTGGCCGGTGGTCGGCCTGCTGACGCTCTGCGTCGGCCTCGCGATGGCCGAGATCTGCTCCAGCTACCCGACGGCCGGCGGGCTCTACTACTGGTCCGCCAAGCTGACCCGCAGCCGCGGCCCGGCCTGGAGCTGGTTCACCGGCTGGTTCAACTTCCTCGGCCAGGTCGCGGTGACCGCCAGCGTCGACTACGGCGCCGCCTTCTTCACCAACGCCTTCCTCGACCTGCGCTACGGCGTCGCGGCCACCCCCGCGCACACCATGGAGATCTTCGCGGTCATCCTGCTGGCGCACGGCCTGCTCAACACCTTCGGGGTGCGCCTGGTCGCCGTCCTCAACAGCGTCTCCGTCTGGTGGCACCTGGCCGGCGTCGCGATCATCGTCGGCGCGCTCGCGCTGTTCCCCGAGCGGCACGCCTCCGCCTCCTCCGTCTTCACCGACTTCGTCAACCGGACCGGCTTCCACAGCCAGTTCTACGTCGCGATGCTCGGCCTGCTGATGGCCCAGTACACCCTCACCGGCTACGACGCCTCCGCCCACATGACCGAGGAGACCCAGGACGCCGCCCGCTCCGGCCCCCGCGGCATCGTCAACGCCATCACCGTCTCCCTGGTCGCGGGCTGGATCCTGCTGCTCGGCATCACCTTCGCGATCCGCGACTACGACGGCGCGCTCAACAGCGACACCCAGGTCCCGCCCGCGCAGATCTTCATCGACGCGATCGGCTCCGGCGGTGCCCAGTTCCTGCTGCTCATCGTCATCGGCGCCCAGTTCTTCTGCGGCATGGCCTCCGTCACCGCCAACTCGCGCATGATCTACGCCTTCTCCCGCGACGGCGCGCTGCCCGGCTCCCGCCTCTGGCACCGCATCTCCCCGCGCACCCAGACCCCGACCAACGCGGTCTGGCTGGCCACCGGCGGCGCCCTGCTGCTGGGACTGCCCGCGCTCTGGAACAACACCGCCTACACGGCCGTGACCTCGATCTCCGTCATCGGCCTCTACATCTCCTACGTCATCCCGGTGTACCTGCGGCTGCGCCAGGGCGAGGACTTCCCGCGCGGCCCCTGGCACCTGGGCCGCTGGAGCCGGCCGATCGGCGTCGTCGCCGTCGTCTGGACGGCGGTGATCAGCGTCCTGTTCATGCTGCCCACCGCCAGCCCGATCACCGCCGAGAGCTTCAACTACACCCCGGTCGCCGTGGCCGTCGTGGGCGGCTTCGCCGGCGTGTGGTGGCTGGCCTCCGCCCGGCACTGGTTCACCGGGCCGCACATCAGCGCCGCGCCGTCCGCGCCGTCCAAGCCCTACGCGCCCGACGCCCCGGTCCCCGGACCGGAGCCCCGATGACCAGCCCGCAGCCGCCCACCCCCGACACCGATCCGGAGACCCGATGACCACCCCCCGGCTCACCCTCGACGAACTGCGCACCCGCGTCGCCGACGGGTCCGTCGACACCGTCGTGCTCGCCATGACCGACATGCAGGGGCGCCTCCAGGGCAAACGCGTCGCCGCCGAGTACTTCCTGGACGACGTCGTGACCGGCGCCGCGGAGGGCTGCGGCTACCTGCTGGCCGTCGACGTCGACATGAACACCGTCGACGGGTACGAGGTCTCCTCCTGGGAGAACGGCTACGGCGACCTGACGCTGCGCCCCGACCTCGCCACCCTGCGCTCCGTCCCCTGGCACCCCGCCACCGTCATGGTCCAGTGCGACGTCGTCCACCACGACGGCACCCCGGTCGCCGTCTCCCCGCGCCAGGTCCTCCAGCGCCAGCTCGACCGCCTGGCCGGCCACGGCTGGCAGGCCCAGGCCGCCACCGAACTGGAGTTCATCGTCTTCCGGGACAGCTACGAACAGGCCTGGGACAAGGACTACACCCGGCTCACCCCGGCCAACCAGTACAACGTCGACTACTCCATCCTCGGCACCGGGCGCATCGAACCCCTGCTGCGCCGCCTGCGCAACGGCATGGCCGGCGCCGGCCTCACCGTCGAGTCCGCCAAGGGCGAGTGCAACCTCGGCCAGCACGAGATCGCCTTCAAGTACGCCGACGCCCTCACCACCTGCGACAACCACACCGTCTACAAGACCGGTGCCAAGGAGATCGCCGCCCAGGAGGGCTGCAGCCTCACGTTCATGGCCAAGTACGACGAACGCGAGGGCAACTCCTGCCACATCCACCTGAGCCTGCGTGACGAGCAGGGCACCCCGGTGTTCGCCGGAGACCGCCCGCACGGCTTCTCCCGCACCATGGAGCACTTCCTCGCCGGCCAGCTCGCCTGCCTCGCCGACTTCGCCCTGCTGTTCGCCCCCACCGTCAACTCCTACAAGCGCTACGTCCCCGGCAGCTTCGCGCCCACCGCCATCGCCTGGGGCCGCGACAACCGCACCTGCGCCCTGCGCGTCGTCGGCCACGGCCCGTCGCTGCGCTTCGAGAACCGCGTCCCCGGCGGCGACGTCAACCCCTACCTCGCGGTCGCCGCCCTGATCGCCGCGGGACTGCACGGCGTCGAGCAACAGCTGCAACTCCAGCCGGAGTTCACCGGAAACGCCTACACCTCCGACGCGCCCCGGGTGCCCGCCACCCTGCGCGACGCGGTCGACGCCTTCGAGCGCAGCACCGTCGCCACCGAGGCCTTCGGCAAGGACGTCGTGCGGCACTACACCCACGCCGGACGCACCGAACTCGCCTCCTACCAGCGGGCGGTGACCGACTGGGAGCGGCGCCGCGGATTCGAGCGACTGTGACCGCCACCGACGTGACCGCCACCGACGTGACCGCCACCGACACGACCGGCCCCGACGCGACCGGCCCCGACGCGACCGGCCCCGACGACCGCCGACGACCGCTCATCGGCATCAGCACCTACCAGGACGCCGCCGCCTGGTCCGTCTGGAACCAGCGCGCCGCCCTCGTACCCCAGACGTACGTCGACGCCATCGCCCGCGCGGGCGGCACCCCGGTCCTGCTGCCGCCCCAGCCCGGCGCGGCCGGCCACCTCCTCGACGCCCTCGACGGACTCGTCCTCACCGGCGGACCGGACGTCGACCCGGCCCGCTACGCGGCCGCCCCCCACCCCCGCACCGGCCCGCCCCACCACGCCCGCGACGACTGGGAGAGCCGGCTGCTGCGCGCCGCCCTCGCCCGGGACCTGCCGGTCCTCGGCGTCTGCCGAGGCATGCAACTGCTCAACGTCGAACTCGGCGGCACCCTCCTCCAGCACCTGCCCGACGACAGCCACCAGATCGCCCCCGCCCGCTTCGTCCGCCACCGGGTCACCCCGGCGCACGGCAGCCGGATCGCCGCCGTCCTGGGGCCCGTCACCGAGGTCTCCTGCTACCACCACCAGGCCGTCGACCGGATCGGCACCGGCCTGCGGGCCACCGCCCACAGCGCCGACGGCACCGTCGAGGCACTCGAACTCACCGGCCACCGCTTCGCCCTGGGCGTCCAGTGGCACCCGGAGACCGACCCCGACGACCCGCGCCTGTTCCACGCGTTCATCACCGCCAGCCAGAGGGAGACCGCCCGATGACCGAACCGGACCTCTTCGAGGTCGTCAACCCCGCCACCGAGGAGGTGATCACCACCGTCGAACTCGCCGGCCCCGCCGAGACCGACGCCGCCGTCGCCCGCGCCCGCGCCGCCTTCGACACCTGGCGCCGGGTGGCCCCCGCCGACCGCGCCCGGCTGCTGCGCGCCTTCGCCGCCGCCGTCGACGCCGACCGCGAGCACCTCGCCGCCCTGGAGGTCGCCAACGCCGGGCACACCATCGGCAACGCCCGCTGGGAGGCGGGCAACGCGCGGGACGTCATCGAGTACTACGCCGCCGCCCCCGAGCGGCTGTTCGGCCGGCAGATCCCCGTCGCCGGCGGCCTCGACGTCACCTTCCAGGAACCGATCGGCGTCGTCGGGGTCATCGTGCCCTGGAACTTCCCCATGCCGATCGCCGCCTGGGCCCTCGCCCCGGCGCTCGCCGCCGGCAACACCGTCATCGTCAAACCGGCCGAACTCACCCCGCTCACCGCGCTGCGCCTGGCCGAACTCGCCCTGGCGGCCGGGATCCCCGAGGGCGTGCTCCAGGTCCTGCCCGGCCGCGGCCCGGTCGTCGGACAGCGCTTCGTCACCCACCCCGACGTGCGCAAGGTCGTCTTCACCGGCTCGACCCGGGTCGGCAAGGAGATCATGGCGGGCTGCGCCGCCCAGGTGAAGCCCGTCACCCTCGAACTCGGCGGCAAGAGCGCCAACATCGTCTTCGCCGACGCCGACCTCGCCAAGGCCGCCGCGACCGCGCCCTACGCCGTCTTCGACAACGCCGGCCAGGACTGCTGCGCCCGCTCCCGGATCCTCGTCGAGGCGTCCGTGTTCGACGACTTCATGGCGCTGCTGGAGCCGGCCGTGCGCGGCGTGCGGGTCGGCGACCCGAGCGACGAGAAGACCGAGATGGGCCCGCTGATCTCGGCCGCCCACCGCGAGCGGGTCTCCTCCTACGTCCCGGACACCTCGGCCGTCGCCTTCCGCGGCAGCGCCCCCGACGGGCCCGGCTTCTGGTACCCGCCGACCGTCCTCGCGCCCGTGCGGCACGACGACCGCGCCTTCACCGAGGAGATCTTCGGCCCGGTCGTCGCCGTCGTCCCGTTCCGCGACGAACAGGACGCCCTGCGCATCGCCAACGCCACCGAGTACGGCCTGTCCGGCTCCATCTGGACCAGGGACCTCGGCCGCGCCCTGCGGGTCTCGCGCGGCGTCGAGGCCGGCAACCTCTCCGTCAACTCGCACTCCTCGGTGCGCTACACCACGCCGTTCGGCGGCTTCAAGCAGTCCGGACTCGGCCGTGAACTCGGCCCGGACGCCCTCGACGCCTTCACCCAGACCAAGAACGTCTTCATCTCCACGGAGGAATGATCAGCATGACCCAGCGACTCGACGGCCGCGTGGCCGTCATCACCGGCGCCGGCAGCGGCATCGGCCTGGCGACCGCCCGCCGCTTCGCCGCCGAGGGCGCGAAGGTGGTCTGCGTCGACCTCGACCCCGAGACCGGCGCCAAGGCCGCGAACGAGGTCGGCGGCCTGTTCATCCAGGCCGACGTCACCGACGAGGCCGCGGTGCGCGACCTCTTCCAGCGGGCCGTCGACGAGTACGGACGCCTCGACATCACCTTCAACAACGCGGGCATCTCCCCGCCGGACGACGACTCCATCCTCACCACCGGCCTGGAGGCCTGGAAGCGCGTCCAGGAGGTCAACCTCACCAGCGTCTACCTGTGCTGCAAGTACGCGATCCCGCACATGCAGCGCCAGGGCAAGGGCTCGATCATCAACACCGCGTCGTTCGTCGCCGTGATGGGCGCGGCCACCTCCCAGATCTCCTACAGCGCCTCCAAGGGCGGCGTGCTGGCCATGTCCCGCGAGCTGGGCGTGCAGTTCGCCCGCGAGGGCATCCGCGTCAACGCCCTGTGCCCCGGCCCGGTGAACACCCCGCTGCTGCGGGAACTCTTCGCCAAGGACCCGGAGCGGGCCGCCCGCCGCCTGGTCCACATCCCGCTGGGCCGCTTCGCCGAGCCCGAGGAGATCGCCGCCGCGGTGGCCTTCCTCGCCTCCGACGACTCCTCCTTCATGACCGCCAACACCTTCCTCGTCGACGGCGGCATCTCCGGCGCCTACGTGACCCCGCAGTAGCGGCGCCCGCCCCCGGCAGGACGCCCCGCCTCACCCTGCCTCACCCCGCCTCACCCAGGGCCCGCCCCCCACCATCGGGGGCGGGCCCTTCCGCAGGTCCGGGACGCCGGAGAAGCCGAGCCCGGACGGGCCCTGCCGGTGTCAGCGGGTGATCGGTGGGCAGGCCGCGGCCCGGTCCACGATCCCCTCGACGATCCGCATCAGGCGCTCCCCGGTCCGGTCGACGCTGCTGTTCTGCGTGCTGACCTGCGCGCCTTCGAGGGCGAAGGTGATCTCGGCCGCCGTCTGCTCGGGGTCGGGCAGCCCGGCCTGCGCGCACATGCCGACGAGCCGGCGGGTCTGGCGCTCCTTGTGCCGTTCGATCACCTGCCGCGCGGGGTGGGAGCGGTCGGGCAGCTCGGCGATGGAGTTGATGAAGGGGCAGCCCCGGTGCGAGACGGCCGGCAGTCCCTCGGCGATGAAGCGGGCCAGGCCGAGGATCTGTTCCCTGGGCCGGCCGGGGTGCTCGGCCTCGACCCGGTCGAACGCCGCCTGGTAGTCGGCGGCGACGATCCGCAGCCACTCCGCGACCAGGGCGTCCTTGGTCTCGAAGTGACGGTAGATCGCCATCTTGGTCGTCTCGGCCTTCTCGGCGATCGCCTGGACGCCCACCCGCCGGATCCCCTCGCTCTGGAAGAGCTCCTCCGCGGCGTCGAGGATGCGCTCGCGCGGCGGCAGTTTCGCCACCCGGCTCGGTCGTCTGGCGGGCGATGTCATGGCTGTTCCTGGCCTCCGGCCGCTTGCTGGTCTTCCGCTCCCTGCACTTCCTGTTACGGTACCAGTCCGTTCCGCACGATACCGATCGGTATCGTCAAAGACTGAGCGGTACCGTTCTCGATTCCAGGAGTGACCCAGTTGGACGTCAAGGAGTACGTGAGCTTCGACGCGGTCGGACTCGCCGACCTGATCACCCGGGGCCAGGTGACCCCCGCAGAAGTGGAAGCGGCCGCCCGGGAGGCCGCGCAGGCCGTCGACCCGCGGCTCAACGCCGTCGTGGAGACCTGGCCGGCCGACGACGAGCCCCGCCCCGGCAGCGCACCGCTGGCGGGAGTCCCCTTCCTGATCAAGGACCTCGGGATCACCATGGCGGGCCGGCGCACGGATCTCGGCAGCCGCCTCGCGGCCGGGACCGTCGCCACCGCCGACTCGACCCTGATGTCCCGCTTCCGCCGTGCCGGCCTCGTCACCTTCGGGCGCACCGCGACCCCGGAGATGGCCTACAGCACCACGACCGAACCCGTGCTGTACGGCCCGACCCGCAACCCCTGGGACCTCACCCGCAGCGCCGGCGGCTCCAGCGGGGGCGCGGGCGCGGCCGTGGCCGCCGGGATCGTGCCGCTCGCACACGCCACCGACGCGGCGGGCTCGATCCGCATCCCCGCCGCCTACAACGGCTTGTTCGGGCTGAAGCCGACCCGCGGCCGGATACCCGTCGGTCCCACCGCCGACGAGATCTTCAACGGCCTGGCCGTGCACGGCAGCGTCAGCCGCACCGTGCGCGACAGTGCGGTCCTGCTCGACCTGGTCAGCGGCCCGGAGCCGGGCGACCCCTACGTCGCCCCGCAACCGGCCCGCCCGTACGCGCAGGAGGTCACCCGGGATCCGGGCTCCCTGCGGATCGGCGTCCTGGCCCAGGCCTGGGGCGGCCACCGCACCGCGCCGCCGGTGGCCGACGCGCTGTCCCGCACGGTGCGCCTGCTGGAGTCCCTCGATCACCGGGTGGAGCAGGCCGAACCCGAACTCGGGGTCGGCTGGGAGGAGTTCGTCCTGGCCAACGCCCGCCAGTGGGCGGCCAACCTCGCGGTGTCGGTCGACGAACTGGCCGCCGCCACCGGCCGGCCGGTCGACTTCTCGACCCTCGAACCGCCGATCCTCGCCAGCTACCACTACGGACGCCGGGTCACCGGCACCGAGCTGGTGACCGCGCTGGCCGTCCGCAACCGGGTCTCCCGCACCCTGGCGCGGTTCTTCGACGCGTACGACGTCCTGCTCACCCCGACCGTGCCGGACCTGCCGGTGCCCCTGGGCACCCACGGCCGCGGCGCGGAGGCGCTGGACGGCCCCGGCTGGCTCCGCCGGCTGTTCGACCTCTCGCCCTTCACCGCGGCGTTCAACGTGGCGGGCACGCCCGCCATGTCGGTGCCGGTGACGGCCGACACCGCAACGGGGCTCCCGGTCGGCATGCAGTTCGCCGCCGGCCACGGGCGCGAGGGCCGCCTCTTCCGCCTCGCGGGACAACTCGAACAGGCCGCCCCGTGGTCGGACCGCACCCCCGCCGTGTGGGCGGGGAACCACCCGAACCGCTGACGGCCGCCCCGCAGCGCCGGCCCACGACCGGCCCGGCACCCGACAGTGCCGGGCCGGTCGGCCGCATCCGCCTCCGCGGCCGGCGTCGTCACCGCCCAGGAGCCCGCGCCCGACTTCACTACGGGACGAAGTGCCAGGGAAGCGTCCGGCGAGCGTCGTTCTCCGGGCCGCCGGCGCGCCGGCACCCTGGTGTGCGGGCGAACGAGGGAAAGCCGCCCCATCCCGGGACGGCCCACGGGCGGGTGCTCTACCCGACCGGGAGGCCTCCTTGCGGTCGAATCGCCAAATCCCACCGATCCCCCCAGGGGAGCGGTAAGTTGACGGCTGCCGACTACGGGGAGGACCACCGCCGTGACCACCGACCAGGCCGCCCTCGGCAGTGCCGTGAAGGCGGTCGTCGCCGCCGCGGGTGCCGATGATCTGGCCGCGCTGTACCAGGCCGTGATGCCCCCGGCGGGCGGGGACACCCCGCCGGCCGAGGCCGCCCGGTGGTTCGGATCGCTCCTCGTCCACCTGGCGCTGACCGCCGCGTCCGCTTCCGAGTTGGAGCGGGGCTGCCCCCGGGAGGCCGTCTCGGAGTGGATCGGGGAGGTGCTGGGCCCCGTGCCCACCCCGGCGCTGCTGCGCGCCGAGGACCCGGGCCGCATCGACCACGTCGAGGCGGTGAGCGCCGCGGAGGGCTACTCCCGGTGCCAGGAGTACGCCGTCGACCTGATCCGGTTGGGCCTGGCCGATCCGGATGAGGCACCGGACGAGCGGGGCGTCGACGCCCACTGCGCGGTGACGAACGACAAGAAGCTGCGGATCACCGTGATGGCGATGCTCGGCCGCCTCGCTGCCGGTCCCGGCGGGCGGGGGTGACGGCGGGCGGGGGGTGACGGCGTCGCGCCGATGGCGTCCTCAGGAGGCGTCGCCGGGTGCGGGGTGGAGGTGGAACGCGAGAAATGCGCCACTTCATGACTGGGCGTCAGCTCCGGTGACGGTGGGTGCCAACGCCGGGAGTGACGACGGACGCTCTTAAACTCTTCTTAGAATGCTTCCCCTAGCGTCTCGTTCATGATGATGCAGCGTGGTGCAGTCGGATCTGTCGCCCTCACAGCCCTGGCCTTGACGACCACCGTCGGAGTGGCCGCCGCGGCCCCCGCCCCCGGCAGGCCCGCCGCCTCGGTGTCCCACAGCAAGGTGACGGCCAATCTGTACATGTCGCTCGGCGCCTTCGAGGATGCCACGTCCGGCCAGGACCCGAAGGTCAAGGCCATGATCGACCGTCCGGACATCGGCGGCGTACAGGTCGTGGCACCCTGGAAGGCTCTTGAGGGGAAGAAGGGCGAATACACGTGGTCGCGACTGGACGGTGCCCTGCGGTATCTCCAGGAACGCCACAAGAAGCTGTTCGTCCAGGTGCAGGACCGGTTCTTCGATGTGGCCCTGAAGGACGCCAACGTCCCTCAGTATGTGAAGGACGAGGGCGGACTCGCGCCGACGGTCGATGAGAACCCCGACAACCCCACCACCCACGGGGCCGTGGTCGCGCAGTGGAACCAGCAGGTGCGAGCGGACTTCCAGGCCATGCTGAAGGCGATGGCGGAGAAGTTCGACGGCAAGCTCGCCGGGGTGAACCTTCCGGAGACCGCGGTCGAGGTGGACACCGCGAATGATCAGACCGCGTACACCTCCGGCTCCTACATCGATGCCGAGATCGACAACATGCGCTACGGCAAGAAGGTCTTCGCCAGGACGCAGTTCATCCAGTACGTCAACTTCCTGCCGGATGACGACGACCACAAGCGCATGAGGGAAATGTTCGACCTCGCCAGGGCCGACAAGATCGGCATCGGAGGACCGGACACCCTGCCGGACCGCCCGTACCAGATGGAGAACTCCTACAAGTTCCTCCACGAGTACAAGAACGCCCTCCCCCTCGTCGCGATGGCCGTCCAGGAACCCGACATCAACGCCAAGGACCCCAGGACCGGTCAGCCGTACACCCGCGAACGGTTCACGGACTTCGCCCACGACTACCTCGGTGCGCGCCAGATGTTCTGGACCACCGAGGCGGACTGGCTGCAGAAGCCCCCGGCATGACACTCGCGCGAGTACGGCTTCTCGGACCCGTGTGAGGTCGCGGACGCCTGATGGTCGGCGGTGTCGCCGGGGTGGCTGCGCTGGCCCCCCGGCGCCTGCCGGCCGACCTCCGCCCACACCCGCCCGACGGCCGCACCCCCGAATCGGCACGGCCCCGCCGGGTTGCGCGTGTCCGCCGAACGGGTGACGCTGGACATGGCAGCCCGTGCGGAGCGCGGGCCGGTGCGCCGGACGTGAGAAGGACGCCTCGAGTCGCCGACCGCGTCGCACCCACGGATCCAGAATGCCGAGGAACCGTCATGCCTCTCTTCACCGGCCCCGTCGACGACCCGCTCGCGTTCAACAACAACCCGCCCATGCAGGACGCCCTCAACACCACACGGCAACAGCTCTCGGACGCCGGCACCCCGACGGTCGACGACCTGGCCGTCATCGTCGTCGCACTGACCGGATTCGAGGGCGGGCTCAACCACCCCTGGGCGGCGATCCGGGACCAGGACGAGTGCTACTCGGCCAGCCTGCTCAAGACCTCGGCGATGTACACCGCCTTCGACCTGCGAGCGAGCGCCGACCAACTGGCCACCGACCAGGCACTGACCGCCTGGCCGGACATCGAGGCCGCACTCGAAGCCACCTTCGACCCGGACATCGCCACCCACACACCGTCCCAGATCAACACGTCGACGACGCTGCGCGCCGAGGACAAGAACAGGCGGCCGGACTACTCGGCTGTCCTCCAACTCGGCGCTCCTGGTGGGGACTTCACGGTCGACTTCACCGCGGCGCAGGTGGCCGCCCTCGAAGACATGATGGTGCAGCAGAACGACCCGGGAGCCACCACGACGATCCACGGCCTGGGCTACCCGTACCTCGACGGCAAGCTCGCCGACGGCGGCCTCTTCGACGGCGCCTCCTCCCAGGGGCTGTGGCTGGCGGGCGACTACGCCGGGATCTGGCCGGCCGCGCGCATCCCGTGCGTCAACGACGTCGACACCGCCCAGGGCACCACCGCACGGCAGCTCGCGAGACTGCTGACACTGCTCGCGGACGACAAACTCGTCGGCCCGACGAGCAGCCAGGGCATGAAGGCACTCATGGCCCGCGCCGGCAAACTGTTCCCGTCCACCGCCCCGCCGATCTGGCCCCCCGGCGGACAGTTCACCGCCACCCACGGCAAGGTCGGCATCGGCTCGCTGAAAACCGGCCGGACCGTGCTGTCCGAGGGAATCCTCGTCACCGACACCGTGCGGAGCAGGAGCTTCGCCGTCGTGTACCAGAACGTGATCCAGGACGGCCTGACACAGCGTCAGGCACTCGTGCCGGTGGCAACGCTGGTCGAAGCCGCCCTGAACGCCTTCTGACACCAGGCAGCTCCGCCCGCCCACCCCGGTCCGCATCGCCGTCCCCGACACGGGGACGAACGAGGCCCGGGGACCCCGCCCCGACCCCCCGCCCCGAACCCCCCGCCCGTGGACGGCACCGCCACCAGGTGAGTGCGTGACCGCCGGCACCGCGAAGGCGATCACACCTTGACCACCCAGCCGCCGGGCAGCACCCCGGCCCTGAGGAGGGCCGGGGTGCCGTCGTGCTCACGGGTGTGATGCCAGGGGCAGGGTCACCCCGCGGCGGCTGCCCCGTAGCTGACCGGGCGCCAGGCCGAGAGGTCGACGGCCCGCTGGACCAGTCCGGCCTGCGCCCAACTGCCGTCGGCGTGACGGATCGTGTGGTAGAGCGAGCCGGAGTTGTCACCGGACTCGAAGACCAGCTGCAGCTCACCGCCCACGTTCGCGCCGTCGACACCGCCCATCGTGAAGCCGCGGAAACCGGCCCGATCGAAGTGGACCTGGGAGCCGATGTCCCCCCATCGGTTCCAGGTGCCGTCGGCGTTGCGGATCGTGTGGTAGAAGCCGGCCTGGCTGTTGTCCGTGACCACGACCTGCAGGGCGCCGTCGAAGCTCGCCGCGACGACGTCCGTCGGCGTCCCCCACGGGGAGGGCGTGCCGGTCGCGCCCAGCACACTGCCCCAGGTGCTCCAGGTGCCATCGGCATGGCGGATGGTGTGCAGCACTTCGCCCGCCGACGTGGTGCCGACCAGCTGGAGTTCACCGTTCACCTCCGCCGCGGACAGGCTGGAGAACTGGCCCGAGCCCAGGCCCGAGGACGCGCTCACCGTCCCCCAGGGCTGCCAGGTGCCGTCCGGGCGCTCGATGGTGTGGACGACCCGGCCGGAGCCGTCGACCGCGGCGACCTGAAGCCGGCCCGCCACCCTGGTCGCGGTGATCCGGCCCATCCAGGGGTACTGCGGGTCGTGCGGAAGGTCGGTGAGGCCGGTCATGTCGGAGACCGGGGCCCAGGTGCCGTCGGGGTTCTGGGCAGACTGGACGTAGTGGAACCCCTGCCCGGCCATCTGGGCCCCGAACATCCGGAGCCGGCCACCGTCGACCGCCAGGCTCCAGTACCAGAGGCCGGCGATCTGGGGGACCTCCCGGACCTGGTCCCAGGACCCGTCCGGCGCCCGCCGGGTCTGGATGATCTTCCAGGGGTCCGCTCGCAGGAGCAGGTTGAGCCCGGACGCCGAATCCGTGCTCTGGGCGGTGGTGGCCGTCGATGATTCGGCCGCGGCCGCCGGTGTGACGGTCAGCGCGGTGGCCAGCACGGCAAGCGCGGCGGACGTGGCCATCGCTGATACGGCGCGGAATGCGCGCTTGTTTCTCTGCACAGGTTCCCCCCTGGTCTCGTGGGGCGTCGATTTGCCCAGGCGAAGTCATACCAGACCGCGCGGACACTGCCGCAGGCGGTTGGCCGACAGCGGATCGGAACCCACCACGGCGAACGGTCGTCGCGGTCGCGGCGGCCATGCGTCACGCGGCACGGAGGGAAGTCATGTGTTCCTCGGCGCGGCCCGGGCAAGGGCTCGACGCCGCCCGCTGGGAGGATCTCCGGCATGACCTCTCCGCTGCGTGTCCTCCGCGTCCTCGGCGATCGCCCGTTCGCCGAGGTCGGTCTGCCCGTCCTCGCCGTGGACGACGAGGAGCGCGGGCTGCTCGCCGTCGCGGGCGGGCCCGGGGAGGGCGGGATGTCGACGGTGGGGGTGTACGGCACGGGAGACCTCGGCTGCCGGGCCGTGCTCCGCACGCGCTTCCGGGTGCACGCGCTGGCTTTCCACCCCACGGCGCCGCTGCTCGCCGTCGGGACCGGGGACTACGACGGCGGCTACTTCTTCGAGGGCGAGCTGCTCCTGCTCGACTGGGAGACGAGCGTTACCACCTCCCTCATCGAGCACGACTTCGGCCGCCAGGTCCTCGGACTGGCCTGGCTCGACGAACGGGACCTGCGCGTGCTGATGGCACCGCCCGATGACTGGCAGGACGACCGGGCACGCGTCGAGGGCCATGTCGCGGTCGTGCGACGGCCTGACTGGCGCGCCGTCGCACCCCGTTCGCTCACCGCCACCGACCTGGCCGGCCCCCGAGTGCCCGCACCGCGTCCCGACGGACGGGACGGGACCCACCGGATGCTCTCCGCGCTCAGCCCGGACTGGGAGCTCCGGCGGCGAGTCCTGGCCGTCGAGGAGCTGTCGGACGGCGCGGTCCTGGCCACCCTCGACCGACGGGAGGAGGACCCGGAGCGACCCGGGCGCACCGCCCTCGCCGACGGCCTGCTGATCCAGCACCGCACCACGTCCCCCACCGACCGGTACCTGCGCCTGCGGATCCGGGGCGGCAGCCGGGAGTACGTCTACCAGGTCCGACGGGGCCGGTACTGGATCTCGGCGCGCTGCGCCGGAGGGACGGGTGCTCAGCCCCTGTTCCCGTTCACCTGGGAGCCCGGGGACATGCAGTTCCCCGGCCCGGGTGCGGAGACCGGTGGCGGCGACCTGGTCCACGCCGGTCAGGCCTACGGCGGAGAGCGGTTGCAGCCCGGCGAGTCCTTCGTCGTCCGCCGGGCGGCCGGCGACGGCGCACCCCGCTGGGCCTTCCGGGCCGACCACGTCGCCACCGACCTCGACACCGAAGCCGACACCGCCTACGTCGCGTACCGCAACGGCGAGATCCTGGCGCTGGACCTCCGCGACGGCACCCTCCGCTGGCGCCACCGGCTGACCGTGGCCGGTGTCTCCGCCGTCCCGACGGCGCTCACCGCCACCCAGCCCGGCCGCCTGCTCGTCGGCACGGCCGACGGCCGGGTCCTGGACTGCGCGACCGCGTAGCCGGGCGGAGGCGTGCTGCGGGCCGTGGCCGAACCGCCGATACGCGACGAAGGTGGTGACCACCGCGTCGCGGTGCAGCGCCGCGGCCGTGCCGCCCACGGAGACCAGGCTCCGCCCCTGCGCGCCCGACCACGCCCACCGTCCCGGCCCCCTCGGGCCGGGGAGCACGCAGGCCTGAGGGGGCCGTGGCGATGGCCCCCTGTTTCCCCAGGCGGGGGAGCGTTGCACGGACGGGCTGCGTCAGCTGTGTTCGGGCGGGCGCTTCGGCCGGTGGTCACAGCGGCGTTCATCGGGGTGGCCCGGGCGGGCGGCTCGCGCTCCAGGTAGCCGCTCCGGGGCCGGGCGGGAGTCAGCGGCAGAGGGCCGTGTCGACCGCGTCGGTCAGGCGCTTGCCGGTGGGCGCGTCCGGGATGGTGGTGACGGCGATGCTGACGGCACGGCCGTCCTCCGTGACGCCGCCCCGGGTCCGGTAGCTCACGGAGGTGCCGCCGTGGCCCCAGACCAGGCCGCCGCAGGTCAGTGGCCTGCTCTGGATCCCCAGGCCGTAGCGGACGCCGGGGCCCAGGAGCTCGGCCGGGACGGTGGTGCGCATCTGGGCGAGCTGGGCGGCGGGCAGCAGACGACCCGCCAGGAGCGCGCTGTAGAAGGTGTTGAGGTCGGTGTTGGTGGACACGACCGCCCCCGCGGCCCAGGCCATCGACGAGTCCATCGCGGTGTAGTCGACCAGCGGAGCGTCCGGGCCGGTGCGCAGGTAGCCGTGCGGGTGGGGCTCGCGCAGGGCGGTCTCCCCGGTGGCGGGGACGTAGGTGTGGCGCAGGCCGATCCGGTCGATGACGCGCTTGGTGACCTCCTCGCCGTAGGGGCGGCCGGTGACCTTCTGGATCAGCAGGCCGGCCACCAGGTAGTTGGTGTTGCTGTACGCCCAGTCGGTCCCGGCGGGGAACATCGCCTTCTGGGCCAGTGCCCCGTCGAGGAGTTCGCGCGGCTCGAAGTAGCGGTACTGGATGGTGGTGAAGTCGGTCAGCGCGGGGGCTTCCATGTATTCGGGCAGGCCGCTGGTGTGCTGGAGCAGCTGGCGGACCGTGATGTTCCGGCCGTCGATGCCGTCGCCGCGCAGAAGACCCGGCAGGTAGGTGTCCACGTTCGCGTCGAGGCCGACCTTGCCCTCGGCGACCAGTTGCAGGACGACGACGGCGGTGAACGCCTTGGTGTTGCTGCCGGCCCGGATCTGCCCGTCCACCGGGACCTTGGCCCCGGTGGCGAGGTCGCCGACACCGGCGGTGTAGGTACGGCTGCGGCCGTCGCGCCCCTTGACGGTGGCGAGGGCGGCGGGCATCCCGTCCTCCTGCACCAGCGCGTCGAGGCGCTGCTGCACGACGTCCGGGCGCGGTGCGGCGGAGGCCGTGGTCGGGGCGAAGGCGGTCAGCGCGAGCCCGGCGGCGGCCGTGGCCGTCGTGGCGCGCCGCACCATGCGGATGCGGCGTGCCGTGCGCTGCGGGGTGTGTTCGTTCATCGGGACTCCACTGCCGGGAAGAAGGAAGGGGGAGATGCGGGTGGTGCGGCCGGGTGGCCCGCGCCGAGGACCGGCGCGGGCCACCCGGGGGACGATCAGCGGCAGAGCGCCTCGTCCACGGCCTGGTCCACGTGCTTGTCGGTGTCGGCGTCGCCCGGGATCGTGGTCACGGCGATGTTCACGGAGCGGCCGTCGTCGGTGCTGCCGCCGAAGGTCGCGTAGCCCGGGATCCCCCCGCCGTGGCCCCAGGAGAGCCCGCCGCAGGAGAGCGGGCGGCTCATCAGGCCGAGGCCGTAGCGGACCCCGGGGCCGGCCGGCTCGGCGGCGACGGTGGTGCGCATCTGGGCGAGCTGGGCCGCGGGCAGCAGCCGGCCGGCGAGCAGCGCGTCGTAGAACCGGGTGAGGTCGGTGTTGGTCGAGACCATCGCGCCGGCCGCCCAGCCCCAGGACGGGTCCAGCTCGGTGTAGTCGCGCAGCGACCCGTCCGCGGCACGCTGGTAGCCCTTGGGGTGGGCCTCGTGGATCGTCATGTCGCCGGGGACGGGGAAGTAGGTGTGGCGCAGGCCGATCCGGTCGATGACGCGCTTGGTGATCTCCTCGCCGATCGGGCGTCCGGTGACCTTCTGGATGATCATGCCCGCCAGCAGGTAGTTGGTGTTGCTGTACTCCCACTGGGCGCCGGGCGCGAAGTGGGCCTTGTGGGCCAGCGCGGCGTCGAGGAGTTCGCGCGGCTCGAGGTAGCGCTTGGGGTCGCTGAGCGCGCCGGCCTTGTCCACGTAGTCGGGCAGGCCGCTGGTGTGCTGGAGCAGCTGGTGGACCGTGATGTTCCGGCCGTCGATGCCGTCGCCGCGCAGAAGACCCGGCAGGTAGGTGTCCACGTTCGCGTCGAGGCCGACCTTGCCCTCGGCGACCAGTTGCAGGACGACGACGGCGGTGAACGCCTTGGTGTTGCTGCCGATCCGGACCTGCCCGTCGACCGGGACCTTGGCCTTGGTGGCGGCGTCGCCGACACCGGCGGTGTAGGTGCGGGTACGGCCGTCGCGGCCCTTGACGGTGGCGAGGGCGGCGGGTACCCCGTCCTTCTGGACCAGGGCGTCGAGGCGTTGCTGCACGGCGTCCGGGCGCGGTGCGGCGGAGGCCGTGGCGGGTGCCAGGACGGCGGCCACCACGGCCGCGGCCACGGCGGTCACGGTCGCCGCCACCCCGCGCCGGTGACCGCGGAGGCGGTTCGGACGGTGGTGCTGCGATGCGTGTTCGTTCACGGGAAAGCCCCTCTGGGTAGGGCACCGGAGCTCTTCTCGGCGCCCTCCAAGAGGATCATCGGACGGGCCGTCAATCCGTCCGCGCAGAGGACGATATGGCACCCGGGAACGTGCTCCGGGTCGGGGCCGGGCACGGGACCGTACTCCCAGGGCCGGTCCGGCACGGTGCCGCCGGACACAGGTCCCGGGGTGCCCCGCATGCCGAGCGCATCGGGGTCCGTCTCGCCTTTGTCGAGGGGAAGTGCGTTCGCCGCCACGGCGGGTGAACCCGGGCACCGGGCCGGCTGCGCTCTGGCAGTCGAGGGGAGCAGTCCGGCCGACCCCTTGTCATGGCGTCGTGGGGGCGGTGACGGTGGCCGGGTTCGTCGTCGCGGGGCTACTCCTCGACCGGCAGGCCGGCCTCGCGGGCGAGCACGCCCAGGGCCCGGCGCAGCGACTCGCGCTCGACGGGGGAGAGGGCGGCGGCCAGTTCGGCGTCGATGGCGTGGGCCTGGGCGGCGCACTCGTGCAGCAGGGCGCGGCCGTCCTGGGTGAGGGCGAGCATCTGGCGGCGGCGGTCGGCGGGGTCGCGCTCGCGTGCCACCGCGCCCAGTGCCTGCAACTGGTCGGCCATGCTCACCACCAGGCTCGGCGCCACGCCCATCGCCTGTGCCAGTTCAAGCTGCGAGGAGGCCGCGCCCGCGTCGAGGGCGGCGAGCAGCGCGACGTGTTTCGGCTTGAGGCCGCGGTCCTGGATCGCGGCGGTGAAGCGCGTGGTGGCGATGGTGCCCAGGGTGCCGAGGCGGAAGGACAGCGAGGAGGTCAGCGAAGGGGGGTTGACGGCGCTCATGGCAGCGATACTATCTCTATCGAATCATTCGAAGCTCGAATCATTTGAGGTGTGTTTGATATGGGTGGGACTGGGACGGGCGCGCTGTCGAAGCCGCTGGTGATCGCCAACGCCGCTGCTGCGGCGCTCTCGATGGCCTCCTGCGCGGCCGGGTTGATCAACCCCGGGATCGGGCTGGCGAAGGAGGAGCCGGTGACCGGCGGCGTGCGGTTCTACGCCCAGGCGTACGCCGCCCGGGCCCTGCCCTTGGGGGCGTTGCTGCTGCACCAACTGGTGCGCGGGCGTGGCGGAGCGGCGCTGCCGGCAGTGCTGCTGCTCGCGGGTGCGGTGCAGGCGGGGGATGCCGCGATCGGGGTGCGCACCCGCAACCCGGGGATGGCGCTCGGGGCGGGCGCACTGGCGCTGCTGCACCTGGCGACGGCGCGGCGGGTTGCGGGTGCGCGGTGACCGGGGCGCTGCGCGTGGCCGACGACACGCTCGCCTTCCTGCTCGAACTCTCCGTCTACGCCGCCGCCGTGCGGTTCGCCCTCACCCGGCGGGCGGCCCGGCCGGCCCGCTGGGCGCTCGCCCTCGCCCTGCCGGCCGGGTACGCCGCGGTCTGGGCGCTGTTCGGCGCGCCGGGTGCGACGGTGCCGCTGCACGGTGCGCCCCGGGCGGTGCTGGACCTGGTCTGGTTCGGCAGTGCGGCCGTCCTGCTCCGGGCAACGAACCTGCGCCGCACGGCGGTCGTCTTCGCGGTGGCCTACCTGCTGACCACCGCAGTGCACCTGACGCTGTGACAGGGCGGAGCCGTGGCGCGGCCGGCGGCGAGGGGCCCCGTCAAGGCCGCCGCCGCGGCCTCGGCGACGTGCCCGACCCGTACGGGCCGCCGCCCGCCGCCGGCTCGCCATGGGGCCCGACGCGCTGCCGTGTGGTGATGCCGCTGCTCACCCTCGCCCTCATGCCGCGGGTGCGCTTCCCGGAACTTCGCCGCAGTCCGGACGCGTACGTGCGCCACCTGCGCAAGCGGGGCTGACCGCGCGCATCCCCCCGGCCCCACCCCGCGAACCGCGCCGCAGGCGCTGACGTGCATACTTTCCGGACGATCGGCAGGACGTAGGAGTGATGGCACGGTGAAACTGGCGGAGGCGCTCGCGCAACGCGCGGCTGCGGTGCGGCAGGTGGAGCAGCTGCGGGC
Organism: Kitasatospora sp. NPDC023176; assembly: GCF_055560495.1. Taxonomy (NCBI): domain Bacteria; kingdom Bacillati; phylum Actinomycetota; class Actinomycetes; order Kitasatosporales; family Streptomycetaceae; genus Kitasatospora; species Kitasatospora sp. NPDC023176. The sequence continues at coordinate 47,487 of NZ_JBVHIP010000031.1, read as the reverse complement.
GCGCGTCGTCGGCAGCGCCCGCTACCAGGAGGGCGAGGAACCCGCCGAGGACGCGGCGGAGGTACTGGCCCAGGCCGGGGAGACGCTGGACGAGCTGGAGCGGCTGATCCGTCAGATCAACCGGACCAACTCCACCGCGACCATCGAGGGCGGCGGCACCCTCACCGACGCCCTCGCCCGCCGGGACGTCCTGCGGCTGCGCCACTCGGTGATCACCGCAGCCGCCGACGCCGCCTCCGGGCGCGACCAGCGCGGAGCCGTACGGCAGTTGCGGTCCGAGCTCAGGATTCTTTCCGCCCTGCCGGTCGCCGAGCTGCGCGCCCGGGCGGACGTGCTGGCCAAGGAGATCCGTGAGGTGGACGCCCTGATCCAGCGCACCAACTGGCAGATCGACCTGATCGAGGACTGACCCCACGAGCAGGGTGTGGGGGAGCAGGTAGTCGCCACGGAGGCGTGCACACACCGCGGGCCGGCGGTTCATCCGGCCCTTGGCGCGTGAAGAGCAACGCAGGGGTTCGATTCCTCACCAGACAGTGCAGCTCAGCACCGCGCACAAGTGACGGAGCACTCCGTACAGCACATCACCACGTGCAGATCCGGGCGACGAGGGCGGGAAACGGGGCGCCCCACACCCGTTGCGGGGGCCGTGCCAACAGCACGGCCCCCGCAATCACCCCACAGCCGACCCGCACGGACACCTCGAGGATGCGGACAGCGCCGACAGCTCCATTTCCGTCGGGCGACGGGACGGTGGCGGAGTGCGCCGGCTGCCGTCGGATCAAAACGCTTCGCTCCGGGCTGGAGTGGGCGGCTACGCTCGCGCCATGGAGCTTGACCAGGCACTGGAACCGCTGCGCCGGGTGCTGCTGGAGCGACGCATCGTCGGCTGTCCGGAGTCGGTCGCCCAGGCGGTGGAGGCTGCCTGGGCGGCGCTGGCCGGCGGGGTGGACACCCCGAGTCTGTGGGAGCTCGGCGTGCTGTCCGACGGGGAGGTCCTGGAGGCGCGCCGGCTGCTGGCCGAGGTGGAGCAGGAACTCTGGCCGGTGCTGCGGCTGCCCGCCACTGTTGAGGGCCGCGACCGGGCGCTGGCCCGGTACTGCCTGCGGGACCTGCTGGACGGTCGCCTTGATCCGCTGGCGGCGGCCGAGCGGATCGGCTTCGAGCTGTGCCCCGCCGACGACCGCGGCTCGCCGCTGCGGCCGGTCCGCGGGTGGCTGTACCGCGCGGAGGACCAGCTGGAGCACCGCGGCGGACTGACGAAGGAGCTGGAGGCCGAACTGCACGACCTGGCTGCCCGGCTGCTGGCCGGTCCGCTGTCCTGACGGCGGCTGGGTCCCGACAGCGCTCCCGCCCCGGTTCCCGGCGGTCGAAGTACCCGTCGGAGTTCGCACTGGCGGCGGTCGAGCGGGCCCGGGCGGAGCCGGTACGGGGTGACAGCCCTGGCAGCAGCTCACCCCACGTATAGTGCAGGCGTTTTGGGGAACTGACGACCACGTCGCCGAGGAGACCGTTGTATGGAGCCCGTCACGCTGATCACTGGTGGATCGACCGGAATCGGTGCCGCCACCGCCCGCACCCTCCTCGAGCAGGGGCACCGTGTGGCGGTCACCGGACGTGACGCGGGCAAGCTGGCCGCCTTCGCCGCTTCGGCCGGAGCGGGTGAGCGGCTGCTGACGATCACCGGCGACGCCGCCGAGGCGGAGGACGTCGCCGCTGCCGTGCGCCGCGTGGTTCAGGCGTGGGGCCGACTGGACAACGTCATTGCCAACGCCGGTTTCTCGCTGCCCGGCAACCTGGAGAGCCACGCCCCCGAGGACATGCGCGCCATGGTCCTCACCAACGTTCTGGGCCCGGCCCTGCTGGTGCGCGAGACCCTGCCGCAGTTGAGGGCGTCCAAGGGCCGGATCGTGTTCATCGGTTCCGTCGCCGGGGTGCGCAACACGCCCGGCAACCTGTACTCGGTCACCAAGTGGGCCGTGCACGCGCTGGCCGAGAACACCCGGCTGCTGGTCGGCAAGGACCGAGTCGGCGTGACCGTCGTCGCCCCCGGAGTGGTGGACACCGCGTTCTGGGCCGAGCGCGGCGGCACCCCTGAGGAGGCGATGACCCCCGAGCAGATCGCGGCCGCGGTCGCCTTCGCGCTCAACCAGCCCGCGGGCGTGGACATCAACCAGATCACCATGCGGCCGACCGGGCAGCTCGGCTGACGCCAGTACGGCGACCGAAGCGGAGCTGAAAGCCGTCGCCCGCGACGCCGAGGGCGTCGTGGTGCAGTTGGAGGAGGCGTAACGGAGCCCCGTGCCTCTTCGGTCCGCGCTCGCCGTCGTGCCGACGGCCACCGCCGTTGCGTGGTCGCGGCTTCCCGGGGGCGTGGTGGCGCCGGTCCCGGTGTTCGTCGGCAGGCGGCCCCGGGGCACCCCGGCTGTCGTGTTACCAGGTCACGATGACGTAGCCGTCGCCGCCTCGGGAGCCGGCGGTCGCGGCGGCCCCGGGGGTGCCGGAGCTTCCGTCGTTCTTGTTCGCGACGCCGTCGTCGCCTTGGCCGCCGTCGCCTCCGTTGCCGCCGGTCCCTCCGTTGCCGCCGTTTCCGCCGGTGGCGACGGAGGCGGGCAGGGCGGCGCTGACGGCAGTGGGCAGGTTCTGGGTGGGGGCGGCGCCGCCCGTTCCGGCGGAGCCGGCTGTGCCGCCGGCGCCACCGGGGGCGTTCAGGCCCTGGTTGTCGGCCCTGCCTCTCGCGCCGCCTTCGCCGGGCCGGCCGGCGGCGCCGTTCGCGCCGTCGCGGCCGGGGTTGGCGCGGACGGTGGCGGTGACGGGCTCGAAGTCGATCTCGCAGCTTCCGGAGGCCACGGTGCCGCCGGTGCCGGGGCTCGTCGGCCGGCCGGGGCGGCCGCCGGAGCCGCCGTCGCCGTTGACGGCGCCGATCCGGCCGTTCTGTCCGCCCGTGCCGCCGCCCCCGCCTCCGCCACCTCCGCCGCCTCCGCCTCCGGCACCGTTCCCGCCCGCGCCCCACACGTAGAACGTCACCTCGGTGACGCCCTCCGGCGCGGTGAAGGTGCTGTACAGCGAACCGTCCCGGCCGAATCCCAGCTGCCCGTGCGCGGCCGCGGGCACCGCCGTCGCAGCAGGGGCGGCTCCGGCAGCCGTACCCGCCCCGAGGCAGGCGGCCCCGAGGGCCGCCGCCATCGCGCCACACGCCAGCCGCCTGGGGGAGGCGGCGGAGATACTCGATGAAGTACGCATGCAAACAGAAGTTCATGCCGGCCGCGCCACCGCAACGCCCCTGTGCCGTTCGGCCCAGCGCCCCTGCATGCGGCCGCCGTGCGGCCCGGCCTCACCGTCCGAAGGTGGGGGACGTCGAGGAACTGACCCCGTACTCCTGCCGCTGCGGCGCGGTTGGTCGTCCTACCCGGCGAAGATGCCGATGGCGTTGGGGATCCGTCGTTCCTGACCGTGGTCGAGGTGGTTGCGCACCGCGAGTTCGCCCGTGTCCGGGTCGCGGGTGACCAGGGTGGCGGAGGCGCCGCCGTCCAGGTACACGCCGTCGGAGCAGCCGAAACCGCGGAGTGCCTGGGCGAGTTCGGTGAGTGTCAACCCGGTGGAGGTGCCCTCGCGGCCGTCCGTGGAGAGAAGTGTGAGCAGCCGGCCGTGGTCTGCCAGGCAGACCGCGGTGCGCGGCTCGACGTCGTGGGCGTCCAGCCCTGCCAAGGGGTTCCCGCCGTGCAGCATCGGGTAGGCGCCGAGGGCGAAGGCGAACGGCACCGGCCCGTTCGACGCGAGGCGGTAGTCCGCCACGACAGCCGTTCCGACCGGCAGGCCCGCCAGCACCCGGGCGCCGGCCTCGCGGCCGAGCAGTACGAGGCTGCCGGCGGGGATCGGACCGCGGCCCGGGGTGGCGGAGGCCGACACGACCCGGTTGCGGCGGACCGTCAGCTCCCAGGTGTCCGTGCTGCAGGGCGCCTTTCGCGACTCGTCGTTCCCGCACACGGCGCGCTCTCGGGAGACCTCACCCCAGTCGGAGGTGAACACTCCGATCGAGCCGACCGGCAGGGCGTACTGGTTCAGCCCGCCCAGCTCCCACGTACGGCCTGCAGCCCGCAGGTGGCCCCGAAGTTCCAGACGACCGGTACGGGCCACGCCGTCCACCCCGACCCCCAGCACGTCCTGGTCCGTGTCACCCGGCGGCGGCCACCAGCCGAACCGCTGAGCCTGCGGGACCGCGGCCTTCAGGGCCCGGCCGCGGTGGACGGCCGGGCCGGAGGGCGCCCCCGTCGCCTCGACACCGGGGTGCTGCTCCTCAGTGATGTCGAAGAAGTCCCCGTTCACGGCCGCGACCGCCCCGCGTTCGCCGGCCAACCGGGTAAGCGGTGCCCGGGCGGCGACCGCACCGGGATAGAGCAGGTCCGCTCGCACGCCGGGCCGGCGCAGGTCGGCCCGCACGGCGTACAGCCGAGCGGTGCCGTGCGAGGTGGGTACCGTCACTTCCCTGTACGCGACTCCGGCCGCGAGTGGCACCCAGGGTGCGGTGCCTCCGAGGGCCTCTTCGGCGGACGACGCGGCTGGGCCGGCCGGGACCAGGGCCATCACCAGGGCGACCGCGGATCTCAGGAGAACCTTCACACCCCCATCCTCGCGGCTGCCGCGCCCTGCCCGCAGCAAGGTCTGCGCGGACCAGGTCCGGGTCGCGCTACGCCAGGCCGGCCGGCCTGACGACCAAGCAGCTGATTGCCGCCACCGGGCTCAAACCGACACCGAGGGGTCCGGCCGCCGGGCTCCAGTGGACCAGCCGACGGTTCGGCGAGAGCCGGTCGGAGCGGCGAATCACATCGCTGCTGTTCGGACGACGGACGCCCGCGGTCCGGGGACCGCGGGCGTCCTGGATGCTTCAGCGATGCCGCGTCAGCGGCGGGCGCCCCGACGGCGGGCGATCACCAGCGCGCCCCCGCCGACGGCGAGCAGCGCGGCGCCGCCGGCGCCGTAGACGATCATCTGGCTGCTGTTGCCACCCGTGCTGGCCAGGGTGCTGGCCGGCGTGGTCGAGACCGGATTGGCGGTCGGCTTGCCGACCGGGCCGGTCGTGTCCGCCGGGGCGGACGGCGCCGGCACGGCCGGGGCGGTCGACGGGGTGCCGCCGGACGGCGTCCCGGTGGTGGCCGGCGCCGACGGCTTGGCGGTGGTGGAGGGCGAAGCGGTGGCCGTCGCGGTGGCCGAAGGCGTCGTCGTGGGGGTGGGCGTCCCGGTCGGGTGCGGGGTCGCGGTGGACGTGGGCGACGCCGAGGAGGTCGGCACCGGGACGGTCGGCGTGCCGGTCGGGGTCGGCGTGCAGGCCTTGCCGCCGTTCCAGGCCGAGATCAGGTTGTCCGGGAAGACGCCGTCCGGGTACCTCGGCGCGGGGTTGGCGACGCCGTCGAACTTCTTGTCGCCGTTGTACAGGTCGATCTGGCCGTAGCACTTCGGCAGGTGGGCGGAGACGTCCAGGGTCGCCTGGCGGTTCCCGCTGCGCAGCGTGGTGGTCGCCCAGCCGAGGAAGGTCTGCTTGCCCGAGGTGGCCCAGGTCGGCCCCTCGGTGTCGTAGGAGGCCAGCGAGACCCGGTAGTCGCAGCCGTCCACGATGTCGCCGACCAGCCGGACCTGGATGACGCCATGCGGCTGGGACATCCGGCCGTCGGAGATCCAGCCCTTGCCGCCGTCGACGGAGAACTGGACGCCGACGGCGCCGCACCCGTGCTCGGCCTGGGCCTGGGCGGTGCCGGCGGTGAGCAGCGGAGCGCCGACGGCTATGCCGAGGGCGGTGAGGGCCGGAAGGCTCCGACGCAGGAGGTGGTGCACGAGGAAGCTCCCTAGGGGGTTGTACACGGTTCGGTGGGACTCGCCGCTCCCCGGTGGCGATCCGGACGGACCGTCACCGGAACTGAGCGGACGTGAAACCGTGACCGTACCCGATGGCCCCGCGGTCCCGGGCCCCGCACCCACACCGAGCAGGCCTTCGCCGCTCTGCAGGGGGGCAGTCCAGGCCGCCCGGCCCGCTCGGGCCGAGCACGGGAACACGGCGAACACGGCGATTGTCCGGGGCCGGCGGGAGGGTGCAGGCGCGTGGGGGACGGTGCCGATCGGCCGGTGATCGTGAGGAGCTCCGCGCGGCTCTGAGCATGTACGCCGAGTACCGCTTGGCCGGGGAGCTGAAGCACCGATGGGACGTGACCACGTGGAATCTCCACATGGGCATGCTGTCGAGCTTCTATCGGTGGGCACGCGACGAAGGCCTGTCTGCGGCCGGGCCGTTCAGTTACCGCATGGGCAAGAGGATGGCGGATGGCGTGCTGGTGCAGGTCGAACGGAACCTCGCCACGATGCGGACTCCGCGGCCGCACACCTCGATCACGTACTTGGATCGGGACTTCTCTCAGCTGTTCGTGCGGGCCTTGGCGGGGCTGGACCCGGATGGGGAACCGGACCGTCACTACCGGGGGCGCGAGGGCGCCCGGAACTCCGCGATGGCCGGGCTTGTGCTGTCGAGCGGCGTTCGGCGACAGGAGTTCACTTATCTGACCGTGCATGAGGTGCCGCCGCTGCCGGCCCGCCCGTCTCCGGTGCCGGTGCTGTTCCCGCTCGCTCACGCGATCACCAAGGGCCAGAAGCCGCGGACGACGTGGATCAGCTACGGAGCGCCGGCCGACGCGCACCAGTACATCGAGCTGGACCGAGCCGCGTCGGCGGAGGGCTTCGCCTGGCGGCCATGCGGGCATCGTGGTGATCCACGTCACATTCGGACGTGTCACTGAGCGGCCGGCTGTCTCGTCTCGGGGGTGTAACCCACTCACGAGCACGGAGGAACACACCATGGACGCGCGACTCGACTTCTTCGCCGCTCCCGTCTCCGGCAAGGCCCTGAAGTACTTCATGTCCGCGGGCAAGGTGATCCGGGAATCGGGGCTGCCCGCCAGCCTGCAGGAGCTGGTGTCCACGCGCGTGAGCCAGATCAACGGCTGCGCCGTCTGCCTCGACATGCACGCCAAGGAGGCCATCGCCGCCGACGTGAGCCCGGTGAAGCTGGCTCTCGTGGCGGCGTGGAGGGAGGCCACCGTCTTCAGCGAGGCCGAGCGGGCCGCGCTGGCGCTCGCGGAGGAGGGGACCCGAGTCGCGGACGCGGCCGAGGGCGTCAGTGACGAGGTGTGGACCAATGCCGCCAAGCACTTCGACGCCGAGCAGCTCACCGCATTGGTGATCCACATCGCATTCATGAACATGGTGAACCGGATGAACATCATCACCCGCCAGCTGTGCGCCGGCGACTACGTCGCCGGGCAGCTGCACTGAACGTCAGCGGCTCGGATGATCACCAGGAGACGGAAAGGGGCTAAGGAATGGGCAAGGTCGAGGAGTTCGCGGAGCTGCGGCCGCTGCTGTTCTCCATCGCCTACCGGATCCTGGGCAGCGTCAGCGAGGCCGAGGATGCGGTCCAGGAGACCTGGCTGCGGTTCGATGCCTCGCCGACGCAGCCGACTTCGGTCAAGTCCTTCCTCTCCGCCGTGGTGACCCGGATCTCGATCGACGTGCTGCGCTCGGCCCGGGTCCGGCGGGAGGAGTACGTCGGGCCGTGGTTTCCGGAGCCGCTGCTCGACGACCCCTATGAGGACCCGGAGCGCTCGGCGGAGCTGGCCGACTCCGTGTCGACGGCAGCGCTCCTGCTGCTGGAGAGGCTCAGCCCGCTCGAGCGTGCGGTCTTCGTGCTCCGCGAGGTCTTCGACTTCGGCTTCCCCGAAGTCGCCTCTGCGGTCGGCCGTTCGGAGGACGCGTGCCGCCAGCTCGCGGTGCGGGCGAGGCGTCATATGAGCGCCGGTAGCCCCCGCTTCGAGGCCGACCGCCGGGAGCGGGAGGAATTGGCGACCCGGTTCTTCGAAGCCCTCCGCGAGGGCGACGTCCTCGGTCTGCAGCAGCTGCTCGCCGCCGACGTCTCCATGGTCGGCGACGGCGGCGGCAAGGCCCCGCAGCTGGCCAGGGCGGTCATGGGCGCCGACAAGGTGGCGCGCCTGCTTGCCGCCGTCTTCCCCGAGTTGGCCCGCATCGGACTCACGACCGAGGCCCACGAGATCAACGGCCAGCCGGGCGCGATCTTCCGGGACCGGGACGGCAAGGTGCTGCAGACTCTGGCGCTCGACGTGCTGGACGGGCAGATCCAGACGATCCGCTTCGTGCTCAACCCCGACAAGCTGGGCCATGTCGGCCCGGTCGGGGACGCGTGGGAGGTCTCCCGCGAGTTCAGGGAGTCCCGCCGCTCGGCGGAATGACCGCGCTCGCGCGGCTACGTCTTCCTCGGGACCGTCGCTGCCACGACGCTCGTCATCTGGCTCCGGGCGTGATCGGCCGGACCCTCGGCGTGATCAGCCGGCGGCCCCCCGCGGTCACGACCAGCGGGCCCCGGTGGGAGCGGGTCGCTGAAGAGCCGTCAGGAAGGCGGCCAAGGCGTCGGCCGGAGACGACCGTGCGCCGACCCGTCGAATCAACCCGGTGCGCAACGCCGCGACGTGATCAGGCCGGTCCAGACGTCATCGGCGACCCGTCAGCCCACCGCCTGCTGCGCCCCGGTGCGGCGTCGAACAAGGCGATCCGGCAGGCACTCGGCTACCTGGCGCTGCACGGTGCGGTCCTGGTCGACCGAGACCGAGTTCCTGCTGCCGGGCGGCGGGCGCCAGGTGCGCCCGGACGGTGTGTGGCAGGCCTCGGAGATCGGGGTGCCGGCCGTCCCGTTCCGTGGGGCGCAGACTACCTTCTCCCTGGGCGCTGAAAAATCTGTGATGGCTGGAGTAGACATTGTCGGTGGCTGTGGTTAGTGTTTCTCTCGTAGACGCAGTCAAGCGGTACCCGCCAGACACGAACTGGCGGTCAGCGGTACAGAAGTTCGCAGGCGGCCCGGCGGTGGAGCCCTGAAGCCAGAGCAGGTGCAGGACGGCGACAGGACTGGCTGCCGGGCCGGGCGGCCCGCAGGTATCAGGGGCCGCCACCGAGTGGTACCGCGGCAAGTGCAGGTGCAGTACCAGCAAGTGAAGTCGAGTGGTACCAGCAGTCGCAGGACGCGGTATCCCAGTAAAGGCGCCAGGGCTGCGGGCGCGCGTACTGGGAGGTGCGGCAGTGGGGTTCCAAGCCGAGCAGGTGAGCAGGACGGGCGACGGGGCTGGCCGCCGCACCAGGCAGCCCAGGAGGGCCGCAGTAGTACCGGATGGTCGCACTACAGCAGTAACCGGCAGTACGCAGTTCCCAGTCAGTACAGAGGATGAACGGAGGGACAGACCGCCATCAGGATCGCCCGGCCCGTGAGGTATTCACCCGGGCGGACACCGCAGACCCCACAGCAAGGACGGTGGTTTCCGGTCACGCATACGCGATCCCCGCACACCCCCACCGTTGGGGCCGTGCGGACACAAGGACCGGCCCAGGGCCGGTAGATGGTGTTGTTCCCCTCGGGGCCCCGGAGCCGCTACGGCACCGGGGCCCCTCAGCGCCGGCTCGGCCCCAGTGCCCCGCCGTCACCGTCTGAACTCATCGGTCCGGTGGGAGGAAGTTGTCCGCCGGCTCGCGCGGCTCGGGCTCGCCCATGGATTCGGCCCTGCCGGGGACCGCCCTCAGCCGGGACCCCCCGAGGACCAGGACCACGTCTTCGTTCGGCTGGTGCCCGCGCCTCGGTGCCCGTTGCCCGGCCGCCTGCTGTTGATGAGGCTCGTTGAACATGGTTCTGGCCGCGATTCCGTGAATGATCTCGTTCCTGCCGTCACAGGCTCAGCAGCAGGTCCCGGACCGCGGCGGGCTGGGACAGGAACGGGTGGTGGCCGGTGTCGAGTTCGACGACGCTGCCGGCCCGGCGGGCGAACTCGCGCTGCAGCCGCGGCGGGGTGCCCCGGTCCTGGGCGCAGACGAGGTATGTCGAGGGCACCTGCTGCCACGCGGCCGCCCCGATCGGCTGTCCGGTCACCTGCACGCTCTGCCGGGCGAGGTGGTTCGCCGCCTGTGCCTGGATCTCGGGGTCGCAGTCCTGCAGGAATGTGTCCACGAGTAGGTCGGGGCGGACTCCGAAGGTGCCGGCGTCAGGGTCGACGTCGAGGAACGGGGCTGGACTGCCGTCCCCGAACTCCGACAGGCTCTGCCCGACCTCGGGCAGGTAGCTGGAGATCAGCAGCAGGTGGCGTACCGACCCGACGCCCGCGGCGGCTTCGGCCGTGATGATGCCGCCGTAGCTGTGGGCGACCACAACGGTGGGTTCGTCCGCGTCCAGCAGCGTCTTCCGCACCGCCTCGACGTCCTCGGAAAGCCCTGGGCCGCCGGCGCCTGCGGGCAGGCCCGCCTCTCCGCAACTCGGCAGCGCCGGGGCCACGCTCGGCACCCCGCGCTCCTGCAGCAGGTCGGCGGTGCGGTGCCACCACCACGACCCGTCCCGCACACACGCCCCGTGCACGAACACGACCCTCATCGCTGCCTCCCCGTCCGCCTTGGCTGCCCTGTGATCAACGGTAGACGTGAGCCGAAGGTCATTCACGGAATCACGGGCAGAGCCGTTTTCGCAGATCCTCATCACTGTTCGCTGCCTTCCGGTCATTGCGCCGGCCTCCAGCTGGCGTCCGGCCGCTGCCGCGCCCCGTGGGCCCGGTTACCCGCCCTGTCGGCCTCCGCCGCCGCCCGCCGGCCGACGCCGCCGTTCGGTCCGGTGTCGCGCAGCTTGCGGTGGACCCCCCTGGGGGCCGCCGTAAGCGGTTCGCCTGGTCGGACATCACGAACGTCGAGGTGGTGAAGAAGAACGAGCGCGCCAACGCCCCGGATATCGTGCGGATCACGCACCGGGGCCACGGCGTGTGCAGCCCGCCGGTGCTGATTGGTCTCCCGGGCAGCTGGCGGGACCCCGATTTCGAGGCCAAGGCCGCCCGGATGTTCGGGTGGCGGACGTGGGGAGGTTCGCACGGCGCGCATCGGGGCCTTCGAGCTGACGGCCTGTCAGCGGGAAGCGGCGCAGGCGTCGTGGCGTGGGCGGGTGCTCGGGTGGTGGTGCGACGGGAGCGCGACCCGAGGAGCGAGCCCAACTCGCCCGATCGGGCCGGGGTTCACCACGGTTCAGGTGGCGAGCGCGCGTGAGGGGTCAGCGTGGCCGCAGCCCGTCGAAGAGCACCGCGAAGATCCGTTCCCGGGCGGCCGCGTCGTCCCCGAGGTGCTCCATCGTCGTGGTCGCACCGATCAGCAGGGCGACGAGTTCCGGCGGGCCCACCTCCGGGCGGAGGGCCCCGGCGCGCTGCGCTCGGGCGAGGAGTTCGGTGAGCTGTGCCCGGATCGCCGCGCCGGCGTCTCGCAGGGCCGCGTGCGCGTCGACGCCGGCTGCGGCGAGTGCCTGGGCGAACTCGTTCTTTCCCGCGGACTGTTCGACCACCAGGCGGAAACAGTCGAAGAACGCCTCGGCGGGTGCGGAGTCGGCGGGCAACTGAGCGGCCTGGGTGGCGATCGTCTCGAGCTTGCGCACCATCACGGCTTCGAGCAGTGCCTCCTTGGTCGGGAAGTGCCGGAACAGCGTGCCGACCCCGACCCCGGCGGCCCGGGCGATCTCCTCGGTCGGCACGCCGACGCCGCGGGTGGCGAACACCTGCGTGGCGGTGTCCAGCAGCCTGGCCCGGTTGCGGGCCGCGTCCGCCCGCAGCGGGCGTTCCTGGGTGCCGCTCATCGCTCCCACCCTTTCCTGTCGGTGGCGAAGCCACACTGGACAAACGGAGTAGCTAGTCCGTATCGTCGAAAGCGGATTCGCTAGTCCGATTCTAGCGACGGATCCTGCTGGGGGTTGATCATGTCCGAAACGCTGTCACCTCGTGAGGTCTTCACGAAGCTGCTCGACGGTATCGGTGGGGGGCGGTTCGCGGAGCTCGCGGACCTCTACGCCGAGGACGCCGTGGTGGAGATCGTGTTCGCACCGGTCGGACCGCGCCGGTTCGAGGGACGGTCCGTGATCAGGGAGCGGTTCATGGAACTCGCCACGAGCGTCCCCGTGGAGCTGACCCCGGTGGACGTGGTGATCCGGGAGACCGACGACCCGGAGGTGATCGTCAACGAGTGGAACTACCAGGTGCGTCACCGGGCGACCGGGCGGACCTCCATGGCCGCCAACATCCAGGTGCTGCGCGTCCGCGACGGCCTGATCGTCAGTAGTCGTGACTACCACGACCATCTGGCCCTTGCCGTAGCCGGCGGCAACCTGCCGCAGCTGGTGGAGGCACTGGACGGCAACTGACACAGGTCGTCAGCGGCCCTGTGGGTGTAGGCGTCGCCGTGGGCCATCGAGGGCAACCTGCGCGCCCGGACCTTCTACCAGGGCCAGGGCTGGACGCATGACGGCACTGTGCCGCGGGAGTCGAGCGACGGGGTGCCGATCACCAAGCTCCGCTACCGCCGCATCCTGCCGACCGGCTGAGGCGGCGGGGTGCCGGTGACGTCGAAACCGGCGTGGACGAAGGTCGCAGGCAGGCGCTCGGTGAGGTCTTTGAGGAAGTCGGCGGCTTCCGGGCCTTTGGTGGTGCGGTGGTTGAGGCGGTGGACCTCGTGACGGCCCGTTCCGCGCGCCGCGCCGGGTTGGCCCCCCGAGCATCAGACCCTGTGCCCGGCGAGATCCGCGATCCGCGATCCGTGGCTCGCTCAGCGAGACTCGGCGTCGAAGCCGCCGTTACCGGTGCGGCGGGCCTGCCCGCGCCGTCCACGGCTACGCCTTCGACGGCTCGTCGGCGGTGACCGCGCTCAGCGGCGTGGCCAGCGATTCCAGGCTGCGCTGCTCGGCCTTGACCCCGATGACGGCCTCCACCAGCCCCGCCACGGTCATCAGCCCCGCGCCGATGCAGAACGCGAGGGTGGTGTCCGAGACCTTACCGCTGCTCACCAGTCCGTTGAACAGCAGCGGCCCGCTGATGCCGCCGACGGCGGTGCCGACCGCATAGAAGAAGGCGATCGACAGGCCCCGGGTCTCCAGCGGGAAGATCTCGCTCACCGTCAGGTAGGCCGAGCTGGCGCCGGCGGAGGCGAGGAAGAGCACGCCCGTCCAGCAGGCCGTCATCGTCGTGGCGGAGAGGTCGCCGTGCTGGAACAGGGCGGCGGTGGCGAACAGCAGGAGGCCGGAGCCGATGTAGGTGCCCGCGATCATCGGTTTGCGGCCCACGGAGTCGAAGAGGTGGCCGAGGAGCAGCGGTCCGAGGAAGTTGCCGACGGCGATCACCGCGAAGTAGTAGCCGGTGTCGCCCTTCGCCACGCCGAAGTAGGTGGTCAGGATGACGGCGTAGCCGAAGGTGACCGCGTTGTAGAGGAACGCCTGGCCGATGAAGAGGGCCAGGCCGAGCGTGGTGCGGCGCGGGTAGCGGGCGACCACGGTGCGCACGACGGTGCCGAAGCCGAGAGCCGCGCGCTCGCGGATCCGGATCGGTTCACCGGTGACGGGAGGCAGCGGCCGTCCGGTCGAGTGCTCCACGGACTCCTCCGCCTCGGCCACGACCTCCTCGGCCTCCTCCGCCCGGCCGTGGGTGAACAGCCAGCGCGGACTCTCCGGGACGTGCCGGCGCACCAGCAGGATCACCAGTCCGAGCACCACGCCGATGCCGAAGGCGAGCCGCCAGCCGAGGTCGGTGGCGAACAGCGAGGTGTCGAGCAGCGCGATGGACGCGAAGGCGCCGAGCGCCGCGCCCACCCAGAAGCTGCCGTTGATGACCAGGTCGATGCGTCCGCGCACCCGGGCCGGGATCAGCTCGTCGATGGCCGAGTTGATGGCCGCGTACTCGCCGCCGATGCCGAAGCCGGTGAAGAAGCGGCAGAGGAAGAAGAACCAGGCCGTCCAGGAGAACGCCGTCAGCGCTGTCGCGGCGAGGTAGACGGCGAGTGTGATCATGAACAGTCTCTTGCGTCCCAGCCGGTCCGTCAGCCAGCCGAAGAACAGGGCCCCGGAGCAGGCGCCGGCCACGTAGACGGCGGCGGCGATGGTGGTGACCTGCGCGGTGGAGATGGCGATGCCGCTGCCGTGCTCGGCCAGCCGGGCCGCCAGGTTGCCGACGATCGTCACCTCCAGGCCGTCGAGGATCCAGACCGTGCCCAGGCCGATGACGATCCGCCAGTGCCAGGCGGACCACGGCAGCCGGTCGAGCCTGGCCGGTACGGAGGTCTCGACCACCCCTGGTTCCTGATCTCCCCGGACCGCCGTCGACTTCGCCGGATCCGCCATGACGGGTCTCCCTCCGCTCGTCCTGCCCCGCTCGCGAGTGCCCACCCGCCCCGGCACCGCCCGGCGAGCAGGTGACCGCGTGGACGTCACGGCCGCCGCACGTCGACCGTCAAGCCGGCTGCGGGGCGAGTGGTTGGGGTGACGTGGTCGCCGCCCCGGGGTCGCGTGTGCCCCGCACGGCACGTCCCATGCCCGGACGGTCCCGGCGGGGGCAGCGTCGCCGGAGGGCCGGACCAGCCAGGCCGCCTTCCTCGCCGAGGACTCGGCGGTCGGCGCGGCGCAGGACGGCCACCTGGCGATCCCGGCGACCGCGAAGCCGTACGACCATGCGGTGGGCGCGTGGATGCGCCGCCGGCGGCACCCTCGACGGCCCCGCCAATCGCACCGGCGGTGAGGCGGACCCGGCCTTCCGGCCCGGCACCCGGCTGTGCGGACGGGCAGGGGCCCGCACCGAGGGCGAACTGACCGACCAGCAGAGCGCACTCCTGGACACGCTCACCCGCCACTGCGAGACCGTCGTCGGCTGACCAACGATCTTCGGTGCACGGGCCGGGCCCGGCCGCACAGCCGGGTGCCGGGCCGGGCGCGGTCACTGCCCGGAGGACTCCTGGGCGCCTGGCGCGGGGCTGTGGTGGCCGTCGGCGGGTGTCCGCAGGAGGGTGGCGAGGAGTTCGGCGACGGTGGGGCCGGCGTCGGCCGGGTGGCGCAGCTGTTTGGCGGCCAGGACGCTGTAGTGGTTGGTGCGGCCGCGGCGTTCGTGGCTGAGGTATTCGGCCTGTTCGAGGTCGGTGATGATGCGCTGGACGGCGCGTTCGGTGAGCAGGCAGCGGACGGCGATGTCCCGTACGCGGACGCCGGGGTCGCGGGCGATCTGAACCAGGACGCGGGCGTGGTTGGTCAGGAAGGTCCACTGTCGTTCCGTCGGTGCTGTGCCGTTGTCCATGCCCCCACGATAAGACCTTGGTTCACGACCGACGAAACACGACAGCAGATTCGTGCTTTGGTTGACAGGCACGGCTGCGGGGGCGAACAGTGGAGGTACCGCAGCCCGCACAGGTGTCCGTGGCGGGCTGCCTTGATGACCCCTTCGGCGGGAGTGGTGTGCGTGGACCCGATGAGCAGGGAAGGCCTGGAGCGGCTGGCCGTCGTGCTGGCAGAGCGGATCGGCGCGCCCTGCGAGAGCGGGGAGGACGCCGGCCGGGCGGAGCCGCTGCGCCGGCAGGTGCGCCATGCGGTGACCGGCATAGATGCCTACCTCGGCGCGGTGGAGGCGGGCAGCTGCTCCGCGGTGGGACTACGTGAGCGCGCCCTGGACCTCTGGGATGGGCTGGAGCGGATCGTAGCCGCCTTGCCCGCGCACGACACCGCCGGCACTGCGGGAGCAGACGTCCGTGAAGGCGGGAACAGGGTGCCCGTGCAGCCCGCCCCGTTGCCCTGAGGAGGAAGCCGTGTTGCCCCACCCCCTGCTGAACTCGGAGACCCTGCGGGTCGGCGGCGCGCTGGTGTGCTCCTTCACCGGGGACATGACCCTCGACAGCGGACCCGTCGCCGACCAGACGCTGAACGCTGCCCTGGACCAGCGCCCCGTCCTGCTCGCCGTCGACCTGGCCGGCGTCGAGTTCCTCACCTCCACCGGCCTCAACGTGCTTCTGACCGCCCGCCGTCGCGCCCTGGCCGAGGGAATCCCGCTCGTGCTGATCGCGCCCCCGCCCCAGACGTTGCGGGTCCTCGATCTCACCGACACCACCGCGCTGTTCACCATCCACGCCACCACCGAAGACGCTCTGCGGCACCACGTGCCACGCACTCCTTCTGTCTGAGCGCGTCGCCAAGGCCCCCTCGGGTACCCGCCCGGGGCCGGGACGAGACCCTCCGAAGCGAGTAGCCCGGCACGACCGATGCGCACCACCGACTCCACTCCCGCACGCCGCCACCGCCGAGCGCACCCCGGTGGCCCGGCCGTCGCTGGCATCGGCTCGACAACGGATTCTGTAGTCGCCAGGGGCCGTTGCTTGGCCACCGGCGGCGGCGGTGGGCCTCTGCGTGGGTCCCGGTTCGGGGCCCGGGGCGGCGAGGGGTGGTGCGCTGCCCTGCCCGACGAGCGGCCGCGCCCCCAGCCGATGCAGCGCCGGCCGTCCCGCCGGCCGCCGGTCGACGGCCGGCGGGACGCCGTCTCAGGCGGGCAGCACCCACTTCTGGTTGGCGCCGCCGGTGCAGTCCCAGATCTGCACCTGGGTGCCCGCGGTGGTGGACTGCCCGGGGTCGTCCAGGCACTTGCCCGACTGCGGGTTGTACAGCGAACCGTCGGAGCGCGGGATCCAGACCTGGGAGCCGGTGTTGTTGCAGGCGTAGATGTCCACCGCTGTGCCGTTCGCGGTGCCGGCCGCGTACACGTCCAGGCACTTGCCCAGCACGTGCAGTGTGCTGCCGGCCGGGACGACAGTCCACTGCTGGGCGGGCGTGCCGTTGCAGGTGTAGATCTGCACCGGGTTGTAGTCGGCGGTGGAGGCGGCGCGGTCGTCCAGGCAGAGGCCGCCGTAGCCGGTGATCGCCGAACCGCCGCCGCTGCCGCCGGTGGTGGTGTACGCCGCGACGGACGCGACGCTCATCGTCGCCCCGGAGGTGGTGGCGGCCGTCGGGGTGGCGCACCCACAGGCGCCGTTGGGGAAGCCGCCGCCGATGGCCAGGTCGAAGATGATGGACAGGGGGTGGTCGAAGGCCTGCTGCCAGACGGCGGTGCCGACCTGGTTCTCCGTCACGGTGAAGTACGCGGCGCCGTCGAGGTACCAGGTGATCGACTCGGCGGCGGTGTTGGTGCGGTCCAGGACCATCGCGTAGTCGTGGTAGCCGCTCTGGCAGCCCGGGCAGGCGCGCAGGCCGCTGCCGATCCCGTTGCCCTCGTTGCAGACGCCGCCGGGGAAGGTGCCGCAGTGGACGGTACCGGCCACCTGCGAGCGGGCGTTGACGTCCTCCATGATGTCGATCTCGCCGTTCTCGGGCCACTGCCCCGGGCCCAGCATCCAGAACGCGGGCCAGTACCCCAGCCCGCCGGCGGGGGCGGGCTGCATGATCGAGGCCGTGACCTCCAGCTTGCCGCCGGCCGGCGCACCGGCGACCGCGTTCGGCGTCCGGATCCGGCCCGAGGTCCAGGAGCTGCCGCTGCCGAGGGCGGTGATGTCCAGGTGGCCGCTGCCGTCGAGGTGGACGTTGGCGGTCGAGTCGGTCATGGTCTCGATCTCGCCGGTCCCGAAGGTCGAGCCCGGGCCGGTGTCGTACGTCCAGTTCGCCCCGGACGGCCGTGCGCCGCCGGGGCCGGAGAAGTCGTCGCTGAACACGGTCGTCCACCCCGGCGGCGGCCCGGCGGCGGCCACCGGGGCGGCCGGCGCCACCGCGGCGGCGGTGGCGCCGGCGGCGGGCGCGTGGCCGATCAGCGCGACGAGCATGCCGAGGGTGGCCAGGACCGCGAGTCGGCGGCCGGACCGGGTGCGGAGGCGAGCGCGTCGGCCGGTGCGGCGGCGCGCGGGGTCACGGGTCATCTGGGGCTCCCGACGGAAGGGGCGCGGACCGGCCCGCGGGGTGGGGTGGGGGCCGGTTCCGCGGAGCGGGGCGGGGGCGCCGGTCCGGCGGATCCTGCCGGACGGGCCCTGGAGTCGTCCTATCGTGTGCTGACCTGAGGCGCATTCAACTCCTGTACCTGTCAAGGCGTCAAGGGGATGGAAGGGCACTCCGCTGCGCCAACTCGTGAAGGCCCTCGCACGGGAGCGGGGGCCGACGCTTCGGTGCACATTGACGAACTGAACCCGGGGGACCCCGGACAGAGGATCGGAGCACGTCCCCCTCGGTGCGCCCCCTGCCCAGCGTGGCGGCGGCGGTCGTTCTCTGGGCCGGCCGGTGATCGCATCCGCGGCACGTGCCGCTCAGGTCCGCGCGGGCAGGACACCTGCCAGGTCCGGACTCTGGACCATCGGCACGCCTTGATCTGCTTCGGCCAGGCAGCCCATCTGCGAGACGCATTGCTCGCCCCCGACGAGCTGGATTGCTCTCGGGCTGATGCGGACCCTGGCCTGCGCCGATGGCGGGAACGTGTCGAAGCAGGGGAGCAGTTGGGAGTACGGCCCCGAGGGAGAGCTGGAGTGGACCCGCCCGCCCGCCCGCCCGTCCACCCGGCCCGCCCGCCCGGCCCGGCCGGCCGTGCCCGGCGAACCACGCCCCGAGCCCGAGTACCACCGGTGCGTAGAGCGCCGAGACCGCGCGTTCCTCCGTCCCTGTCCGAATCTCCTTGCGCGGCGGCCGAGTTGACGGCCTATCAGGAAATTTGCGGAGCCTCGCCGCGCCCCCGATGTCCGCTCCAGGATATGGGCGGTGGGATCCCGCCGGGCGCGGGACGGCGAAACCCGCCTCCTCGGTCAGCCGTCCCTGTCCCCGTCGGCCGGCGGCAGTCGGGTCAGCGCGTCGCGCAGCGCGGCCCTGGTGGTGACGCCCAGTTTGGGGAAGAGGCGGTACAGGTGCGAGCCGACGGTGCGCGGGGAGAGCCTGGTCCGCTCGCCGATCTCCTTGTTGGTGAGCCCGCTCGCCGCGAGTTCGGCGATCCGGCGCTCCTGCCAGGTCAGCGGCACGGCCGCCGCGGCCGCCGGACCCGCCGGAAGCCCGCTCTCCCACAGCCCGCTCTCCCGCAGTTCGGCCCTGGCCCGGGCCTCCCAGGCCGTCGCCCCGAGCCGCTCGAACTGCTCGGCGGCCAGCAGTAGCGGTGCCTGCCGGGCCGTCTTCGGCGCCTTCAACTGCCGCAGCCTGATGGCGTGCGCCAGCCGGATCCGGGCCAGCTCGAAGGGGAAGTCCCCGGCCCCGGGGTACGCCTCGACGCGGGCGAAGGTCCGCTCGGCCTCGGCGAGGTCCGCCGCGGTCATCGCCAGGGCGCCGTAGGCGGACAGCGCCAGCCGGGGGGACGCCTCCGGCAGGCCCGCGTCGCAGGCCGCCAGCGCGTGCCGGCGCGCCTGCTCGCGGCGGCCGCTGTACAGCGCGGCCTCGGCCAGTTCGAGCAGGGCCCGCGGGGCGATCTGATGGGCGTGGCGGTCGAAGCTGCCCGGCGGCGTCATGCCGATGGCGTACAGGTAGGCCGCCTCGAAGTCGCCCTCGGTGAGCGCCGCCCCGGTGGCGATCGCCTCGGTGATCTGGGTGAGCAGGCCGACGCCGCGCGGCCGGGCCCAGGCGTCCACGGCCGACTGGAGCTCGCGCGCCTCGTCGAGCCGCCCCTGCCTGGCCGCGAGCTGCCCGAGGCAGGCGCGGGCGTGGTAGGCGAGCAGCACGTGGCCGTGCGCGGTGGCCAGTTCCAGCGCCCGGTCCGCCGTCCGGCGCGCCTCCTCCCACTCCCCGGAGTACATCCGGTCCAGCATCAGCATCCGCAGCAGGACCATGACGCTCGACACTGCGCCGGCCTCCTGCTCGCGCTCGACGGCGCCGCGCAACTGGCCGCGGTACTGGTTCAGCACGTCGACGTGGGAGGCGCAGACCCCCAGCCGGGCCAGGTCCCAGGGGGCCTGGTTCGCCGGGTCGGCGAACGCCCGCTCCAGCCGCGCCCGCAGGCCGACCCCGCTACGGGCCACGGCGCTCGCGTCGTGGTACATCGCCGTCAGGGGGTGGACCAGCTCGCCGAGGGCCTCCAGGATGCGGTCGGTGCGCTGCCACAGGGCGGGGTCGCCGGAGTAGTGGGCCATGGTCACCAGCGCGTCCGCCGCGCGGGCCAGCGTCTCGTCACCCGCGAGCGCGGAGTCGCCCGTACGGTGCTCGACCGCCGCCGCGAGCCGCCGGAAGGCGGGCCGGACCGCGCCGGAGCGGACGAAGTCGGCGTGGGCGGAGGCGAGCACGGCGGCCAGCGGCGCGGCCGCGCCCGGCTCCGGCTCGAAGCGGTGCAGCAGCCGCTGGGCCTCGTCCAGCAGGGCCGCCTGACCGGCGAGGTAGGCCGCGTCGCCGAGCCGCCGGGAACGCTGCGCGGAATCCTCGCTCAACTCGGCCGCGCGGGTGAGCCAGCTGACCGCGGCCGCCGCACCGCCGCGCCGGGTCGCCGATCCGGCGGCCGCCTCCAGCGCCGCCGCCACGGACTCGTCGGGGTCGACGGTCGCCGCCGCCAGGTGGCCGGCGTACCGCTCGACGTCCGCGCGGTGCACCCGGGCCAGGTCGGCGTGCGCGGCCCGGCGCTGCGCGGACGTCGCCAGCTGGACGACGGCGGAGCGCACCAGCGGGTGCCGGAACACGAAGTCGCGGCCGGCCGCGTCCACGTCGAGCAGCCCGGACGCGGCGGCCTCCTCCACGCCGCGCATCCGGTACCGCGCGCCGGGCTCCCCGCCCGGCCGGCCGGCGGTGCCGTCGAGGGCGCCCCGCAGCAGTTCGGCCCGGGTGCCGGGGTCCAGACGCTCGATCCGGGCGCCGTAGTGCAGCTGGAGGCGCCGGGACAGCGGGAGGGCGGCGCCGCCCGGGTCGCTGCCCGGGTACGGCGCGGCGGGGCGGGGCGGGAGCTCGTACAGGGCCAGCGGGTTGCCCCGGGCGTGGTCGAGGACGGTGCGCCGGGTGCGGGCGTCGAGCTCCGGGCGGTGCACCGTCAGCAGGCGTTCGGCGGCCTCCTCCGACAGCGGTTCCACCGGCAGTTCCGGGAGGCGGGCGTCGTCGAAGCGGGAACGCTCGTCCGCCCGCAGCGCGACCAGCATCTTCACCGGGCCCGCCGCCAGCCGGCGGGCGACGAACCCGCACACCTCGGCGCTGGCGTCGTCCAGCCAGTGGCCGTCGTCGATCAGCAGCGTCAGCGGCCGCTCCGCGCCGACCAGGGACAGCAGGTCGAGGACGGCGATGCCGAGGGCCAGCACGGACGGCGGCCCGCCGCTGCCGTGCCCGAACACCACGTCGAGCAGCGCCCGTTGGCGCTCGTCGAGCCCGGCGGCGCGGTCCAGCACGGGAAAGAGGCACTGGTGCAGCCCGGCGTAGGGCAGTTCCGACTCGGCCTCCACCCCAGTGGCCCGGATCAGGGCGTGCCGCTGCCGCGCGGCCAGTCCCGCCGCGTGACCGACCAGGGCGCTCTTGCCCACCCCCGGCTCGCCCCGCAGCACCAGGGCCTGCCCCTCGGGCGCGGCCACGAAGGCGGCCAGCGCGGCGAGTTCGGGCTCCCGGCCGATCAGCCGAGGGCCGCCGGGGTCCGGACCGCCGGGCCGGGACGGCACGCCGTCGCTGCGGAGCCTGTCCTCTGCGGCCACGTCCCGTCCTCACCACCGATCGAGGCCTGAGCGGCCTTCACCTGTTTCACCGGTGTCGCAATGTACCGGGTGACCGGGACCGTCCGGTTCGCTCACGTCCCGGACCCGCCCAGTACCCCCGGGTCCGCAGGGCGGAGTCGGTGTGAGTTGCGGGTGGCTCAGCAGGTCGCCGACCTCGTCCGGCCGGGCCGAGGCGATGGCCGGCGCGTCCAGCCGCTTGACTGCCTCCTCCGTCGTCATGGCCGCCGTCCGGCCGCCGACCAGTCAGCGGCGGGGCACCGGGCGACGTCGGCCGCCCGGTCGGGGTGGTCGGCGAGGTCCGGGCGGTCGAGGAAGCCGGTGGCGAGGCGGGCCAGGACCCGCACTGGATCGGCATGCCGTAGGCGCGCTTGTCCTGGTACGGGCCGCCGGTGCCCGGGCGGGGTTCAGTCGCACCGGGTTCGGGGCGGCTCGGGAGGATCGGCCGGTCGAACGGTCAACGGTGGTGCGGGAGAGCGGGGTTCGGCGTAGCAGCGTCCTCGTCCAGTCTGGTGACGGCGTCGCGCAGGGCCGCCCTGGTGGTGATGTCCAGCTTGGGGAAGATGCGGTACAGGTGGGCGCTGACGGTGCGGGGGGAGAGCCTGGTCCGTTCGCCGATCTCCTTGTTGGTCAGGCCGCCCGCGGCCAGGTCGGCGATCCGGCGCTCCTGCCAGGTCAGCAGGCTCGTGGTGCGCGTTGCCGGCCGGGCGGGGACGCCGCTGACCCGCAGTTCGGCCCGGGCCCGGGCGGCCCAGGCGGTGGCGCCGAGGCGTTCGAAGGCGTCGGCGGCCGGGGCGAGGAACTGCCGTGCCGCGGTGGCGCCCTGGGTACGGCGGACCCGGATGCCGTGCGCCAGCCGGATCCGAGCCAGTTCGAACGGAAAGCGCGCCGCCGCCGGGTGGTCCACGGCCAGGGCGTAGGCCTCGGCGGCCTCCTGCTCCCCGTCGGCGGTCATCGCCAGGGCGCCGTGGGTGACCAGCGCCAGCCGGGGGGAGACAGCGGGCAGGTTCGCGTCCCGGGCGGCCAGCGCGTGCGCCCTGGCCTGTGCGGCGCGCCCGGTGTGGACGGCAGCCTCGACCAGGTCGAGCAGGGTGCGGGAGGCCTGGTGGGCGTAGGGCTGGAAGACGCCCGGCGCGGTGATGCCGATGGCGTGGAGGTAGGCGCCCTCGTAGTCGCCGTCGCTCAGCGCCGCCGTGGCGCCGGCCGCGTCGGCGAGCTGGGTGAGGAAGCCGATGCCGCGCGGGCGGGCCCAGGCGTCGACCACCGCCTGCAGCTCGCGGGCGGCCGCCGTCTGCCCGCGCATCGCGGCGATCTGGGCGAGGTAGGCCCTGGTCTGCTGGGCGAACAGCTCGTGCCCGTGTTCGTCCGAGTGCCGCAGGGCGCGCCCGCCGGTGCGCTCGGCGGCCTCCCACTCCCCGACGCCCATCTGGTCGAGCATGATCAGGTGCAGCATCACCATGCCGGCGGAGACCGCGCCGGTCTCCAGCTCGCGGGAGACGACGCGCTGCAGGTGCGGGCGGAGCGGGCTGAGGACGTCCAGGTGGTAGGCGGAGACGGCGAGCCGGGCGACGTCCCACGGCTCCTGCCCGGGCAGGTCGGCGGCGGCCCGTTCCACCGGGCCGGTCCAGCCGGCCCCGTGCCGGACGACGTCGCTCCAGGTGGCGCTGTAAATCCGGGCCCGCTCGCCGACCCGGTCGCCGAGCGCAGCCAGCAGCGCGTGGGTGCGCTCCCAGAGGGCCCGGTCGGCGGCGAACTGGCTGGTGGCGAGCAGCAGGGCGAGCAGCCGGTCCAGCACAGTGCCGTCGGTGCCGCCGGCGCCGTCCGGACCCTCGGCGTCGGTCCGGTCGGCGGCGCGCCGATCGGCCAGCCGCTCGACGACGGCGGAGATCTGCCGGTGCGTGGAGCGCACGTCGCCGTCCTGGTAGAGCGCCTGGTAGCCGGAGGCCAGCGCGGCGGCGGGGGAGCGGTCGGAGTCGGGCCCGGGGTCGGCCCGCAGCAGGCGGCGGGCGTGGCCGAGGCGGGCGGCGTGCCCCGCGATGAACGCCGCGTCGCCGAGCCGCCGGGACCGTTCGGCCGGGTGCTCGCTGAGTTCGGCGGCGCGGGTCAGCCAGGTCACCGCGGTCAGCGCGCCGCCGCGCCGGGTCGCGGACTCGGCGGCGGCCTCCAGGACCCGGGCCACCTCCTCGTCCGGGTCCAGGGTGGCCTCGGCGAGGTGCGCGGCCCGGCGTTCGAGGTCTCCCCGGTGCAGCCGGGCCAGCGTCCGGTGCGCCTCGCGGCGCTGGCCGGGGGTCGCGAGCTGGACGACGCTGGAGCGCACCAGCGGGTGCCGGAAGGCGAATTCGCCGGTGGACGGCTCGATCACCAGCAGGCCGCGGACGACGGCCTCGTCGGCGTCGCGCATCCGGTACCGGCCCGCGGGCACCGGGCCGTCGCCGGACCCGGCCGCGACGCCGTCGAGGGCGCCCTTGAGCAGCTCCGCCCGGACGCCGGCGGCCAGGCCGGTGATCCGGGTGCCGTAGAGGTGCCGGAGGCGCCGGGAGGGTGAGGCGCCGCGCAGGGACAGCGGGTCGGCCGGGGGCCGGTCGTCGGTCGGGCCGCCCGCGTGGCCGGGCAGCTCCAGCAGGGCGAGCGGGTTGCCCTGGGCCTGGTTGAGGACGATGCGGCGCAACCGGCGCTCCAGCGACGGGTGGTGGCCGTCCAGCAGGAGGGCGGAGTCCTCCTCGCTGAGCGGGCCGACCGCCAGTTCGGGCAGTGCGGCGGTGTCGAAGGGGGAGGCGATGTCGGAGCGGACCGCCAGCAGGAGTTTCAGCCGGCTGCCGGTCAGCCGACGGCCGATGAACCCGCAGACCGCCGCGCTGGAGTCGTCCAGCCACTGGGCGTCGTCCAGGACCAGGAACAGCGGCTGTTCGAGCGCCGCCGCGGAGAGCAGGCCGAGCGCCGCGATGCCGAGGGACATCAGGGACGGCGGGGTGCCCCCGGTCTGGCCGAACACGGCGCCGAGGGCCGCGCGGGAGGTGTCGTCCAGTCCGGTGGTGTGCGCCAGCAGCGGGTAGAGCAGCTGGTGCAGCCCGGCGTAGGGCAGCTCGGACTCGGCCTCGACCCCGGTTGCCCGGACCACGAGCTGCCCCTCCCGGGCCGCGAGTTCGGCGGCGAAGTCGAGCAGGGTGCTCTTGCCGACGCCGGTCTCGCCCCGCAGGAGCAGCGTCCGCCCCTCCACGGACCGTGCGAACGCGGTCAGTTGCTCGCGTTCGCCGTCCCGACCGAGCATCGGCCCGACTGATCCCACGGTCCGGTTCCCTCCCCATCGAACGTCCAGGTCGGTGAGGGCCGTGACCGGTCGGACGTCGGGGCCCGGCGCCCGCGAGGGCCGTACGGCTTTCAACTACCTGGTTGGTTGATTAGACCCGGCCGAGGAACCGACTGTCAACCAAACGGTTAGTCGGTACTCGGCTAAGGTCTGCGCATGCAACGTGACGCCGAAGCCACCAAGCAGAGACTCCTCGCGGCCGGACGGGCCGAGTTCGCCGCTCACGGGCTCCACGGCGCCCGGGTGGATCGCATCGCGGCGGCTGCCCGGAGCAACAAGGCGCAGATCTACCACTACTACAGGAGCAAGGTGGGCCTGTTCGACGCGGTCTGGAGCGCCGCGGTGGAACAGATCGTCGACAGCCTGCCGTTCGACGGGGACGAGGACCTCCCCGAGTTCGCGGCCCGGCTCGGCGACATCTACGCCGAGCACCCCGACCTCCCCCGGCTGATCACCTGGCAGAACATGGAGCGCGGCGCGGAAGCGCCCGACGCCCGCGCCCTCGACGAGGTCCGCCGCCGCATCGGGGTGATCGCCGACGCCCAGAGCCGGGGCGTGGTGTCGGACCGGTTCGAGGCCCGGCTGCTGTTCGCGGTGATGGTCCACCTCGCCATGCTCTGGCCCACGATCGCCCCCGAGGTGCTGATGGTGGTGGACGTCCACGACGCGGCGCAGCGCCGCGAGCTGGTCCGGCGGGTGGCGGCCGGACTGCTGGAGTGAGGGCCGGCCGGGCGGTGACGGCCGGGTGGTGAGGGCCGGGCGGTGGGGAACGCAGTCGTTTGACTGATGCCGGGGTCGTGGCCCGCGCGGCACTGTGGAGTCGCTGCACGAGCAGACACGTCATCAGTACACCGCACGCATCGCACCGCAGGAGTCATCACCGTGAACAACCCGTTCGGCAAGCTGGCCAGGACCGCCGGCGCCCTGGGCCTCGCCGTCGCCGCGCTGACCACCGTCTCGGCCACCCCGGCGTCCGCGAGCACCGCGGCCACGGCCGGCTGCACGAAGTACTTCGGGTTCGGCAACGTCCAAGTCCAGGTGGACAACTGCTCCGACGGCTGGGTGTGGATCTACGTCGGCGACGGCACCTACTTCAAGGGCTCCGTCCAGGCCACCGACGACTTCGGCCACATCAAGACGCCGCTGGAGGTGGACCAGGGCAAGTCCGTCGCGACGAAGTACATCGGCAGGATCAACAGCATCAAGATCTGCGGCACCAAGTACCTCGGCTGGGCCCCGCCCCGCGGCTGGTGGACGTACTGCTCCAACGAGCTCTACGTCCACTGAGCCAGACCGTGCCGTCCCGGACGCCCCGTCCGGGAACCTGACCCGCCGGTACGGCAGGAGCGGCTCAGCCCCCCGCTGCCGCCTGCCGTACCGGCGTCACCAGCACACCCACGGAAAGGTGGTTCGCCCATGTGCACCCCGAAGACGGTGCTCCGCGGCTCGGCCGTCGCGGCGACCGCGGTCGCCGCCCTGGTCGGTCTCGGCGCCGGCCCGGCGAACGCGGCCGGCCGGCCGCCGCTGCAGCCGGGCGCCCACCTGTACACCGGCACCGACGGGAGCGGCACGGCGACCACGGTCGACCTGGCCGACCTCGGCACCTGCCACACCCTGGCGACGCCCGCCCGCTCGGTCCAGGTCGCCAACGGCTCCGCGTCCGTGGTGCTGTACCGCGGCGCGGGCTGCGCGGGGGCGGTTCCGTGGGCCACCGGCTCGCTGGCGCAGTCCGACACGCCGTGGGCGATGCGCAGTTACCGGGTCATCCCGGCCTGACGCGGGCCGCGGCGACTTCGGCCGGACGCCGGTACCGGGGGTGCTCTTCCGCACCCCCGGTACCGGCGTTTCCGGCTGACGGGCCCCCGGAGCGGTCAGTCGTGCCGGTAGCGGACCGGCAGGGAGAGCACGCCGCGGATGATCCCGGAGTCGATCCACGCCAGCGACTCCACCGGGACGGCCAGTTCCAGCTCCGGGACGCGGGCGAGCAGCACGCGCAGGGCGACGGCGGCCTCCAGCCGGGCGAGCGGGGCGCCCAGGCAGTGGTGGATGCCGTGGCCGAAGGCGAGGTGGCGGGCGTCCGGCCGGCCCACGTCGAGGGCGGCCGGGTCGCCGGAGCCCCGCTGCGCGGCGTCGTGGCCGGCCGAGCCGAGGGCGACCACGACCAGGCCGCCCCGGGGTATCGCCACCCCGCCCAGCTCCAGGTCCACCGCCGCGTAGCGGTTGGTGGAGCGCTCCACGGGGCTGTCGTGGCGCAGGAACTCCTCCACCGCGGCGGGCAGCAGCTCGGGCCGTTCGCGCAGCAGCTCCAGCTGGTCCGGGTGCCGCAGCAGCGCCAGTTCGGCGTTGCCGAGCAGGTTGACGGTGCTCTCGTGGCCCGCGACCACCAGCATCAGCGCGGTGCCGACCAGTTCCTCCTCGGTGAGCCGCCCCGCCTCCCCGTCGCGCACGGCGACCAGCGCGGACAGCAGGTCGTCCTGCGGCCGGCGGCGCTTGTCCGCGACCAGCTCGGCCAGCAGGCCGTGCAGGGCGGCCAGCGCCGGGCGGTGCTCCGGGGAGGCGGGCCGCAGTGCCTGGGACGACCACCGGCGGAAGTCCCGGTGGTGCTCGGCCGGTACACCGAGGAGTTCGGCGATGACGGTGGCGGGCAGCGGGGCGTTGAAGGCCTCGACCAGGTCGAGCGCGCCCGAGGGCGGCATCGCGTCGATCAGCCCGTGGGCGATCTGCTCGATCCGGGGCGCCAGTTCGGCCGTGCGGCGCGGGGTGAAGGCGGCCGCGGCGAGCCGGCGCAGCCGGGTGTGCTCGGGCGGGTCGGCCTCCATCATCTGCGCGCCGAGGCCGACCGAGGGCCGGTGCAGGACGAAGCCGGCCGCGTCCAGGGCGTCGGCGGCGGGCGTGGCGTCCTTGAGCAGGGCGGGGTGGGTCAGCGCCCGGCGGGCGAGGTCGTGGCCGACCACCACCCAGCCCGCCAGGCCGGGTGGGAACTCGGCCGGGTGGATCGGGCCGAGGTCCCGCAGCCGGGCGTAGCGGGCGGGGGCGTCCGCCTTGAAGGCGGCGTCGAGGACGACCGTGGCCGTTCTGCCGGGGGGTTCTTCGTGCGGGTCCATGGGAGCTCCTGTCCGGGGGTGGGTGGTCGGCCGCGACCGGAGCGGCCGTGGCCGGGATCCCATCCTTCGCCCGGTGGCGGGCCCCCGCATCGGTCATCTGACCACCGGCTCCGTCGGCCGCCGGAGCGCCCCATGACTGCAGGTCAGGCGTGGAGTCATCTGACCGAAGCCCCGGTCCGCCCCCGTGGGCCACGGTGGTCCCCGACGCCCCCCGGACCGCCGGCGGGCCGACCGACCGGAAGAGGACCCCATGGCCAGGACGGACATCCGCTTCGACAGCGCCGGCACCACGATCGCCGCGCACCTGTACCTCCCCGACGCCCCGGCCCGAGCTCCGCGCCCGGCCCTGGTGGTCGGTCACCCGGGCACGGGGGTCAAGGAGCAGGCCTCCGGCACCTACGCCCGGCTGCTGGCCGAGCGCGGCTTCGTCACCCTGGCCTTCGACGCGGCCCACCAGGGCGAGTCGGGCGGTCTGCCGCGCGGACTGGAGGACCCGGGCCAGCGGGTCGAGGACTTCAGGGCGGCGGTGGACTTCCTGGGCACCCGCGGCGAGGTCGACGCCGAGCGGATCGGTCTGCTCGGCATCTGCGCCTCCGGCGGGTACGGGCTGGCCGCCACCGGCGGCGACCGGCGGGTCCGGGCGGTGGCCGCCGTGTCCACCGCCGACCCCTCCCGGCAGTTCCGGCTCGGCGCCGACGGCGGCCAGGACCCGGCCGTCTTCCGGGCCCTGCTGGACGCCGCCGCCCGAGCCCGCACCGCCGCCGCCCGGGGCGAGGACCCCGGCGCGCTGACGGTGTTCCCGCAGACGGCCGAGCAGGCCCGCGCGCTCGGCGGCGAGCACGGTGTCGAGGGCTTCGAGTACTACTGCACCCCACGCGGCGCGCACGAGCGGTCCGCGAAGTCCCTGGCCTGGGCGAGCATCGACCGACTGGCCGGGTTCGACGCCTTCTTCGCCGTTCCGCTGATCGGCCCCCGCCCGGTGCTGCAGATCGTCGGCGAGCGTGCCGTCACCGCCTGGATGGCCGTCGAGGCCCACCAGCGCGCCACCGGCCCGGCAGAACTGCACCGGATCCCGGGCGCGAGCCACGTCGACCTCTACGACCGGAGGGAGTACATCGACCCGGCCGTCGACACGCTGGCCGGCTTCTTCACCGAGCACCTGGGCGCCGCACGCTGACCGGCCGCGCCCGTGCCGCCGTCGAGCCGACGGCGGCACCGGTGGCGATCCGGCGCAGGCGGCCGTTCTCAAGGTTCAACATGGGAGTGCTCCAAGGGAGTTCGACAACGGGTTGATCCAGCGGCCCCACTGTCGTGCGGCGCCGGTGCCGGCACATCGGTCATGTGACCCCAGGTTCTCCGGTCCGGTCGGCCCCGCGACCACCGCGCCGACCGGCGTCAAGTGACTGATGTGCCGTCACCGCTCCGGCGGCCACAGTGATGGCGCCGACCCCGATCCCGAGGAGAGATCATGAAACGACGGTTCCTGACCATCGTCGCGGCCGCCGTCCCGCTGGTGGCCGCCGTGGCCGTCTCGACACCGGTGAGCGCGTTCCCGGAGCTCACCGCCGCCGTGAACCCTGCCGCGAACCCTGCCGTGAACGCCGCCGCCACCGCCCCCTCGTCCTTCGCCTGCGCCCCGGCCGCCGTCCCGGTCCAGGCCCCGGCGGGCACCGCGGTGGAGTCCGTGACCGCCGCCCCGGTGCCGGCCGGCACCTTCCAGGTGCCCGGGGTCCCGCCGCTGGGCGGCTTCCCGGTGCCGGACGTCCCGGCGCACTGCGAGGTGACGGTCACCCTGACCCACCCCGGCGCGGACGACCACGCCAAGGTCACCGTCTGGCTGCCGCAGAGCGGCTGGAACGGCCGCTTCCAGGGAGCGGGCGGCAGCGCCTACGCCGCCGGGGACAGCGGCGCCGGGCTCGCCGCGGCCGTCAAGCAGGGCTACGCCGTCGCCACGACGGACGCCGGTGTCGGCGGCGCCCTGGACACCAGTTGGGGGCTGGACGCCGCCGGGAAGGTCAACACCGCGCTGCTGGACAACTTCGCCTCCCGCTCCGCGCACGAGATGGCACTGGTCGGCAAGCAGGTGGTGGCCGGGGTCTACGGCCGGGCCGCCTCCTACTCCTACTGGAACGGCTGCTCCACCGGCGGCCGCCAGGGCTACCTGGAGGCCCAGCGGTACCCGGCGGACTTCGACGGCATCAAGGCCGCGGCGCCGGGCATCAACTGGAACCAGTTCGAGGTCGCCAGCCTGTGGCCGCAGGTGGTGATGAACGAGGCGCACACCTACCCGACCGGCTGCGAGTTCGACGCCTTCAACCAGGCCGCGCTCAAGGCCTGCGACCAGCTCGACGGCGTCGCCGACGGCCTGATCGGCGACCCGCGGCGGTGCGACTTCGACCCGCGCCGGCTGATCGGCACCCGGATCGTCTGCGACGGCAAGGAGGTCACCGTCACGGCGGCGGACGCCGAGGTGGTCCGGCGGATCTGGGACGGGCCGCGCGACACCCACGGCAAACGGCTCTGGTACGGCCTGCCGATCGGCGCCGACTTCCGCTACCTGGCGGCCAGCAGGACCGGTGACGACGGCGTCACCACCGGCGCGCCGTTCCTCGTCCCGGCCGCCTGGGTCGCCACCTTCGTGGCGAAGCAGCCCGGCTTCGACACCGCGCACCTGACCCGCGCGCAGTTCGAGGAGGTCCTCCGCACGGCGCGCGCCGAGTACGACCAGGTCATCGGTACCCGGGACGCGGACCTCTCGGCCTTCCGCGACGCCGGCGGCAAGCTGCTCAGCTGGCACGGCGACTCCGACCAGCTGATCCCCACCGCGGGCACGGTCGACTACCGCGAGCGGGTGGAGGCGCGGATGGGCGGTGCGAGGAAGGTCGACGACTTCTACCGGTTGTTCCTGGCGCCGGGCGTCGACCACTGCGGTCTGGACGGCGGCAAGGTGGACGACCTGGCGGCGCTGACCGCCTGGGTGGAGCAGGGCAGGGCGCCTTCGGTGCTGCACGCCACGGTGACCACCGGCACCGGCGCGACCGTCTCCCGCGAGCTGTGCCGCTACCCGATGCTCTCCCGCTACACCGGCCACGGGGACCCGGCCGCCGCGAGCAGCTTCCACTGCGTCCGGCCCGCGCGGCACTGACCGCGACCGCGCGGCACTGACCGCGTCCGGGTCCGCCCCCTCCGAGCAGAGGGGGCGGACCCGGACGCGGTGCGCGGGTCAGAGCCGGTCGGCGTCCACCACGGCCTGGGCGAAGGCGGTCGGCGCCTCCTGCGGCGCGTCGTGGCCGACGCCGGCGAGCACCCGGTGCTCGTACGGGCCGGTGAAGAACCCGCGGTACCCGGTGCCGTCGGTCGAGGGCAGGAACGGGTCGAGGGCCGGGTCCAGGGTGACGGTCGGCACCGTGACGGGCGGCCGGGCCGCGAGCAGCTGCTCGTAGCGGTCGTAGCGGCGCTCGCCGTCGGCCAGGCCCAGGCGCCAGCGGTAGTTGTGCACCACGACGGCCGGGTAGTCGGGGTTCTCGAAGGCCGCGGCGGTGCGCTCGAAGGTGGCGTCGTCGAAGTGCCAGGTCGGGGAGGCCTCGGTCCACACCAGCCGGGCCAGGTCGTGGCGGTTCTGCCGGGTCTCCATGGCGGTGCGGCCGCGGTCGGTGGCGAAGTAGTACTGGTACCACCACGTGTGCTCGGCCTTGGCCGGCAGCGGGTTGCGTTGCGCGGCGACGTCGGTGACGAGGTAACCGCCCACCGACACCAGGGCCTTGACCCGCTCCGGCCAGAGCGCCGCGACGACGGCGGCCGTTCGCGCGCCCCAGTCGAAACCGGCCAGCACCGCCCGGTGGATCCCGAGGGCGTCCAGCAGGGCGATGACGTCGAGGGCGACTGCGGACTGCTGGGCGTTGCGGACGGCGGTCGGGGAGAGGAACGTGGTGCTGCCGTGGCCCCGCAGGTACGGCACGATCACCCGGTACCCGGCGTCCGCCAGCAGCGGGGCCACGTCGACGTAGCTGTGGATGTCGTAGGGCCAGCCGTGCAGGCAGACCACCACCGGCCCGTGCTTCGGCCCGGCCTCGGCGTAGCCGATGTCGAGCACACCGGCCCGGACCTGCCGGAGGGCGGGAAACGCGGTGTGGGTGCCCGGGGTGACGGTCGGGATGACCGGGGCCGGGCGGCCGGGGCGTCCGGCGCCGGTGGCGGCGGCGCCGGACGCGTTCGCGGCCGCGCCGAGTGATACGGCGGTGGCGCCCACGCCGAGACCGACCGCCCTGGTGAAGGTTCGCCTGTCGATCATGTCTGGTCCTTCCTGGAGACTCGCTGGTGCCCCCACTGTTCTCGGGCCATCGGGGCGACCGCATCAGTCACATGACGTCGAGCCGCAGGAGGCCGCGGCGGGCCCACCGGGTGCAGTCATCCGACTGTCGCCGACGCCGAACGGGCGGACACCCCCGCAGGGGTGTCCGCCCGTTCGGCCGCCGTGACCGTCCGCCACCCGGCCCCCCGGTGCGGCGGGCAGCGACACGGCCGAGGCCACGGCCGCCGCGAACAACGCCGCAACGGCAGCGCCGCCGACCACGCCGGGCAGAGCCCCAACGCCGCCAAGGAGCCGACCGACCACGCCAACGCGGCCTCCGGCTTCGCCACGGACGCGCAGACCGCGGTCGACAAGGCCGGCGCCGTACAGGACCTGGCCCGCCGTACCCGAGACCGAAGACCTGGCCAACCGCACCGCAGCCGCCGTCGAGACCGCCCGCAAGGCCGGCGCGGACGAGACGGACAAGGCCTGCCAGGAGGCCCAGAAGGCCAGAACCGAGGCGGACCGAAGGCCGGGGGCTGGGTCGGATCAGTCGATCAGAACTTGTTGCAGATCGTCTGGTCCGTGTTGGCGTGCCAGTACATGGCCATACGCGTCTGGGGACCGTAGACGCCGTCCGGGTCGAGGCCGACCCGAGCCTGGAAGTCCCGCACCGCCTGGGCCGTGGCGGGGCCGTAGTAGCCGTCCTCGGCAAGGTTGTTGGCGCCGTCGCACCGGTGAAGCGAAACCTGGAGGTCGTAGGTCCCGCTGTTGAACCCTGACTGCTGGCCCATGACACAGTTCACCGAGCCGGTGGACGACACCGGCACGAAGGTTCCGTAGCCATTCACCGAGACCTGCAGCCCCGTCGTGCACGAAGGGGTGGACGCACTCGCGGCCGGGGCGAAGCCGAGCAAGGCGGCAAAGGATAGAACCGTGGTGCCCAGAGCAATGACGCGTCGCTTCATGAGGGCGCTCCTGAACGGGGTGGAGAAAGGTCCGGGACATCCCCCGTGACGTCCCGAACGACGATGGCTCTCGGCCATCCCGGGAGCATCGTACATATGAGTGATCAACGATCCGCTCAGGGGCGGTGGTCGGGGCGATCCCCCCTGTCCGCCACCACGCGCAGCGCCGCTGCCTGCTGTCCGCTCGCCGTGCTCTGGTGAGCGGATCAGGGCTGGCTCAGCCGTCTGGTCGGCGATGTGACCGGCTGTCAGGGTGTGCAGCGCACTTCTGAGTCCCGCCCGTGCCGCCCCGGACGGGGATCTCGGATTCCCCAGTGCGCTCCCTGGGCTGAATAAGCCCCGCACGCGTGCGGACACCCTCACCGGAACAGGAACACCATGCGAAACGGACTCAAGAAGCTCGCCGGACGGGGCGCCGCCCCGCCCACAGGCGGGCGGGGCGGCGCTGGTGGTGGGGGTGGTGATCAGGAGGTGGTGGTCGCCGGGAGGATCTGCACGGTGTGCTGGGCGCCGCAGGTCGTCGTGCCGCGGAACCGCATGTCGCCCTCGTTGACGATCACGCACGGGCTCAGCTGCGTGGCGCCGGCCGGCGTGGTGGCGTCGTAGGAGACGCGGACCCGGATGACGGTCGTGTCGCCCGCGTGGATGCCCGAGTCGCGGCCCTGGAGGTAGACGCCGAACGGGTCGTCCGGGATCTGGTCCGACACCTTGTCCAGCACACGCCACGAACCGTCGGCGTCCTGGACCTGCACCGTCGCGTGCGGGTCGGTGTACAGGAGGTTGCTGAGGTTGACGTAGTCGGACGGCGTCGAGTTGTCCAGGACGGCGTCGAACTCGATCGGGTCGCCGCCGGCGACGGCCGTGGCCGGCACCTCGGAGAGCGAGGTGGTCAGCGACTCGGCCTGGATCGTGCTGGTGTCCTGGGCCAGCCCCACCCAGGAGCCGTCGAGCGCGACCACCGAGGAGTGCAGCTTGAGGGACTTGAAGCCGCCGTTGGACGCCCCGTCGTGGGGCAGGCCCATCGGGGCGCCGATGCGCAGGTCCAGCGTGACCTCGCCGCCGGCGGGGACGGTCACACCGTCAGGCCCGGCCAGCAACCCGCTGTAGGTGACGTTGTCCTGCCCTGCGTGGTACTCCAGCGGAATCGACTTCCAGGTGCCGTCGGCCGGGTTCTTGTAGTCGATGGTGATCGCGTTCCGGGGCGTGCCGAGGTCGCTGGCGGTGTCGAACGACAGGCCGTACGTGGTGGCCTGGTTCCCCGTGTTGGTGATGGTCTCGTTGAACTCGACCGGCCGGCCGGCGAATCCGATCGCGGCCGGGGCCTCGACGGAGAGCGTGGCCTGCGGCGCCCCGTCCGCGAAGGCGGCGGGTGCGGACACCCCGACCGCCCCGCAGAGCACGGCAGCCCCGGCGACGGCAGTGGCCATTGCGGTACGGCGAGCGCGACGGATACGGGCGATGGACATGTTTCTCCCCCTGGAACGTGACTGTGAGAAGCCGAAATACGGCTCAGAGCATGACTGGATGAATGATCGACCGGGTCGGTGAGCGAGCCGAGTGCCGAAGGCACCGTGCTCCGGAATCGCCGCTCCTCCCTTGCCTCTCATTCATCAAGACGTATGGGACGCACCGGGGTTGCGGGTGGATCCGAAAAACCTTCCGGGGGCGGGAGTCGGACGGCAACGCCCGCAGTCGAGAAGGTTCACCGGGCGGGGGCGGGCCAGTCGGCTGGAAGCGTGTAGTGCCAACCCGGGCGCCAGTCCGGTGGTGCCGTGACCGAGTCCTCCAGCGGCACTCCGGTCAGCAGGCAGTCCAGGTTCCACAGCCGGATGTCCTGGTGGATCGCGGGTCTGCCGTCGGCTGCACCCGGCGCGGCCCGGTAGCCCAGAGCGTGGAACGGACGGTGCGGGCCCGAGGTCCTGGTGTTCCGCCCGCGAGATCAGATTTTTTCATGATCATCTCATGTAGGATCCCTGGCGGTGATGACTGATGCCCCGTCATCACCGGAGCCACCGGGGGATGGCCCCAGAGATGGATGTAATTGCATGAGAACGCGCGCAATAGCACGGATCGCTGCGGGCGTGACGTTGTCGCTGTCCGTGGTCATTGGCCTCAGCGGAACGGCCCAGGCCTCCTACACCGCCCCTTACGTGCAGAAGGGGTCGCGCGGAACCGCGGTTTCGTGTGTTCAGGCCTTCCTGAACGGCGTCGGCCTCGGCCACAAGATCGCCGTGGACGGCGACTTCGGGCCGGACACGGAGAGCACGGTCGAGGACTTCCAGCGCGCGCACGGCGGCCTTGACATCGACGGCATTGTCGGACCCAGGACCGGCACCGCCCTGTGGAATGCGTACTGGCAAATAAATCCGCTGGGCACCGCCATGAACTATTGCTACGACTACATCCCGACGACTCCGTAGCCTCGCTGATGAAGCCGGACGGCCCTGCCACTCCAGCGAAGGAGTGGCAGGGCCGTCCGGCATTGTGGATGCCGTCAATCGGCGCCCCGGTGGTGTTGGCCGGTGGCCCACGGCGAGGGCCTGACCTGCGGTGTTCAGGCCGGGCGAGACACACACCGCTCTCACTCTCGCCGGACCCGGGTTGGGCCACCGCAGACATCGCACGTGATTGAGCGTCAAGCGGGAGGGTTCGCCAGCGCTCTGGAGCGGCGGGTTGCCAGGTGAGAGCGGGTGCGCCGTCGATGGCGGCGGTGCCGGGTTCTTGGGAGCCGCCGAGGGCCGCGTGGCCCAGCAGCACCGGTGTCTGCAGCGCGTGGCTGATGTCCTGGAGCATCGAAGTCACGCAGGCCCCGGGTTCCCGTGGCCAAGGTGGTGGGTGGGCCGACGCCGTCCTGGCCCGCATCGTGGTCGACGTCGCCGTGCGGGCTGCCGTCCGGGCCAGGCTCCGCCCCGGCCGGGCGTGCCCGCTGGGCGCCGGGGCGGCCGCTGCCGGTGGACGGCGCCCGTGACAGCCACAGGCGGGGCTGCCGTCCGGGGCCCACGACCGCCAGGCGCTGGCCGCCCCCGGCCTGCTGCGCCCCCGTCGCCGGGGTGGCGGAGCACGGCCGCGTTCCTGGTCTGCGGTCCCGGGGCCGCAGCGGTGTTGGACGGCCGGAGACAACCGGGTACGTGAGCTGTCCTGACTGAGTAGTCGCGCTCATGTGCGGTCCGGTTCGGCACGGTGGAATCGGTTCATGGACAACATCGCGGCCGGGTCCGCATCGCCACCGCATGACCGCGACGCGTGGAGGTTTCCCCTCGTCGCGACGGTTCTGCTGCCGCTCTGCCAGATCCTCTACTGGTGCTTCGCGCTGGTGCGCGCGGTCGAGGTCGACCAGTGTGTGCCACGGGGTGCCTGTGGGCGGGACTGGGGCCTTCAGTACGACGTTGCCTACGGCCTGATGGCCGCACAGGTGGTGCTCGTCGCGACTGCCTGGGTCCTGCCGCCCCGGACGCGCTGGGCTCCATGGCGCTTCGTCGCCTCCGCAGTGAGCGTGATGAGTGGTCTGGCATGCAGTGCGGTGATCCAGAACTTCGGCTGAGGGCGCCTTCCAACACCTGATCCGTCGGCCGACGGCGGTCATCGGCGGGGGCCTCGGGCCAGCCTTGGCGGGGGCGTCGCACCGGCCGCCGCTCTGCCGCTCTGCCGGCCTGACTGCCTGCCCACCCCGCTGCCGCGCCCTGGCCGTGCCCCTGTCGGCCCCGGTGGCCGGTCCAGGCCGCCGTCCTGGCCGTCCCGGCCCCTGGGTTGCCCGGTCGTCTCCGGCCCCGCTCCGGTCCGGCCTGCTGCTTCCCGTGCTTCCTGTGCCTGCCGCCGGGGCACCGTCTCGTCCTGGCGGCAACCGCCGTCCCGGCCTCTTCCTGCCTCCGGGCGCGTCAGCGCCGCCGGCGTCCGCCCCAGCGACGCGTCACGCCTTCCCGCAGACGGTTCACAGCGGTCAGGATGGGGCGGAGGAACGGTACCGCTACTACCAGCAGGCACTGGGCGGTCGCCGCGATCGGCAGATGCAGCAGAAACAGCCCGTAGGCACACGCCAAGGGCAGGACCAACGACACCACTGCCACGGCACAGGTGATCCGCTTCAGGCGGGGTGTGACCCCGCGGCCCGACTTGTCATCCGCCCACGCCGTGATTCCGATGGCGAAAAAGGCGAGGACCAGTGCCACCACTTCCACAGTGGTCAGCACCACCGCCACGAGAACGTCGACTACTAACTCAAGCATCTGGTCATCCTCACGCTCATCCCATGTGCCGTCCTGAGTACGGATACTCAAGTTCGCGGCTGCCGCACACCCCCCGGCCGCGCCCCCTCGGCAGCTGCGGGTCGCTGCTCTGGCCGTGGTAGTCCTGACGGTTGAGCCCCCGTCCGGCGGGCGGCGGCCTCCACCGGGGGCTTCCACCGGCGGCCTCCACCGGGGGCTTCCATCGGGATGCCGGGCAGCCGCCCCCTCGGGTGGGTGCACCGCACCCACGCCCCGCCCCATGGAGTGGATCTAGCGTGGCGGGCATGGAGAGCAACAACGAGCTCGGTGCGTACCTGCGTGCCCGCCGCGCGATGATCACGCCGCGGGACGTCGGGCTGCTCGACGGCGGGGACCGGCGGGTGCCGGGACTGCGGCGGGACGAGGTGGCACTGCTGGCCGGGGTGAGCACGGACTACTACATCCGTCTGGAGCAGGGTCGTGAGCGGAACCCGTCCGAGCAGGTGCTCCGGGCGATCGTTGCGGCCCTGCGGCTGGACGGCACCGCAGCGGGTCACCTGTTCCGGCTCGGCCTGCCGGTCTTCGCCACGGCGGCCGCGGCACCTGCCGTGGCCCCGGAGCTGTCGCGGCTGATGGACGGCATGCGTGACGTGCCGGCCTTCGTGGTCGGCGCGGCGCAGGACGTCCTGGCCGCCAACCGGATGGCGCGCGAGCTGTACCGCGGGTTCGCCCGGTACGACAACCTGCTGCGAATGATCTTCCTCGACCCGTTCGCACGCGAGTTTTACGTCGACTGGGACAAGGCGGCGCACACCGCGGTCGGCAACCTGCGGGCGTCCTCCTCGCAGTTCCCCAAGGACGAGCGGATCGAGCGCATCGTCGGCGAACTCGGCGTGCGCAGCCCCGCCTTCGTCGGCTTGTGGGCGCGTTACGAGGTCCGTCCCCGCACACAGGAGGACAAGCACTTCCGGCACCCCCTGGTGGGCGAGATCCGGCTGCACTTCGAGGCGCTGGCCGTCACCAGCGCCGCGGGCCAGCACCTGTCCGTCTACAGCGCGGAACCCGGTAGCGCCAGTGCCGCGGCCCTGGTCCAGCTCCGCCGACTGGCCGAGCAGGCCTCGGCTCCCACCGTTCAGGACAACACCGAAGAGGAAGAAGACATCCGGTCATGACCGACGCCCCGTCCGACACCGCCGGCACCTTCAAGATCGCCGGCAAGGAGGTCACCCGCCTCGGCTTCGGCGCCATGCGCCTGACCGGGCTCGGCGTGTGGGGCGAGCCCGACGACCGCGACGAGTGCGTCCGCGTGGTGCGCCGGGCCGTCGAACTCGGCGTGCAGCTGATCGACACCGCCGACTCCTACGGCCCGCACGTCAGCGAGGAGATCATCCGGGAGGCGATCCACCCCTACCCCGACGACGTGCTCATCGCGACGAAAGCCGGGCTGACCCGCAACGGCCCGGACACGATCAGGACCCGCGACGGGCTGGTGCGCCTGGGCCCCCAGGCGTGGCCGCCGGTCGGGCGCCCGGAGTACCTGCGCCAGCAGGCCCTGATGAGCCTTCGCCGACTCGGCCTGGACCACATCGACCTGTTCCAGCTGCACCGCATCGATCCCGAGGTCCCGCTGGAGGACCAGATCGGTGCGCTGAAAACGCTCCAGGACGAAGGCAAGATCGTCGCGATCGGACTGTCCCAGGTCACCGTCGACCAGGTCGAGCACGCGCGCACGATCGCGGAAATCGCCACCGTCCAGAACCGCTACAACCTGACCGACCGCACCTCCGCCGACGTCCTGGACCACTGCACCCGCTACGGCATCGGCTTCATCCCCTGGGCGCCGGTGGCCGCAGGCGAGCTCGCCCGCCCCGGCGGGCCACTCGGCCGGATCGCGACCGCCCACGGTGCCCGGCCGTCCCAGGTGGCGCTGGCCTGGCTGCTCGCCCGCTCCGAGGTCGTGCTGCCCATCCCCGGCACCTCCAAGGTCGCGCACCTGGAGGAGAACCTGGCTGCGGCGACGCTGCGCCTGACCGACACGGAACTCGGCGAACTCACCGACGCCGCTTGATCCGCACCCCCGCAGGACCTGCCGCTGCCCTCCACGCCGGCCGGCCCTTCCCACCCGCTCACCGAAGAAGGCACTCAAGCGATGCTGCTTCCCTCCACCGAGGCAGGCCGGGGACGGCCCGTCGTCCTGCTGCACGCCCGGCCCACCGACCGCACCATGTGGGACGCCCACCTCCCGCTGCTCGCCGAGGCGGGCGTGCGGGCCATCGCCCTCGACCTGCCCGGCCACGGCGACGCGACCGTGCCCGACCGCCGCACGGTGGTCCCCTGGTCGGACGTGCTCGACACGCTCGACCACCTGGAGGCCGACCGCTTCGTCCTCGCCGGGAACTCACTGGGCGCCCTGGTGGCACTCCAGGCCGCCGTCACGGCACCCGAGCGGGTGGAGGGCCTGGTACTGGTCGGGTACCGGCCCCACGACCTGCCCGCCTCCCCGCGTCTGGACGCCGCCTGGGAGGCCGAACGGACGGCGCTGGCCGCCGACGACCTGGACGCCGCGGTGACGGCCGGCGTCAAGGCGTGGACCTCGGCCGGGGCCACCGAGGAGGTACTCACCCACGCCGCCCGCATGCTCCACCGCCAGCTGACCGACCAGCTCACCCACGGCGAACCGCCGCAGGCGCCGGACCCCCTCGGCACCGGCCCGGCGGCGCTGAGCACACTCAGGGGCGTGCCCGCTCTGATCGGCGTCGGCGAGCACGACATGCCCGACTTCCACCAGGGCGCCGAGAACCTGGCCCGCGACCTCGATGCGGGTCGCACCACCATCATCCCGGGAGCCGGACATCTCGCCCCACTGGAACAGCCCGCCGCGTTCTGCGCCCTACTGCTGGAATTCCTCCGCCGTCTCCCGCAGCCCTCGCCGCCCGCGCACCGGTAGGACCCGCCGCCGGCCGCCGACGAAACCCACCCGCTCCGACCGGATGCCCCTGGGGCCGAACCTGATCACCGTCTCCCAGGGCCCGTACCACCCGGGAAGATCGGATACCCACCTCCCCCTCGCCCACCCCACCCGCGCCCGGCACGCCGCCGCGCAGCGGGGCCGCCGGCCGGGAGGAGGGGCGAGGGGGAGGGCGGCCGGGGCGGCAGGCCGTTCTGCGGCTCCCGCTCGCCTCCTACCGCTCCGTCCACCCGCACGCCCGCCCACCCTGCGCACCGAGCGGCCACCAGATCGGCTGGGTCGAGCGCGGCCTGGCCGGCATCGGCGACCGGTGGGTGGCGGTGTACGAGGGCTACTTCATCGGCGACGTCCACACCCAGGAAGTGATGCTCCACGACACCCCCGAGCAGGCCGCTTTCACCGTCCACACTGCCCACCCCTCCCGTGTCGTCGACTGGCTGGTGCGGACCTCGGCGCCCGGTGCCGGGCGGGTCCGATGGGCCGGACAGTAGGCGGCTGGAAGCGCCGATCAAGGGGGCTCCGTCGCCGAGTTCGACCACGCGAACTCGGCGCAACTGGCGCACAGTACACGGCTGGGCGGGCGGGTCAACCCCTCTGGTGACGTGCGGAGACGGGCTTGCGGGGCCGGGGGTGACTGTGGCCGCGGTCGGGGCCCTGCCTGCCTCCGGTCGGTGGCGGGCAGGGCCCCGGGCTGTCTGCGCCGGCCGGGTTCGGCGGCTGCGGGATGACGCCGGTGCGGCCGCCGGCGACCGCACCACACGAACCGTCCTCCTTCGTCTACGGGGTCCGCTCGGCCAGCCGCTGCGGGGGCCGGGCCTGCTGTGGCACGGCCGGCGGTCGCGACCGCCACCGCCGGACCGGCACCGGGGTGTCCACGGCCGTGGCCGGCTCCCGCACCGAGGGCTCGTCGGCGCCGCGGCCGATCGACTCCCTCAGCCGCAGGATCTCCGCCTCGGCCTCGGCGAGCCGCCGCTCGACGGACACCGGCGCCCTGCCTCCGCGCTGGTAGGTGTTGACGCGCCGCAGCGCCTCAACCCACTCGGCTTCCTTCTCAGGTGCGACCCCGCAGGCCCGCACGAACTCGACGAGAATCCTCTCCGTGCAGTCCCGTTCACCGGCAAGGACCCCGTGCAGGGTGCTCTTCGGCAGCCGGCTGACTCCGTCGCGCATGGCCCGCGTCTCCAGCTCCCGCAGGGACGGGCTCCCGGCGTGCAGCCACAGCCGTTTCATCGCGAAGTGCAACTCGGAGCACTCCGTGATGAACCGCAAGGCCTGGCCCGAGGTGGGGACGGCGACCGTGCCCTGGCCCCGCTTCTTTCGTCCGGGCCGGTTGGCGTCGGCACGCAGCCACAGCCGCTCCGCGGTGCGCACCGATCCCCCGCAGGCCCGGGTGTAGGCCTCGGTGACCGGCCAGGTCGGGACCGTACGGCCCTCGTCCGCCCGGGAGAGGGTGGCGAGGGAGACGGGCAGTGCGAGTTCGATGGTCTTGTGCGCCATCTGGCTGTAGGTGAGGCCGGAGCCCTCGCGCAGCTTGCGAAGCCACCGCGCGAGAGCCCCGATCTCCGTGTTCTGCTCAGCCAGGGCGCTGTTCAGGCGCCCCACCGCCCCTCTCCTAGCGGGTCCGGCGGGTGGTGAGCGCCTCGACCAGGCGGCGGACCAGCTCGATCCCGAGCAGGCCGGCCGTGGCCAGGGTGGTGACGATGGTCTGCACCGCCATGCCCCGCGCGGTCAGCGCGGTGGTGAGAAGGAGGACGACGACCACGACGACCGCGGCCGAGACCGGCACCTGGGTGCAGGTCGTCGTCGGGACCTCCACGCACGCCGCGGACACGACGGCCTGGTTGGTGTGCTTCTTACGCAATGCGATCTCCCTCGGGTGTTGCCACTCGACAGGGGGCCCACACGACGCCCGCCCGGCCTTCCAGAGCCAAGCGGGATGGACTCCCATCGCACAGAATCCTGTGTCCCGTAGGGACAGTCCAGCCGCCCCAAGACCGGTTTCTCGCTTTGTCCCACTACAAGTTGAGACACCATCAGCGAAGAACTCCAGCTCACAGCACCCAACCCCCGGGCCTCCTGAGTGCCCGCAACGGCAACTTCGTCCGACCTCGCCGGGACAACCAGGCTTGCCCGAACGCCGCCGAGACGCAATCCTCGGGATAACCAAAGCGGGGCAAGCCAGAAGGCCCCGCGCGGTGGCGGGCGCGCCCAAGCGCCCGACGCGCGACGCGGGATTGGAGGACGGGATGAAAGCCACACACCAGAAGCCATTAGCGCGGCCGGAACTCCGCCAACAATCCCCGCCGTTACGCGAACGCGGCCGGCCCAAGGCCGACCGCCCGGTACGCCGATGCCCTGGTGGCATACGGCCCCGGCATGCCCAGACGCCGCAGCACGCGACAGTGCTCGCACCGCCATGCCAGCTCCGGCGGCATAGGCCCCCACTTCGCCATGTCCGTATGCCCTCAGGGCATCCATCCCGGACATAGAGCGCCCTCCCCTGCCCTCACCACAGGGGTCCCTCGAACGCGGTCTCCCCGGCCGTTGCCACTCGACACACACAGGGGATCGGCTTGCCTTGTTCCAGCAGGGCCGGCCAGGTGCGGCATCGCCGCACCGAAGCTTTCCAACGCCAGGACGTCCGGCCGACCGCCGCGGCCAGCACCACGTGCCCACGCGGCCGGCCGGACATCCCGGCACCCGTCCACACCGCCAACACCCCACGGGAGACGGCAAACGCACGAACGCCCTACGCTGAGATCCTGCAGACCAGCACCAGGAGGACGCGCTGCGGATGGTGTTCGACCCCACCGGGGCCGACGGGCTGCGCGCGAGCACCCGGGTGTGCAGTCTCAAAAAACATGCAACTGGTCACGAACGTCAACGGCGACTGGGGCTGCCCGCCGCTCGACCTCTTCCCCGAGGCCCTCGACGCCGCGTTCAGCCCTGCCGACTGACCGGCCCCCTCTCTCGGACCAGCTGGTTCCTGCCGTTGAGCCAGAGGCAGTAGACGGCGTTCTGGTACAGGACGTTCCGGAGCGCGGCGGGGGTCTTCCCGGCAGGTGCCGAGGAGGGCGACGGGGCAAGCCCGGCCCCGCGACGAGTGCAAACCATGGAACGCCCAAGGCCCGGGCCCCGAGGTGCGCAGAACCCGCGCCGCCGGCGGAGAGCCGTCGTAGTCCTGGAGCCCGCACCGTCGCCGGACGGCGTGCCGGGCCTCGGCGTCGCAGGCCCGTCGGCAGAGCGCGCCGCCGCCGACCGGACAGGGTGCACACCCGAACCGGCCGCCCGTCCACGACCTCGGAGCGATCGCCGACTACCGCGTCCTGCTCGCCGTGAGGAGCACCGGGGACGACAACTCCCCGGGCGATGGCATCAACGTGGTCGGCGTCAGCCAGGGCGAGCATCCGAGCGAGGTCATCTGCCACCAGGTCGACGGCAAGACCTCCGGCCTCCAGGCCGGCAGCGCCGACCCGCGCGCGGGCGGCCCGGCGGGCCTGGTGAACCCGGACATCAACGGGGGCAAGCTGTACCGGCAGGCCATGGTCGACGGCCATGAGTGGAAGCTGCCGTACACCTGGGGCAGCATCGGCACATACGACCTCTCGGTGGCGCGCGTGACCGTCTCGTACGGAAACGGACCGGCCGTGGACGCGGCACTCGACCACGGCTGGTTCGCCGCCACGGGAGTCCTCACGAACGCCGTGACCCGGACCCCGCACATCAAGGGCTACGACGGCAACGGGAAGCTGGTCTACGACTCCGACGACGACAAGGGCTACCCCAAAGACCTCTGACGGGCGGTCACCCGATTCCTCTTCCCGAACCGCCAAAGCCCG
This sequence comes from Kitasatospora sp. NPDC023176, assembly GCF_055560495.1. Classification (NCBI taxonomy): domain Bacteria; kingdom Bacillati; phylum Actinomycetota; class Actinomycetes; order Kitasatosporales; family Streptomycetaceae; genus Kitasatospora; species Kitasatospora sp. NPDC023176. The sequence continues at coordinate 3,334 of NZ_JBVHIP010000031.1, read as the reverse complement.
AGCAGCTCCGGCAGCTCCGGCGGCCTGGCGGCGCGCGTCATGCGCTCCCGACCGGCAGTGGCCACGGCGTCGAGGGCACCGCTGGGGTCAGCCGTCTGTCGCGTGCGCTGACAGGAGTTGGGGTCAACGGCCCTCAGGAGAGGCGGGCGGGGACTGGCGGACCTGAGTGGTTGGCATGCTGCGGCTCTTGCCGGGGGCTCGGGTGGCGGGGGCGAGGCCGAAAGCAGCGAGCAACGGCTGTCGAACTTCCTGCTCTGGCAGAGCGCCTACGCGGAGCTGTACTTCCGCGAGGCCTACTGGCCCGCGTTCCGCGAGATCGACTTCCTACGCGCGGTCCGCAGCTTCGCGGCCAGGCAACGGCGGTACGGCAGCATTCGGATCCGAGTACAGCATGGAGTGGCGTGGGCTCCGGCCCGATAATGGGGTCTTCGGCACCGCATTCGCGAGCGACGGCGGCGACTTCGAGGCCGATCCAGTCGGCGCGCGCGATGACGAGGTGCCCCATGTCGGGGCCCAGCTCAGTGAGAGTCTCACGCAACCGGTCGGCGTGTGCCAGGCGGCGCAGGTGGTGTACACCGGTCAGACCGTTGCCGGGGACGTCGAGGCGACGCGGCTGGCACCGGTGGCCAGCAGCAGCTTGGTGTAGAAGATCTGAGTCCCGTCGCCGAACCGCACAGTCTTCGCTGCCCGGTCAAGGCTGACAGCACTCTGGCCCAGGTGGACTTCGATGTCCGCCTGGGCATACCAGGTCGGCTCGTGACGAAGACGGCCTCTCGATCGGTCTTGCCTTCCAGGTATCCCCTCGAGAGTGGCGGTCGTTCATAGGGGTGCTCGCGCTCGTCGCACACCGGGATCACCCTGCCGGTGAAGCCCTCAGTGCGGAGACCACCCGGTGGCGGGTGGCCCAAGTACCGGGTGCGGGCGATGATGCCGGACACCTTGATGCCCGGGGCGGACACCTTGATGCCGCCCGGGCCGGCCACTGCGCCGCTCTACAGCTCCCAGGCCCTGCGCAGAGGCCGCGTGTGGTCGCTGAGGGTGTGCCACACCGCCGCGCTGGTGCCGTGCTGCTCCAGATCGGCCAGGCGGGCCGCGCCGGCCTTCACGGTCATCAGCATCCGGGCGACCAGCGGGTGGGCATCGGCGATGGCCCGGAGGTTGCGGATACACTGCCGGGCGGCCCTTTCGCCGGTGTCGGCCAGGACGAACAGCAGCCGCGGAAAGACGATGTAGTGCTGCTGCCAGGTCGGCAGGACGCTCTGTGTGCCAGCGGTACGCCGCAGGTGGGGCAGGATCGGGTGGTGGGCGCGGAAGCGGGCGTAGCCGATCGGCTTGGCGGCGCGCTTCTCGCTGGCCATGGTGCCGCGGTCGACCTCGACGAACGCCCGGTGCAGCGTCCGGCCCGGGCCGCCGGTCGCGTAGTGCGGCAGACCGTCGGGGATGATGGCGCCGTCGGTGGTCGATGCTCCGAGGTCAAGCTTGCGCGAGGTCGTTACCGGCCGTAGGTGCCGGTGGCCCAGAGCGCCTGGTTGTTGGAGTCGTAGATGACGATGTTGCCGTCCGGCTGGATGGCCGAATGGCCCCCGGGGTGGCCGTACGTACCGGACGCCCACAGGGCAGGGCCGTTGGGGCCGCCAGAATGGGTGACGGTGCGCCGTAACGGCCGGACGACTGCCCAGAAGCCGAGGGTCGGTCGACAGTCTGATCCGGTCCGCGACCCGCAGACGGCGCTGTGTCCGTCCCGCATCGAGGTACAGCCTCCTGGAGAGTCGGTCTCGCAGCTATCCACTTCGGGACGTAGGCCACGCTCGGCCACGCACGTGTGCGGATAGACACCAGGCGGCCGGTTCCGCCGCAAGGGCTTACGCCGCAAGTGCTTACTCCAACACCCCGCCGAGGCCCTGACCGTCCTCCACACCAGCCTGTCCGGGCACTGGCCGGCGTCGGTCCGGTGCTGTGGCCGTACGGACTGGATCCCGACGGCACACCCACACCCCCTTGGACAGCAGCCCGACGACGACCACGACCACTGGGTCGCCGCCGTAGATCCGTCGCCGTCCCGGCCGGCCCGGATCGCGTACCGGCGCGGCGCCGCCAACCCAACGGCTCATTCGGCAGCTCGACGGTGCAGCCCGCTGCAGCCCGCTGCCGACCACGGGCGAATGGTCGGGATTCTTCGGTTCAGTCGGACTTCGCGCTGCCAGTTCGGCCGCACAGCAACAGCTCGATGTCCTTCTCCCAGGCCTTGCGGGGGTTGATCTCCACCGGCCTTGTCCCCGCACGGTGGACCGTCAGGCGGACTGCACGGGTTCGCGGTCCGCGGAGGAAGAAGCCCAAGGCCCAGGCCAGGGCTGAGGCACCGCCGACTCGCCGAACACCACGGAGATGGTGTTCTGTACCGGTATCTGTTCCCCAGGGCCCGGGGCCCGGCTGATGAGGCGTACGTCGAGCATCGCCGGATGGGCCCGAAGATCATCGGCGAGTGACTCGGCCTCCGCGGGGGCCTCGTCTCCGGTCACGGATATCCGCACGTCAACGGGTTCGCCCAGAGTGGTTGCGTCCGAAGGCAGTCGAGGACCAGCGCTCCATCGGCGACGGGCCGGTAGGCGGTGGAGCCTCGACGGTCGCCGCGGGGGTGACCGGGAGTCGGGGCCGGGCTGCGGACCCTGACGGGGGACGGCCGGGATGTCTGGCCGTCACCAGTCGGAGTACCCCTCGGCGAAGTCCGGGCCGAGGAAGTGGACGTCCTCCCACGCGGAGTAGAACGCACCGGATGCACCGAGCAGGTAGAAGCCGGTGCTGCCCGGCCGGCCCAGCCCGACGACGCAGAGGTCCTCACCGGCTTCGCGGCAGAAGCTGGAGAGGGAGCCGGGGTGCAGGCCACTGGTGCCGCAGCCGAAGTTCACACCGGTGAGGCGATGCGGATCACGCGGGTTCGGGAACCGGAGCGAGAGACCGGCGAACTCGGCGAAGAACTTCAACGCGTACCCGGGGAGTGCGTCATCAGAGGATTCCAATTCCGCGGCCGCCTTGGCCAGTGCCAGGACGGACCAGCGATCGGGGGCCCAGCCGGCGGCAGGAGGACGAGCTCGACGCGGGGGTCGAAGCGCATGCTTCTTCTTTTGACGATTGACTGACGGCGTGTTCGATCGTCTGAGGGTACCGGTTGACGTAGAGCGAGCGCGGCCACGCCCGGGGCTTCGTCTGATGGGCCGCGGGGGTGGGGGGGGGGGGGGGGGGGGCGCGCGGGGCCCCCCCCCCCCCCCGCGGCCGGGGGGGGGGGGGGGGTGGAGGCGGGGGGGGGGGGGGGGGTGTTTGTTGATGAAGAGGGGGA